>JAFSSK010000092.1 GCA_017451045.1 Clostridia bacterium
GGCCGGCGGGCGCCTGGGCGACCAGGTCATGGCCATGATCCGCATGGAAAAACTGCCGAAAGGGCTGCCGCTGGCGCTTTCCGGAAGCGTCTGGCGCGGAAATCCATACTTCTATGACGCGTTCGTTTCGCATACGGAAGAACTGACACCCGTCGTCCCGAAGTTCGAACCGGTCATCGGCGTGCTGATAAGGACCGGCTGCAGGCTCAAGGGATCGTTCGGCGAAAAAGACTTTGCCGCCCTGTACGAGCGGTATCCGGAATTCAGATATGATCTAAAAATCAGCAAAGAACGGCAAGGGGGAGAAAAACATGTTACTGGATAATTACAGGGCCGCGGTAGACGACCTGTTCAAAAAAGTGAGGGACACGCAGACCGGGCAGATCATCAAAGCGGGAGAAATGATCGCAGACAGCGTCGCAAACGGCGGATGCATTTTTCTGTCCAGCATCTGCCATATGATGGAGTACGACCTGATATACAGGGGCGGCGGTCCGATCTTCTACAAACATTTCAGCTATGATCTGAAGATCGAGAACGGCGCGAGAGCCCGGGACAGGTCCGATCTGCACATCGACACGCAGGGCGCGCAGGCGAGATACGCCCTGACGCAGTCCAATTTCCGTCCCGGAGACGTCCTGGTCGTCAGTTCCGTATCCGGAAGGACGGCTTCCGTCGTCGACCTTGCCTACGAGGCTGTCAAGATGGGGATCAACGTCATCGCACTGACCTCCATGGCATACGCGACACAGGTAGACCCCGTACACCCGTCCGGCAAAAAGCTGTATGAGATCGCCACGCTGACGCTGGACAACTGCGCGCCCGCAGCTGAGGCCATGCTGGACGTCGACGGCATCGAGGCCCGTTTCGGCGCGGCTTCCGGCATCGCTTCGGACTACATCATGTGGAGCGTCACCTCGGTCGCCGTGGAAAAACTTCTGGAGAAGGGCATCACGCCCGGGATCCTGAAGAGCGCCAACTTCCCCGGCGGGAACGACTACAACAAGACCGTCGTCGAGCCGAACTACGAGAAAACCGGCTGGTGAGCGGAAGCCTTGCAGGCCAAAAAGGCTTGACGAAACGCCTATAAAGAATTATAATGTTACTGTAAGCATTATGCTTATTATATTGCGTGGGGTCCGGCCGTGACCGGTCCTCCTTAAGGAGTTTTATTCATGAAACCTGAAATCATCATCATGCTGACACATCACGATGTGACGGTAAAGAACGCATCCGAGCTGTTCGACGAGTGCAAAGACCTTGACGTCAAGTACTGGGGCTTCAAGAACGTCGGCCTTCCCAAAGACCAGATGAAGGCGCTGGCGTCCAAAATGAAAGCCGCGGGCAAGACAACCTTCCTGGAAGTTGTTACATATGATGAAGCAAGCTGCCTTGACGGCGCGCAGACGGCTATCGACTGCGGCTTCGACTACCTGATGGGCACGCTGTATTACGATTCCGTCGCAGAACTGCTGCGCAAGAACAACATGAGCTACCTACCGTTCGTCGGCAAGGTCAGCGGCAGCCCGTCCATCCTGGAGGGCACGAACGAGGAGATCATCGCCAACGCCCATGAACTGATGGCCAAGGGCATCAAGGGATTCGACATCCTCGCCTACAGACACGTCATCGACGGCGAAAAGCTCGCCAGAGAATTCTGCAAGGCTGTGAAGGCGCAGATCTGCATCGCAGGTTCCATCAGCAGCTACGAGCGCATCGACACCATGTTCGACATCGCCCCCTGGACGTTCACCATGGGATCCGCCCTGTTCGACAAGAAGTTCATCCCGGACGGCAGTTTCCGTGAAAACCTCAAAGCCGTTGTCGCTTACATGGCAAAGAAATAATCTGTCCGCAATACGCAGCAAAAAATGCAGGAGCCGCCATGGTTCTTGCATTTTTTGGCAGAAATGAAACAGAATCGCAGGCAAAAAAACAATGACTGATAAAAGACTCATAGAAGCAGACGCCACCAAGCTGGACGAACTCAACAGACTCATCAAGGAGCAGCCGGGTTCGGATCATCTGGCGGCCGTCACGATGAAGCAGGTCATCATCGAGCACGGCGGGATAGACCGTGTCGGCGAGGCGGTGAAGAAACTCTCCGCAGGCAAAAAGATCCTGATGGTGACAGGCCCCACAAAGATCGTGGACAGCCACGGGGACCGCGTGAAGGAAGCCGTTCTGTCCCGGCTGGAAAAGGAATTCGAGGTCGAGTGGTTCATGCTGTCCGAGCCGGACGGCATCGTGCATGCCACTCCGGAGAACGCCGCGAAGATCCAGGCGCATTTCGAGGGCGCGGACTGCATCGTAGGCGTCGGTTCCGGAACGATCTGCGACCTTTGCAAATACGCCACCCATTACGCAAACCCGGACAAGCCGCTGCCGCTGATCGTGGTGCAGACGGCGCTGTCCGTCAACGCATTCTCGGACAACTCGTCCGTCATGCTCATTAACGGCGTCAAGCGGACGGTCCATTCCCGCTACGTGGATATCCTCATCATCGATCTGGACGTCGTCGCGGCCGCTCCCGCGGAAATGAACGTCAGCGGATACGGCGACCTGATCGCGACCTGGACGGCTCCCGTGGACTGGTATCTCGGGAACGTTTTGGGATGCGGGAAGAATTTCCACGAGGCTCCCTCGGACATCATCAGGACCCAGTGCGAAAGACTGCTTGAGAACTCATCGAAGCTCAAGGCCGGGGACGCGAAGGTCCTTGGCGAGCTGGCCAACACCCTGACACTTTCCGGATACGCCATGGGGTTCGCGGACGAAAGCTCTCCCGCTTCCGGTTCCGAACACGTGATGAGCCATCTTATCGACATGACAGCAGGCAAACGCAAAACGGGCATCTGCTACCACGGTACGCAGGTCGCCGTTTCCGGCATCATCTCCTCCCTGCTCTGGGACTATCTGCTCAACGAATTCGATCCGGCAAAAGTGGATATCGAAAACTGCTACCCGACCGAGGAGCAGATGAAGCCGCGCGTATACGAAGCGTTCGGCTGGCTCGACGACGAACACCACGCGGCGGACGAATGCTGGTCCGATTACAAAAAGAAGCTGGCCACATGGACTGCCAACCGGGAAAAGTTCAAGGCGTTCCTGTCCCGCTTCGACGCATTCAAGAATGACGTGAAGAACTGGGTCAAAAAGCCGGACTACATCGCCTCATGCATGCACAAGGCCGGGGCGCCCTGCCACTACAGCACCCTCAACTATCCCGTTCCAGCCGAAACGGTGCGCTGGGCCATCAACAACTGCCATCTGATGCGCAACCGCTTCTCCGTCATCGACCTGCTCCACTTCACGGGCATCTGGAACGAGGAATTCGTGGATATTATCCTTGAACGCGCGAAAGCGCTGGACTGCGGGCTCTGAAATGCTGTGTGACCTGCATTCCCATTCCCTTTTCTCCTATGACGGCGCGAAAGACGCCCTGCCCGCTGCCATGTGCGAACAGGCACTCAGGTGCGGGATAACGGACCTTGCCATCACCGATCATATGGACATCAATTTCCTGGTGGAAAACCTGTATACCCCGTACCGGTACGACGAAGCAAAAGCGGCCATCGAGGCCGCAGCCGAACAGTACCGCGGGAAGCTCAACCTCATCAGAGGCGTGGAGCTGGGAAATCCGCATCACTATCCGTATACGGCAGCCCGCTGGCTGCACGATCATCCGTACGATCTCGTGATCGGTTCCCTGCACGAGCTGCGCGGGGAGGACGAGATATCCCATGTGGACTACAGCGGCTGGTCCGTGGACGAGATGATGGCCTACTTGGGCAGATGCATCCGGGAAAACCTCGAGATCCTCAACTGGGGGCATATAGACATTCTGGCGCACCTGACCTA
>JAFSSK010000093.1 GCA_017451045.1 Clostridia bacterium
ATTTCCTCGAACTTGTCCTTTTCCGTGATCCCGAGCTCACGCAGCGTCATCGGCAGTCCGATGCTCCTGAAGAATTCTTCCGTGCAGTCGATCGCGCGGTTCGCGATCTCGTAACGGTCAAGAGACGGATCGATCCGCCATACGTTCACGCCGTATTCCGCGAATTTGTCCACAGTGGCGTCGGAAAGGATGTGCCTCATCCAGGCAGGCGTCACGATGGCAAGCCCTGCGCCGTGGCAGACGTCATAATAGGCGGAGAGCTCATGTTCGATGGGATGGCAGCTCCATCCGCAGGATTTGCCCGCGCGCGTCAGACCGTTGATCACCCAGGGGGAGATATACATCAGCGCGGCTCTGGCTGCATAGTTTTCCGGCTCCTTCACGGCGACGGGTCCCTGCTGGATGCATGTCAGAAGACCTGCTTCCGCGAGACGGTCGTGCGCATAGGCGTCGGTCTCCTTGGAGAAGTAGTTCTCAAACGTATGAGACATGATGTCGGCAATACCGGCGGCCGTATAGAAAGCGTTGACGGAATAGGAATAGGTGGGATCCATGACCGTCGCCACCGGCGTCAGTCTGTCGTCCATGATCGCCGTCTTGATGTTGAGCTCCAGGTTGCTGATCACGGCGTTCCGGTTCATCTCGGAACCCGTCGCTGCAAGCGTGATCACTGTAAACACAGGCAAGACCTTGTCCGTCTGCGGCGCATGCTTCATGATGGCGTCCCACGCGTCTCCGTCGTAATGGACGTTCGCCGCGATCGCCTTCGAACAGTCGATGCTGCTTCCGCCGCCGACTGCGAGGATCGCTTCGAGTCCGTTCTCACGGCACAGGCGGATGCCCTCGTAGACGGATTCGATCCTGGGATTGGACCGGACTCCGGAAAGCTCGCACCACTGGATGCCGTTCTCCTCCAGCATCTTGCAGGCGTCGTCATAGGCTCCGTTGCGTTTGATGCTTCCGCCGCCGTAGACCATCAGCACCTTCTTCGCGCATGCGGCGATATCCTTGCCCATCTCAAAGACCTGTCCCTTGCCGAAATACAGTTTCGTCGGCATCTGCAAAGCAAAATTATACATGTTATTTCGTTTCCCCCTTTGAGAAAACCTGTCAACAATGATTATGTTTCATGGCGGCATTTCCGTCAAGCGTTGTCCTTCCCCCTATTTTCTTTCTTTACGCGCGTTTGTGCCGTCTGCGGTGCTTTACAAAAAAAGTGTTCTTTCATATAATATTGAATGCACAAACGCTGTGAAAAGGACGCTGCACCGAAACAAGTCTCTCAGAGATCCGCAGGCGCTGTGATTGCGGAAGACTTCCCCTGCAGGGATCACCTTGAAGCGGCCGGGCTGAGCGCGTGGCGCCAGGTTCGGACGGGCTGTTCCGCCGTTACACGGAAAAAGAGCACGTTTTGATACGTGAAGAATGGGTGGTACCGCGCAAAAGTTCGCTTTTTCGTCCCGTTAACGGGAAGAAAAGGCGTTTTTCTTTTCTGCTTTAGATCATTGAAAGGAGTACTCCGATGTACAAAAAAGTCCCCACCGACATGAAGTTCGTCGACCGCGAGGCGGAAGTCCTCTCCTTCTGGAAGGAAAACGACATCTTCAAGAAGAGCGTCGCGCTTCGCAAAGGCGCCCAGACCTTTACCTTTTACGACGGTCCTCCGACCGCCAACGGAAAACCGCATATCGGCCATGTC
>JAFSSK010000094.1 GCA_017451045.1 Clostridia bacterium
TACCATTATACACCATATTTTGTGAAATGTCAATAACTTGCAATAACAAAAACGAAAAAATATTCAAAATAAGAAAAGCCCTTATTCCACATGGGAATTCAGGGCTTTGGATTATGGCAAAACTGTAAAACTCGGGTTATAACATACGTTTTTATAAATTGCAACAATTCATTGTATTTTTTGCCTTCGCTTCACGCCTGCTTCCCCAGGACCAGCACCGGTATCTCGGGCGGGTTGAACAGCCTGGGGACGACCGTCAGATTGCCGATCCCGGCGCTGACGACCAGACGTCCGTCATACACGCCTTTGGTGTATCGGGAGAACAGACCCTGACCCGGGGCGAAAACGCCGGCTTTCCCGATGCGCCACTGCCCGCCGTGGGCATGTCCCGCCACGATGAGATCCGCGCACCCTTCCGGCAGCAGCGGATAGTATTCGGGATGATGGGACAAAAGGATCCGGAATCCGTCCTCGCGCATGTACTGCTCCGTCCAGCCAAGATGCGGACGTCCGTCGGGGTTGCACAGGCCGCTGCACAATCCGCCGATCACAAGGCCGCACCAGCGGGTATACCCGTCCGAAAGGAAGACAGCTCCCGTTTCGCCGATCAGTTCTTTGGCGCTGTCCGAGACAGTATCCGGGATGGAGGACCATTTGGATTTCGTCCTGTGGTTCCTGGCCAGCTCATGATTGCCCAAAGAGTAGAACACGGGCGCGATCCCGCACATCGCTTTCAAAAGACATATCCCCGGATCCTGCCTGTCCACTCTGTCCGTAAGGTCCTCGCAGATATCGCCAGGTGCAAGGATCAAATCGGGACTTATCTTTTCCAGGGACCGAAGAACCGCATTTGCGTCGCCCCTATGAAAATCTGCCACGACGGCCGCTCTTATCAAAGATACGGGTACCGCCGGGAACCGGTATTCAGGGTTCTTCACAGCTCGTTCTCCTTCAGTCTTTTGGCTTGATCGCTTTATAAGCGGCTATGACGCCGTCCAGAAGCGCCATCCGTTTTCTGGCGTAGGTACGGATCCTTGAAACCGTGTTCTCCTTTGTGCTTGGCACGTCCGGATGCGCCTCCCAGTCCGCCTCATATACCTGTTGCGGGATCCGGGACACGAAGTCCTCGAACGCCTTATAGATAGACCTGTTGCTCAGCACCCCTTCGCGCAACTCAAGGAACCTTTCCGCCAGAAGATCCGAATAGTGCTGAAGCACACGTTTGAACAGCTGGTTGGAAGCGGACGTCACGATCGTCTTGCTGCTCTTGTCCGTAGCCAGTAACGGACCGTTTTTCTCATCGTCCGAGAATTCCTTGCCGGTCCAGTGCAGCGACCATGTCGCGTCCAGATCGTATACCGACATGTAGAATTTCAGTCCGTCGTATGTTACCATCAATGCGTTCTTGGACGTATTGTCCCCGGCGCCGCATATGGTGATGAGGATGATGTAGTCGATGACCGACGGGATATCGACGTATTCCTCGATGTGCGCTAAGAATTCCTCGTCCGATGCGGAGGCAAGGAACCTGATCAGTTCGTTCAGCCGCGGATAGGTTTTTCCAGCCAGATCTTCGCTCTCGTATTTCAGCACCCACTCGCTGTCGTTCATCGCGCTCGGCGTTTTGAATTTGACCGGATCGTTCCAGTTGCTCGCAAAAAGCACTGCCCCGGTGTCAGATCCGTGGATATTGAACATCCACTCGTCTTTCGGAATGTTCCAGGTATAAAGGCCGTAGAACTCTCCGTTGACCACGACGATCACGGGGAATCCGTCGACCGCGCCTTTGCCAGGCGCGCTGTCCAGCTGTTCAGGGACGTCCTGCCTCGTCTGTACCATTTCCGTCCACAGTCTGGCTGTCACGATGTTGCGGGCCTGCGTCGAGTCGACAAAATTGGCCTTCAGGCAGTATTTGCTTTCCTTTCCCCAACCGAGATCGACCTTGTGCTTCACTTCCAGTTCCTCGTCGTCAAACAGCCGGATGTTGTAATTCAGCTTGCTGTACCCGCCGACTGCGGATGATCCGCCCTGGACCGTCAGCGCGGCGATACAGGAAAAGTCCTGTTCGGAAGACACGTATGTCATCTGGAAAGGTATCCGGTTGCTGGCTGTGACCGTATCCAGGTCTCCCTGCAGATATACTTTCGGGATATCATGGGTAACGGAAGGGATCACGACCTCTTCCGTTTTTCCGCAGACTGAGCAGGTGTACAGCGAGCAGCCGTCTTCGAGGAACGTCGCCTCTTTCTCTTCCGTCAGTTCATAACTGTGCCCCGCGGGCTCGGTATGCGTTTCATCCCGCTTCATCCCGCAGATATCGCACACAGAAGCCGAATAGCCCTCCCGTTCGCAGGTGGCGGGGATGGTGACCTCGGTCCAGACATGCGTATGGGTCTGCTGTTCCTGTGCAGCCTCGCCGCAGGCAAGTAGAACGCAAAGCAGCAGCACAGCCGTTATGACCATTAGAACCGGCCTGACATATCTCATAATCCCGTCCCCTTTCTTAATCTGTTTTAATTATATCACAGCGCTTTTCATATAGCAAGTTGCGCGCCACCGTGTCCTGTGGCAGGACCAGATTAAACGCATGAAAGGACTGGTGTTTCAATTCTTGTTAAAACTGACTTGTCGCGGCCCGGATCAGGTCAGATTCCACCCATTTCATAGAGCTTTTTCAATGCA
>JAFSSK010000095.1 GCA_017451045.1 Clostridia bacterium
AAGCAGTCGTAAATGACAGGGTAGCCGTCGAGGATCTTCATGATCCCGACCGCTTTTTCCCAGGAGAACTCGGCGGTCAGGATGCTGACGCCTTTCTTGATGTCATATACGCTCGCACCGTTGATCGTGATCACATAGTGGACGTACGGCAGCTCGCGGATGCAAGCCGGCATGCCGCCATAGAATCTTCCTGTGGCCGGAACGATCTCGATCCCTCGCTGCGCTGCGTCAAAAAGCGCTTTGGCGTTCGCGTCGGACAACTGTTTTTTGCTGTTGAGAAGCGTCCCGTCCAGATCGGATGCGATCAGTCTGATATCAGGCATTGTATGTGGATGCGGACGTGCTGCCGCCATGTCCCGTCCAGTTGGTATGGAAGAATTCGCCTCGAGGCGCGTCGGTACGCTCATAGGTGTGCGCACCGAAATAGTCGCGCTGGGCCTGAAGCAGGTTGGCGGGCAGATTCTCGGAAGTATAGCCGTCGAAGTAGGAGAGGGCCGACGTCATAGCGGGCGCGGGAACGCCGTACTGAAGGGCTGCTGCCGCCACTTTGCGCCATGCGGGCACGAGTTTCTGGATAGTTTCCTTGAAATATGGATCCAGCAGAAGGTTCTCAAGATCCGGATTGCTGGTATAGGCTTCCTTGATCTTGCCGAGGAAGGCAGAGCGGATGATGCATCCGCCGCGCCACATCAGCGCGATCCCGCCGTAGTTGAGGTTCCATCCGTAGTGTCCGGCTGCCTGGCGCATCAGCGTGTAGCCCTGCGCATAGGAGATGATCTTGGATGCGTAAAGCGCCTGACGAAGAGCTTCCACGAATTCCTTCTTGTCTCCCTCGAACGCCGGGATTGTGCGTTTGAACTCACCGGCTGCTTTGACACGTTCTTCCTTCATGGAAGACAGGCAGCGGGCGAACACAGCTTCGCCGATCAGCGTCAGCGGGACGCCTTCGTCCAGAGCGGCTATGCCGGTCCATTTTCCGGTTCCTTTCTGGCCGGCTCTGTCTAAGATCTTGTCAACAAGCGGAGAACCGTCCTTGTCTTTATAGGCCAGGATGTCTTTGGTGATCTCGATGAGGTAGCTGTCCAGCTCGCCCTTGTTCCATTCGGCGAACACCTCATGCATCTCGTCGCAGCTCATGCCGAGCAGGTCTCTCATCAGCTGGTAGGCTTCGCAGATCAGCTGCATATCGCCGTACTCGATTCCGTTGTGGACCATCTTGACGAAATGTCCGGCACCGTTCTCGCCGACCCAGTCGCAGCAGGGAGAACCGTCTTCCACTTTGGCGCTGATCGCCTGCAGGATCGGTTTGACGTGCGGCCATGCGGCAGGGCTTCCGCCGGGCATGATGGAGGGACCGTTCAGAGCGCCCTCTTCACCGCCGGAAACGCCTGTTCCGATATATAGCATGCCTTTGGATTCAACGTATTCTGTGCGCCGGATGGTGTCCGGGAAGTGCGAGTTTCCGCCGTCGATGATGATGTCGCCCGGAGAAAGGAGCGGGAGCAGCTGCTCGATCATGCTGTCAACGGCGTCTCCCGCCTTGACCATCATGAAGATCTTGCGGGGAAGCGCCAGGTTGTCTATCAGTTCTTCAAGGCTGTGGCAGCCGATGATGTTTTTGCCGGCTGCGCGGCCTGCGATGAAGTTGTCCACTTTCGATGTGGTGCGGTTGAACACGGCGACGGTGAATCCTTTGGATTCCATGTTGATGGTGAGGTTCTCACCCATGACGGCCAGGCCGATCAGGCCGATGTCTGCTTTTTTCATACTGTAATCTCCTCTTATCTCTGTACTCTTGCGTTTCCTTCGTAAATATCCCAGACCTGCTTTTCGTCCGCGGGTTCCGCCCAGTCGTTCAGGCCGGATACGGCGAGCGCGCCGCAGGCCCAGCCGAACTGAAGCCATTTTTCAGGATCCCATCCGCGCAGAATGGCGTAAAGGAGTCCGCCTGCAAATCCGTCTCCGCCGCCGATACGGTCGAGAACGGGGATCTTGCGGGGCTCTTCCACGTACCAGCTGCCGTCCGTATAGAGCAGCGCGCCCCAGAGATGCTCTTCGGCAGACACGACCTGCCGGAGCGTCGTGGCATAGGCGGTCGCGTTCGGGAACTCCTTGCGGACAGTGTCTATCATTGCCTTGAACCGGTCGATCTTGGATGCCAGGTCCTTGCCGCCCGCTTCGGGGCCGGGGATCCCGAGACACAGCTGGAAGTCCTCTTCGTTGCCGAGCAGGACGTCCGCGATCGAAGCGATCTCCCGGAAGATACGGCTGAGCTCCTCCTCGCGGCCCTTCCAGAAGGAAGCGCGGTAGTTGAGGTCGAAACTGATGAGCGTGCCGGCGGCCTTGGCGGCTTTCGCCAGTTCCAGGCAGCACAGGGACGTTTCATGGCTCATGGAGGCGATCAGACCGGACAGATGAAGGATCCCGACGCCTTCCTTTTTGAAAATGGTGTCAAGGTCGTAGTCGTCGATCCGAAGGGTCGCGCCGACCTCTCCCGCCCTGTCGTTCCAGACGCGCGGCGCTCTGAGGCCGCGGCCCGAATCCGCAATGTTGAACTGGTGGCGGAATCCCCAGGGACCGCCCTGCGGTACGTCCGGGCCCGCGTATGAGATATTACGCTCGCGAAGCTGCCGCTTGATGAAGGCGGCAATCGGGCTTCCGGCCACGAATCTTGTCATGATCAGGCAGTTTTCGCCCAGCGAGGAGGCAATGTTCAAAACGTTGCTTTCGGCGCTGGTGGACTGCAGGTAGAACATATTGCTGCTCTGTACGGGCGCACGGTCCGTCGGCGTGATGCGTACGCCGATGCTTGTCGGACAGGCAAGCGCGTATTTGTAGTTTCGGATCTCCATAGTAGTTCCGGACTCATTCACTGGGGGATTGAGTCGATTCCTTTCTTTGCCCGTGCGGCGGGTTCCGGGTGCCGGATCTGCGTCGAAAACGTGGCTTCAAATTATAATTATTATACCATAGACATTATAATTTTACAATGTTGAAATTAGGAATTTGCTGTCCTGAAACGGCCTGCCGTACTTGCATGCGGCCCTGCGATATGGTACAATGAGTCGAGAAAAAAACAAGGCGGTGATTGTTTTGAACATACTGATCATCGGCGGATCCAGAGGGATCGGCGCCAGCTGCGTCAAAAAGTTTTCCGGGGAAGGAAACAGCGTCTTTTTCACATACTGTAAAAGCAAAGAACAGGCGCATGCTCTGGCGAAAAGCACCGGCAGCGTATGCCTTGAACTGGACGTGAACGATACGGAAGCGGCTGAAAAAACGGTCCGCGACGCGGCAGAAAAGATGGGATGGATCGACTGCATCGTCATATGCGCAGGCGTTTCGGATATCAGACTGTTCACGGACACAGACAGGAAGGACTGGGACAGGATCGTCGGGACGGATCTCACGGGCGCATACAACTGTTTAAGACCGGCTGCCGAACACATGATCGGCAGACATTCCGGCTCCATGATCCTCGTCGGGTCCATGTGGGGAAAAGTCGGCGCGTCCTGCGAAACTGCCTATTCCGCCGCAAAGGCGGGCCTGCGCGGGCTTACCATGGCGCTGGCCAAAGAACTGGGACCGTCCAATATCCGGGTGAACCTTGTGGAACCGGGCGTCATCAGGACGGATATGAACGCGAAACTTGATGAAAAGACACTGGCGGACCTTTGCGATGAAACGCCGCTGTGCCGGCTCGGGGAGCCGGATGAAGTCGCGGATCTTATCCTGTTCCTGGCTTCTGAGAGGGCATCGTTCATAACGGGGCAGTGCATCGGCGTGGACGGCGGTTTCGCCATCGGATCCTGATACCGTGCAAAAGCAAAAGAACAGAGAAGGCCGAAATGACCCTCTCTGTTCTTTTTTCGCCTTGTCAAGACACCAGCGGTTATTTGTTGAATTCTTCCGTCACGTCATGCGGGATGTGCGGCGCGCCGTCAGGGATCTCATAGCCGAAATCGGCAGGTTTTGCCCAGTAGACGGCATTTGTCAGGATCCTTTGCACGTACGGATTGTAGTATGAGCGGCATGATTCATGCCCGGGCTGGAAATAGAAGATCTTTCCGGCGCCGCGCAAGAAGCAGCATCCGCTGCGGAATATATTGCCCGTCTCGTACCAGCCGCCGAACACCAGCGCATCCGGCTGCGGGATATAGAACGGTTCCGCATACAGTTCTTCGCAATCGAGGAGGAAGTGATCCGGGATCCCGGCTGCGATGGGATGAGCCGGCATCAGGTTCCAGATGATCTCCTTGCTGTCCCGGCCCCAGGACAGATTGCCCGTTGCGCCGACGACGGAACGGAAGACCTTGGAATGATGGCCCGAATGCAGGACGATCAGCCCCATTTTTCCGGCATAAACGCGCTGACGGATCTTTTCGACCAGATCGTCGCGGACATCGCCATGAGACATGTGTCCCCACCAAAAAAGGACGTCCGTGCTGTTCAGCACGTCATCCGGAAGACCCTGATCCGGATCGTCCAGCGCGGCAAGACGGACGTTCAGGTCCGGCTGTTTGTCCAGAAATGATTTGACGGCTCCGTGAATGCCGTTCGGGTAGATCTCCGCAATGGATGGCTCCCTCTTTTCGTGGCGGTATTCGTTCCAGACGGTTACATTGATCATCGTCAGCACCTTTCCGCTCAGCTCTGCCGGGCGGATTATCCTTTCGTTTTGTTCACTTTATTGTACCATATCAATTGTTTGGATGTCAACGGAAAACCCTGCAAGAATGGCCCTGAGACCGCAGGCGGTCATGTTCGCTTCTTGTCATGGATCGGCGTCACGCCGAAGCGCTTTTTGTACTGCTTGAAAAAAGACGAATAATCGTCGAAGCCGGACTGCGCGCAGGCTGCCGTCACGCTGTTTCCCTCCTGCAGAAGCGTCCTTGCAAGCAAAAGGCGCTTGAGAACGACGTAGTCCCAGATGGAGGAGCCGATGGCCCTGTGGAACAGTCTGTTCAGGTAGGCGGGGCTGAAGAAGAAGACTTCCTTGAGGGAGCTGAGATTCTTCAGCTGCGTCAGATTGCAGTTGAGATACCGGACAAGTTCTCCTGTCAGCGTCTCGTCGGGCGCCGACTCGGGATCGTCTTTGGCGTCATGCCTTGATACGAGCGAGTCGCTGATCTCCTGCAGGATGCAGCGAAGATAGAGACCGACACGCTCTGAAGACGAATTATCGCTGCCTGACGCTTCGATACGAGCAAGACACTCCCTGAGAAATCCCAGACCATGTGCGGAGAGCCTTATGAGGTTCAGCGTGCCAAGGGGCCTGTCGAACATGCGCTGCTTAAGAGGCAAAAGCGAAGGATCCTCCAGAAGAGAGGAGGGAAAATGGACGGCGATGCGCTCATAGCGGCGGGGAGACCGGACGTGGAGCCTATGCGCTTCACCCGGACGCATAATGAGCAAATCATTGTTATTTAATTTATATTTGTTTCCTTCAACGGCAAAATAACAATCGCCTGATAAATAAAAGTATACTTCGCACCGTCGGTGAACGTGCATGTAATACGTCTTGTCAGAAGGCGGATCGTCACAGCTGTGGTGAAGGTATATGTCTGCATTTTCGAACTGGTAGATGGCGCCCATACGGTTCTCTCTTTCAAACGGGATCCTGTCCCTGTTCCGATTCTACCATAATTGTTTCGAATATGCAATATTTTTGTGCTTATTTGCTATTTTTTCATCTATCAATTTGAATTATAATAAAAGTAGAATCTAATATTTAGAGAGGTGAACTGATATGTCCAAGAAAAAAGTTTGCGTCGTGACCGGTGCCGGCGGCGTCCTTATGTCCTGCATGGCAAAAGAGATGGCCAGGTGCGGTTATGCTGTCGCGCTCCTCGATCTGAATAAAGACGCGGCTGAAGCTGTTGCCGAAGAGATCCGTAAGAACGGCGGAGAGGCTAAAGCGTATGGAGCCAACGTGCTTGAGATCGACGTCCTCAACGCTGTTCATGAGCAGGTCCTTTCCGACCTCGGCCCCTGCAGCGTCCTGCTCAACGGCGCCGGCGGTAACAATCCGCGCGCAACGACCGGAAAAGAGTACTATGAACTCGGCGACGAGGCCCGCGAGGATATCAAAACGTTCTTCAACCTGGAAAAATCAGGTTTCGATTTCGTTTTCAATCTGAACATCATGGGTGTCCTGCTGCCGACGCAGGTGTTCGCGAAAGACATGGTGGGCCGGGAGGAATGCTCCATCGTGAACATTTCCTCGATGAACGCCTACACGCCGCTCACGAAGATCCCCGCTTACAGCGCTGCGAAGGCTGCCGTGTCCAACTTCACGGAATGGCTTGCCGTCCATTTCTCTAAGGTTGGCATAAGGGTCAACGCGATCGCCCCCGGCTTTTTCTCCACGGCGCAGAACAAGGCGCTTTTGTGGAACGCCGACGGAACGCCGACCGCAAGGACAGGGAAGATCCTGGCCGCAACCCCGATGGGACGTTTCGGCGAACCGGAAGAACTGCTGGGCGCGCTCAGATACCTGACCGACGCCAATGCCGCTTCTTTCGTGACGGGCGTCTGCATTCCCGTTGACGGCGGTTTCCACGCCTATTCCGGCGTATGAGAGGCGAGATATGGCAAAGATCAAACTGTGCGCATTCGCCGACGAGGTAAGTCCGGAACTCGATTTACAGATCAAGGCGATGCAGGAAAACGGCATCCCCTATCTTGAGATCAGGGGTACCGAATACGGCGGCGTCGGGGACCTGACGGCTTCCCAGGCTAAAGAGATCAGGAAAAGACTGGACGACGGGGGCATCGAAGTCTGGTCGCTCGGCTCACCCGCCGGGAAGAGCCCCATCACCGA
>JAFSSK010000096.1 GCA_017451045.1 Clostridia bacterium
AATGTTATCCCGGCTTGTCATGTCCTGCACACTGTCCCTTTCCCGTCAGGACTGTTTAATGCAGGACCACAGAGCTGCGGATTAGGACGAACGTCCGCAGGTGTGATGACCGGGATAACGTAGCCTGCTTTCGCAGACTGAGGGTAGTCAGCTTCGGCTTACAGAAAACACAGTTGGACTGTATTTCCCGCAAGCCCCCGCTTCAAGGCTCTTCAGAGTCTAAGCGGTGGGTAGTTGACGACAGATATTTCCCCTCTCTGCCGAGAGCAAAGAAGGGGGAACGTCATGTCGGGCGTCCCCTCGTTCAATAGAGCCTTGCCACTGCGTCGCAGCTGGGCTTTGTCTGCCGGTACAGGTCGCGGTATATCTTGTAGGACTTTTCATAGATCTTCGCGGCTTCCGGGTTCGGTGTAAAGACACGGTAGTCCTGCAGGAACAGATGTATCTGCTCCCAGGAATCGAACATTCCGGACGCCATGCCGGCCAGGAAAGCGACTCCCATTGCCGAGCCCGGATGAGAGGGATAAGCCCTTACCTCCCGGTTCAGCACATCCGCCGCGATCTGACACCAGAATCTGCTTCTGGATCCGCCGTTCGTCGCGATGATATGCTGCGGGTTGTACCCCATCTCTTCGATGATGTCGATGTGGTGCTTGAACCCGTATATGACCGCCTCAAGGCAAGCGCGGAAAATATGCGCCTTCGTGTGGGACAGCGTCAGCCCGAACATAAGACCTCTCGCCTCCGGGTCGAAGATCGGTGTCTTTTCACCCAGAAAATACGGCAGGATGATCAGCCCGTCGGATGCCGGCGGCAGTTTCGACGCCGCCTCGTCCAGTTCGCGAAGCGCATCGCCACCGTAGTTGCCGAGAATATCGCCCAGGTACCATTTCACAAGTGACCCGCTTGCAGCCATGCAGCCGTTGATCAGGTAGGCGTTCGGCACGATGTGATAGTCGAAAAAGAGCTTGGGGCTTGTGCGTATCTCCTCTGTACAGTAAAGGATATCGCCTGCGCCGCCGAATTTGATCAGAAGATCCCCTTCCCTGATGATGCCGGCGGAAAGCGTTGACGCGACGTGGTCTGCGCTCCCGGCGATTACGGGGATCCCGGCCTTAAGTCCCGTGATCTTTGCTGCCGCGTCACTGACTTTGCCGACGGTCTTCATGGATTCGTTCGCGGGCGGGAACCACGCAGGGTCGAATCCGTATTCCGTCATCTGGCCGGTCAGCCACTCGCGTTTCCGGATGTCGAACAGCCCGCTTTCCACGGCCCAGTTCATCTCGACGGAAAGAACGCCGGTGAGCTTGTAAACGATATAATCATACGAACCGAGGACCCAGCGCAGGCGCGAAAAGTTCTCGGGTTCGTTCTCTTTTACCCAAAGCATCCTGGGAAGGACATGCTGCTGGTTGGTATACCCGCCCGTCAGCCTGTAAAGCTCGTCCTGGTCGATCTCATCCGTCAGGCGGCGGATCTGCTCGACGGACCTTGCGTCGTTCTGCTGGATCGTTTTTCGGATCGGTACGCCGTCCTTGTCCAGCATCACGATCGCAGGCACCATGCCGGTCACGCCGATGCATTCGATCGCGTCGAACGCATCCGGTGCGCGGCTTTTCAGTTCTTTCACGACCCGGACCGAATTGTTCCACCAGTCGTTTGCGTTTTCTTCCGCCCATCCTGATCTTTCTGAAAACAGATCGTGCGGCGCACTGACTTCATCGATGATCTTCCCATCCGGCGAGACCAGGATGGCCTTGACCGATGTCGTTCCGATATCAATTCCCAATACGGTTCTCACGTCAAACCTCCCGCTTACGCCCTGTCGAACTCGATCTGCTCGAGCGATTCGGCGATTTCCGTCGCGTATCCGACCATTTTCTCTTTCATTTCCGGGCTTGTCGTAACGCCGATGCCAATACTGCCCGTAGCGTTCGCCATCTTCACGTCCACATAGGAGTCGCCGATCATCACGATCCTGTCAAGCGGCACGTTTTCCTTTTCTGAGATGAGCTGCAGCATATCCGGGTACGGCTTCCCGCGCGGCACGTCGGCAGACGTGACGACGAACCGGACGTTTTTCCAGCAGTCATAGCGCTCCATGGAATCCCGCGTGCGCTCCACCGTGTCCGACGTTGCGACGCCATAGTGGATACCCAGCTCGTTGATCCGCTTCATCAGCGCGACATACCCGGGCTGCGGCTTGAGCGCGCGGTCGAGATTGATGTCCGCATCCGACTGTTCGAACATCTCCGCGGCCAGATTCCGTCCTTCATGCCAGAGTATCCCCAGCTTTTCCACCAGGAACGCGGCAAGGATGATGATCTCTTCCGCGGGAGGTGCGACGGCAAGAATCCCGACAGGATCTACCCACACCGTTTCGACCAGACCGTTTTTGACTTCAGTCCTGACGCTCATCAGTTTGGCCCATGCGAGGACCTGCTCGACGGAACAGCGCTTTGAAAGGGCGCGGATCCGGGCGTTGGCCATCTCGATCCAGAATTGTTCGGAATCAAACATCAGCCCATCTTTATCGAACACGCAAAGATCTGCCCCATAAGCGTGTCCGTTAACCTTAACAGAGAACATTTGCAAATAGTTACCTTTCCCAAAAATCTGCTCAGCCGCGCACGCTGCGGACGACTTTCATGAAATCTGCCACACGGCGTTCATCCACCATGTTTTCGAAAACGCCGTCCACTTTGAACGTAGTGGCCACGACAGCTCCGTCCGCGATCGCGAGCTGGTCTGCAATGGTCTCCTTGCGGCATCCGGTGTTCGCGAACACGACCGTATCCGGCACGGCGTTCTTGACCTCTGCCAGGATGGACGAGTCGGTCGCGGCGCCCGCGATCTGTCCGCTGACGCAAAGGGCGTCCGGGTGACAGTTGAACACGGTGCTCTTGGCGATCTCGGCCGGTTTGCGCCCCGCAAGATAAGCGGAAGCTTCGGGGACGATGTTGAACAGCAATTTCACGTTTTCGGCGCCGATCTCGTGCTGATGCCGGACAGTCTCGCCGCAGTTGGTATCCCAGATGCCGAAATCGCTGGCATATGCACCCGTGAAGATCTCGCGGATGAACCTGGCGCCGGTCGCAGCGGCAAGATCAAGCGACTTTTTCGCATCCCAGAGCACATTTACGCCGAACGGAACGGTGATCTCGTGCATCAGTTCCCCGACGATCCTGCCCATTGCGGCAACGGTTTCCGTGCGGACGTTCGTCAGGTACGGAAGGCTGTATTCGTTTGAGAACATCACGGCATCGACGCCGCCGTTCTGAAGCGCGCGCAGATCCTTCCGCGCGCGGTCGACCGCGTATTCCATGCCCAGTTCTTTTTTATACATCGGGTCTCCCGGAAGCGGGGCAAGATGACACATGGCGATGATCGCCTTTTCGGTTCCGATAACCTCTTTCAACCAACTCATTTTGTTTATCCTCCTGAAATCGAAAAATCAAAGATTTGCGCCGCCTGATACGTTCATCGCTTCGCCGGTGATGAAGTCCGCCTCAGGCATAACGAAGAAAGCGATGGCGTTCGCCACGTCTTCCGGATAGCACAGTCTGCCTAGCGGCGTGTGATCGATATAGCTCTGCCTCACCGCCTCCGGCGTCATGCCCCTCATCTGGCCTTCCCAGACGATCTCGCGATCCTGCATGGGCGTCTTGACCCAGCCGGGGCAGACGCAGTTCACCGTGATGTTGTACTGCGCAAGTCCGATCGCGGCCGCTTTTGTCAGTCCGAGAACGCCGAATTTGGACGCGGTGTAGTGCGCCAGCGTGGGATCCGGCTTGATAGCCGCCATCGAGCAGGTGTTGACGATCCGGCCGCCCTTTTCCTTCATATACGGGACTGCCGCCTGCATGCACAGGAACACGCCTTTCATGTTGACGTTCACGTTAAAATCCCATTCCTCCTCGGAAAGTTCCTCAAAAGGAGCCATGGATGAAACGCCCGCGTTGTTGCACATGATATCCAGTCTCCCGTAGGTGTCGACGGTCTTCTTGAGAGCCGCGTCTATCTCGGCGCGCTTGGTAACGTCAAGCTTCAGCGCCATATGCGGAGGATTCCCCGGATAATTCTTCAGCGTGGTGATGGTGGTCTTCGCCGCCTCTTCGTTAATATCGGTCGCCACAACGACGGCTCCCATTTCCGCCAGCCGCTGGGCGATGGCCGTTCCCATGTTCGGAGCATGTGTCGTGTCGTTTCCGGTGACCTTTCCGAAGCCCGCTCCGGTAATAAATGCTACCTTTCCTAATATCGGTGTGCTCATAAAACAATAACCTCCAGTATTAAATCCTTTGCCTCAAAACTCCACACGATGCGCCGTCATTCGAACTGGCCGAACTTCGCAACGGCTTCATCCACCGTCATCAGTCCGTTCGTAACCTGTGCGCCTGCTTTACGTACCTGCTGGTCCGGCGCGTCCGCCAGGCCGAGATTGGACACGTAGATGATGCTGCTCTCGCTGAGTTCTCCGAAAGAAGAATAGATCTCGTCAAGCTTCATATTCTTGCACGGGGTGACCATACGCTTGTTCTGCGCCATCAGGTTCAGTTCGCTCGTGCTGATCAGGAACCGCATGAATTCGTTTGTCAGGTCAAGGTTCTTGCTGTTTTTGTTCACGGAGAAACCGATCGAGATGGTATTGAGGAAGAATCCTCCCTGATCCGTGGAAGGAGCGGGATGAAAACTGTACTTGAACGGATTGGCGACAAAAGATTCGGACTGTATCTCTCTCTTCTCGGTTCCGGATACCGTGTTGCCGGAGGAGAACATCATAGGGATGTCCCCTTCGAAGAACCTTTTAATAACGGCGTCGTAATCGTTTTTGAGTTCGTTGCAGTTCTCAAGGTTGACGAATCCGCGGCTCATGAAATCGGCCACAAGATCCAGCGATCCTCTCATATACTCGCCTGCGGACGGCTCCAGCGCATTGAGTGCCAGGATCGCCGCTTCGTTTCCGGATATGGCCCCGCAGAAATGTGGGAAGAACAGCGAATACAGCAAGGACGTGTTGTTGCTGTATCCCATGACCGGATTCTCGTATCCCGCAGCCTTGAGCTTTGTGCACACGTCGATCAGTTCATTATAGGTTTTCGGGATGGAAAGGCCTTCCTTCGCGAAAATGTTCTCGTTGACCAGCATTCCGTACGTAGTCGTATAGATCGGGACCATGGTGATGTTCCCATTCGGGTCCTTATTGAGAAGTCCGTCTCTGATGCAGGACAGATTGATTTTCAGCGCAGGCTCAGACAGGTCTTCTGCATATTCGTACATTGCGCTGTTTTCGGCCACCCACGAAGGAGTGGTGAAATAGATGTCAGGCGCATTGTCGCTGGCGAGCGTCGTGGAAATGATCTTCTTGTAGTTATCCAGATAGGTGTATTTCAGCACCACGTTCGGATAGTACTCGGCAAACCTGTTGAATTCCTCTTCGAGCGCTTCGAAATTGCTGTAGTGTCCGACGACGTTGATCTCGCCTGCCGTTTCTTTGTCCAGCGACGGCGTAAACACCTCTTTGTTCTCTTCGCCGCCTTTGCCGCACGAGACAACAGCTAAGGAAAGCACGATAACGAGGACCACGCAGAATAACTTTTTCATTGTTTTTTCTCCTTGATCTTTCTTATTTCTCTGATAACTATTTTTATATCGACAGGTTTCGCAATATGCCCGTTCATTCCCGCATTCAGACACTCCGAAATGTTTTCGGAAAAGGCGTCTGCCGTCATGGCTATGATCGGGATCTGTGCGATCCTTCTGTTTTCGAACTTGCGGATGGCCTTCGTGGCGTCGATTCCGTTCATCACCGGCATCTGGATATCCATGAACACGAGGTCGAATTCATCCTCGCGGGCCGCGTTCAGTTTTTCAACGCATACCGATCCGTTCTCGGCGCGCTCGGAACCGATGCCGTACATCTCAAGCAGCGTATGAATGATCTCCCAGTTGATCTCGTTGTCTTCGGCCACCAGAACATTTGTACCGGCCAGGTCCGCATAATCGTCTTCCGACTCGATCGCTCCGGCTTCGACGCCGAGAATCTCATTGATCTTCTCATACAGCGTGGAGCGAAACAGCGGCTTGCTGATGAATCCGTTGATACCGATGTCCGGCAGGGACGTCTCGATTTCCGACCAATCGTACGCAGAGACCAGAAGGATCGGAACGCTATTGCCGAATTCGCTGCGGATCTGCTTTGCCGTTTCAACACCGTCCATGCCCGCCATCTTCCAGTCTACGATGACGATGTCATAGTTTTTCCCCGTCTTTTGTCTGCTTCTGATAATTTCGAGCGCTTCCGGACCGCTTCCCGCCTTTTCGGCACTCGCGCCGAGAGACTCGATCGTGTCCGTAGCCGTTTCGATAAGGACGGGATCGTCGTCGACAACCAGTATATCGATCGGTCCGAGTTCAAACGAATCCGGCTGCTTGTCCGCAACGGGGAGATCGATCGTGATCGTGAAAGTAGTTCCTTTTCCCAGTTCACTCTGACAGTCTATTGTCCCGTGCATCAGATCGACCATACTCTTGGTGATAGCAAGACCAAGTCCTGTCCCCTGGATGCTGTTGACGCGGGAATCGGTCTGCCGGAGGAACGGCTGATACATCACCTTCATAAACTCCGGGCTCATCCCCATGCCGTTGTCTGCCACTATAAACGTCAGCCTGACGCTTCCCGGATCTGTGCTTTCTTCTTCTCTGAGATCCACGCAGATGCGCCCGCCGGCTTGCGTGTATTTGATGGCATTGGACAAGATGTTGATGTATATCTGGTTCAGCCGAATATTGTCGGCATACAGGTACTCCTTCTCCACGTGATCGATACGAACATCGAAATCGATCATTTTTTCCTTTATCATCGGCTGGGAAATGTTGACAAGGTTTTCGATGGATTCGACGATGGAGAACGGAATCGGGTTCAGCGAAAGGTTACCGCTTTCAACTTTTGAAATGTCGAGAATGTCGTTGATCAGCGTCAGAAGATGGTTGCTCGCCATCGAGATCTTGTGCAGACTCTCGCTGACCGTCTTTGGGTCATCGATTTTTTTCTCGGCGATCGTCGTCATGCCGATAATCGCGTTCATCGGCGTTCGGATATCGTGCGACATGGTCGACAGGAATACTGTTTTGGCTTTGTTCGCCGATTCCGCCTCCTTGGCCATCTGCTGCAGCTTTTTGTTGAACAGCCTCATATACACGGTGTTGACGGCGAGCAGGAACAGAAGCCCAACCGTGATAACCCCGATCAGGATCCAGTTTTCGGTTTTTGAATCCAGGCTGGAACGCTGAATATAGTTGAGCATGACCCACCCGTTCGTCACTCTCACCGGCGTGTGCGCGATCACGCATAGGTTGTCCCGGGAATCCTTCATGACAAAACTGCCCGTTTCCCCGCTTGTGCTTTCCTTCAGGTCCTGCAGATCCGTATTGCTGATCTGGTTGTATGACTTATAGAATTCAAAGAAATTGCTACTCTTGAACGAACCGCCTTTGATGATGTAGTCCCCGTTGGCGTTGATGACCGAGATCTCCGCATTTTTGAATTCCGACTGCGGAAACGCCCACTTTTCCTCCAGATCGGATATCGGAACGATTCTCAACAAATAAGCCTCTCTGTCCGTCCCGCTCGTCTCGTCATATACGGTAATCCTGTTGATGAAGGCAAGAGACTGTTCGCCGTTCATCGGATTCGTATATGCCCTGGATATATTGATTGCCTGACTGATGTCGGCGATCCACTTCCCGTCTCCGATGATATCGACGTTCCTGTAATCGACTTCATACTCATCTGGAGCTGTTGAGACGGATCTTGTGGAAAGTCCTCTCATCGTATCGCTGTAGATCAGGTGGGACGACGTGTTCTTCAGCACGTGGGATTCCCTTATAAACAATGTGGCTTCTTCGAGCGTCATATGCCTGTTGTTGATATAACGTGCCCATACATCGCAAATCCCCTGTTCTCCTTCAAGGTAGTTCTGCGTGATGTTCTCCAACGCGACGGTCATGTTTTCAAAACTGTCGACCTGGTTGTAATAGGCGTTCTCGTGATCGATCCGGGAGTACACCGCGACAAAAATCAATATGCCGGTAATGATGAAAATATTCAGCAAAGAAAGCATTTTTCTTCTCAATGATTCGCCCTCCCGATTGAACACAGATGCTCTGTCCGGTCCCTGCGGCAGTCTTTTCCGACCCGACACCACTATACAGTATACCATAAAGTAGATAAAAAATTAAGTCCTTTCAAATGTTTTTTCATTATGTAATAATTTTATGTTTTAGTTGACTTCTAGGTCTGTTTATGATAGAATAATCTTGCAGAAAAAAGCACGAATACTTCAACCGATATATCTTTGAATGTTTGGTTTCCAAAGGGCTCAAAAGTCTCTACCGTGACGCCCCAAGTCACGACTATTGGTTTCAATGACTCATGCAGTCATTTGAGCTCGGGAAACAGATTTCGGCTGTTTCTCTTTTTCTTTTTGTACATTACCGCCGGTCAGTCTGCCGGCGGGGTAAATAAGCACTATTTTTACGGAGGATCAAAATCTATGAAGAAAATCTTAGCTGTCGTTCTGGCCGTACTGATGCTGACCGTATGTCTCGTGTCTTGCGGAAACGTCGCCGGAACCAAGAAAGAAATCGTTCTTCCTGCTTACGAAGGCATTTCCGAGCAGAAAGTATCGGGGACAATCCCCTCCGATTTCAAGATCGGTCTGATTTGTCTGCACGACAAGAACTCCACCTACGACAAGAACTTTATCGTGGCGATGGAAAGCGTTCAGCAGGAACTTGGCCTGAGCGACGCGCAGGTCATCATCGCAACCGGTATCCCGGAAGGCGCTGAATGCAAAGACAAGGCCGTTGAAATGGCTGAAGCAGGATGCAAAGTCATTATCGCCGACAGTTTCGGTCATGAAAAATACATGATGGACGCTGCCAAAGAGTATCCGGACGTTCTGTTCGCTCACTGCACCGGTACGAAAGCTCACACCACCGAAGATCTCCCCAACTACGTCAATGCGTTCGCTTCCATTTATGAAGGACGTTATGTTGCTGGCGTCGTTGCCGGTCTGAAGCTGAAAGAAATGATCGATGCCGGCAAGATCACTGCCGCACAGGCCAAAGTCGGCTACATCGGCGCATTCACATATGCCGAAGTTATCAGCGGTTATACCTCCTGGTTCCTCGGCGTTCGTTCCGTCGTTCCGGAAGCTACCATGGAAGTCACCTTCACCGGCAGCTGGTACGATGAAACAGCAGAAAACAACGCAGCAAAGAAACTGATCAGCAACGGTTGTGTCCTGATCAGCCAGCACGCAGACAGCATGGGAGCTCCTAACGCCTGTGAAGAAGCCAATGTTCCGAACGTAAGCTACAACGGCTCCACCTATGCGGCAGCTCCGAACACGTTCCTGATCTCCAGCCGTATCAACTGGGCTCCGTATTACAAATATCTGATCGACTGCAAACTCAACAACAAGACTCCTGCCAAAGACTACATCGGCACCATCAAGACAGGTTCCGTCGAACTGACCAATCTTGGCTCCGCTGTTGCCGCAGGCACACTCGAAAAGGTCATTGAAGTCCGCGACAAACTCGCAAAAGGCGAGCTGAAAGTATTTGACACCAGCAAGTTCACAAAGGACGGCGCACCGCTCACGTCCTACCTTGCAGATGTCGACGATTACGGCGATTATGCAGGCGAGACCGAGGTCATCAAGGACGGATACTTCCATGAATCTGAGTACCGTTCCGCTCCGTACTTCGATCTGACGATTGACGGTATTACTCTGCTTGATACCGCATTTTGACGACATAACGGTTTAACAAGCATACAGCAAGAATTCTCCCGTCCTCTAAAGGCGGTGAGATGAATTGCGGTTAGTATACGTTAGATTCCGACACAGAAAGCGAAACTAATACAAGAAAGAAAAACAACCGGTCGGGACACCGGGGATAGACCCCTTACCTCTGTCGGATCATCCGGCATAACAGGGTAAAATAGATCAGGCGGCTCATGCCGTCTGTGAAGCCCCCACCTCAGCGTAAGCAGGT
>JAFSSK010000006.1 GCA_017451045.1 Clostridia bacterium
ACGACGAGTCGGTCGAAGAGACTGATCAGTGGTGCCACTTCATGTATACGGTGGATCTTGCGCAGCGCAAGATCACAGGATACCTGAATTTCGAGAAATGCGTGGAAAAGACATTCCCGGATTCGCTGGATGACTATTTCAGAGTCGGAAAGCTTTGGATCGCGCTGGAGCAGGCGAAAGACATTTCGCTTCGGATGTTCGACGACATCCTGATCGTCAATGAGGCCGTCGATCCCGAACAGCTGAAGAAATACTACGGGAAATAAGTCAGGTGGACGCGATGAAGAAGCTGTACATGATCGGCGATTCCATCAGGATGGGATACGCGCCCTATGTGAAGATCGCGCTGGCGGGGAAGGCTGATTGCTTCTGGCCGTCCGAGAACTGCTGCTTTGCAGCCTATACCTACTATTCCCTCGGCGACTGGGAGGCACAGCTGCGGATCGGTCAGGACTGCGACGTAGTACATTGGAACGTCGGCCTGCACGACATGATCCGATTCACGGGAGACGAACCCGTTTCCACGCCGGAATGCTACGGCAACTATCTGGGACGGATCATAGGAAGAATTAAGTTCCTCTATCCGAATGCCGTTCAGGTATTCGCGACGAACACGCCTGTCATCGAATCGAAGCACAGTTTCTGGCTCTACAGGAAAGAAGCGGACGTAGAGATCTATAACGATGTCGCAAGGAAAGTGATGCGGGAGAATGGCATTGCTGTCAATGAGCTTCATAACGTCATCACGCCTGAATGCTATTCGGACAAATGTCATTTCTACAATCCAATCGGCAGAAAGATCACGACAGAGGCAGTCCTTAAAGCCGTGATCCCGTATCTGGGGATCTCGATGGATGAAGTGAGCGTGCCGGACTATTCCGACGAGGCAGCCGCCAGAATGGCGAAACTCGAAGACGTTAGGGCCTGACACTGTCCGCGCTGACAGGGAACTAAAAACAATATCGGCATAGACTGGCTTGCCGCCAGCTATGCCGATATTGTTTTTAATATGAATGATGAAACGAGATAGCGGCTGTATCGTCTGTCGCGCCGTCTCCTTTGGCCCGAATGCAGACATGGATGAGACTCCTTCCATCGCTGAAAATATGTGCGTTGGTTATCTTACAAAAGCGTTCAGCCCCCGCTCAAGCCGGTCAAGACCGTCAAAAAGGGTGGAACTGGGACAGGCGACGTTCATGCGCAGGAACCCGTCTCCGTTTTTTCCGTATACGGATCCTGCCGTTACGTAAAGCCCCGTTTTCTCGCGAAGGAAACCGGCCACGTCACGGCTGTTTCCGTAACTGCTGACGTCCAGCCATACAAGGTATGTCGCGTCTCCCCGGACGGCACGGACACCGGGAAGACGTTCGTGCAAGAACGAACAGACTGTTTCTTTGTTATTTGAAACATATTCATTCATTTGATCGAGCCACTCGCCGCCTTTGGTGAAGGCCGAAACGGCACCGACAGTCGCGAAAACGTTCGGCTCAGCGACTTCATCCGTGTTGATGGCGCGGTTGATCTTTGCGTAAAGATCTTTGTTTGGAATATAGATGGCAGCGGTCTGGATTCCTGCCAGATTGAACGCTTTCGTCGGAGAGACGCATGTGATGCTGTTGTTCCTGCAGACGTCGCTGACGGACGCGAAGGGCACGTAGGCGTGTCCCGGTGAGGCGACGTCGCAGTGGATCTCGTCGGACAGGACCGTCACGCCGTGAGATTGGCACAGTTCTCCTATCTTATCAAGCGTTTCACAATCCCAGATCTTGCCGACTGGGTTGTGAGGATTGCACAGGATCATGAGCCTTACGTCCGGCTCGGATAGTTTTTTCTCAAGATCATCGAAGTCGACCGAATAATGCTCGCCGTCATAGATCAGTCTGTTCTCAAAGACTGCACAGCCGTTGTTGACGATGCTGTTGAAGAAGATGTTGTATACGGGCGTCTGGACGACGACTCTGTCGCCCGGTTTCGTGAGCTTGCGTACCGTGCTGGATATGGCGGCGACAACGCCTGTACAGAAGAGAAGGGATTCCTTTTCCATCCCCATCCCGTGGCGTTCGCGCCACCATTTGTCATAGGCTTCGTACCATTCGTCCGTGACTTCCGTGTAGCCGAAGATGCCGTGATCGGTCCGCGATCTTAGCGCGTCGATGATCTGCGGCGCCGTGGCAAAATCCATATCGGCGACCCACATAGGAAGTTCCGTGTCCGGAACGGACCATTTGGTGCTGTCCGTATGGCGTCTGTTGATCACTTTGTCAAAATCGTACCGCATATCACCACTCCGGACTGTCGGATATCTTTCCGATTGCTTTACACCGGATCTTGGTCTTTGTCGGGTCGATCCGGTCTTTTTGCATGATAAGCTCATCGATCCGGTCCGCCTTGATCGTACCGGAAGACGGATTGAAAATGCTGCCGGCTGAACCGACAAGATCCACGTCGACGGTGGAATACTCGAACGCGAGCGTCGTGTTGACCAGCTTACAGTTAACCATCTTGAGGCCGTCGATGTAGCACATGCCCTGAAGGCTTTCAACCGTGCAGTTGATCAGCGTGAGATTCTCTGCGTTCCATCCGAGGTATTCGCCGGAGATGAAGGAGTCATAGACGGTAATGTTCTTGCTGTTCCAGAAAGCGTCCTTCGTGATGAGGCGGGAATTCCTGATGACAACGTCCGATGCGCCGTCGAACGCGTAGTTTCCGTCAAGATTCAGTCCGTCAATCTCCATCTTGTTGCTGTTCATGGCGAAATACGTGCCGCCGGATACTGTCACGTTGCGCATAAGGACGTTGCTGCACTGCCACATCGTTTCCTCGGCATGATGGAATCTTACGTCACGCAGCGTCAGCCCGTCGCAGCGCCGGAAGTTCTTGGGCGCGGAGATGGAAGCCCCGTCAACGGTTACGTTCTTCGAGTACCATACGCCTGCGCGGGCCGTGTCGAACCATACGCAGTCCGTGGCCCGGACTCCGTCGCAGTACCACAAAGGATACTTCCAGCGGAACAGGGAGGAATGCAGCTCGATATCCTTGCATTCTTTCAGCGGGGATTCGCCTCGGTCGAACGTGCAGTTGCGCAGCAGGATGTGCTGGCTGCCGAATAAAGATCGTTCATCTGAAAAAACGATCTGGTCAAATACTTCATAAGGGTCTGTCATCGGTATAACTCCTATTCGTTGTTTACGCTTTGTCGCAGGAAGCCGCTTCTGCAACCGCTTCGATCTCGACAAGAACGTTCTTCGGAAGACAAGCAACTTCCACGCAGCTTCTGGCAGGGCATGACGGGAAATGCTTTGCATAGATCTCGTTAAAAACGGGGAAATCAGACATATATTTCAAAAAACATGTTGTTTTTACAACTTTTTCGTTACTGCTGCCAGCAGCTGCCAGAACGGCCTCAAGATTTTTGATGGCCTGTTCTGCCTGCTCTGAAAACGTTTCTTTCACGCTCCCGTCACAAGGATCGACGGGTATCTGCCCCGAGGTGTAGACCAGTCCGTTCGCGATGATCGCCTGTGAATAGGGCCCGATCGCCGCCGGAGCGTTTTGTGTCTTTACTGCTTTCATACAAAGTGTCCTTTCTGCGGTTTTTGCTCCCGGATCGGATGAATTCACGTCCAGAAGAAGCATTATGATTCAATTATATAATGAACCTGCGAAAAGTCAAGGCGGAGACGCTTTTTTTGTTGACACCTTCATTTCAATAAAGTATAATTGAAAGTAAGAAAAAGTGAGCACTGGCGGCCCTTTCGGACGCCGGTTCACCAGTTCTACAGGAGGAATCGATTATGTTTTTCAAAGAGTTCCCGGTAGTGATCCCGGACAGACGCGTAAGCGTTACGGATCCGCCTTACTGCGCCGTCGCGGACGGCAAGCATGAATGCAGACCTGCCATCCAGCAGGCGATAGACGACATGGCGGCAGCCGGCGGCGGAACGGTCGTCCTGCCGAAGGGAAGATATCTTTCCGCTTCGCTGACCATCAGAAACCACGTGGAGATCCATTTCGAAGACGGCGCCGTGCTGAAGCAGACCCGCGATCCCAACGCATACGTTCGTCCTTTGGAAGACGGATACGAGGAATACCATCCGCAGCTGGGGCATAACTGGTCTGACACCATCAAGTGGAGTCATGTCTGGTACCTGAACTACCCCATGATCTTTGCGCAGCAGGGATGTCATGATTTTAAAGTCACCGGCAACGGCACCATCGATATGATGGACGCGGACGAAAAAGAGGGAGACAACAACTATCAAAAACTGATGAGGCTGTGCCCGATCGGATTCTACCAGGTCAGCAACTACGTAATCTCCGACGTTACCATCACGAACTACCATTCATACGCCATCATGCCGTTCACGACGAGGAACGGTCTGTTCAGCAACCTGAAGATCAACAAGTCCAGCTACGGCAACGGCGACGGGATCTGCCTTATGAACTCCCAGAATATCCGCGTGACAGGATGCGACATGGATACAGGAGACGACTCCGTCTATATCTTCGCTTCTTACCGCGATCCGAGAGGGATCACATGGTGGACGTCCGAACTGCCGCAGCCAAGCGTCGGCATCGAGATCGACCACAACCATCTGGTCTCCAGACGCTGCAAAGCCTACGGGATGATCCTGTGGGGCATCGACTGCCCGGACCAGGAGAAGGTGGAAGTACGCGACGTGCACGTTCACGACAACTACTTCAAGACCATGGGCAACTGGCTGTACTGCCCGTATACGGACAAACGGGACGACCCGCCCGTGACCCGCGTCCGGTTCGAAAACAATAAAGTTGACGCCATCGAGATCAATTTCTTCGAAACGCAGATCGCGGATATGAGCGGCTACAGGTCCACCATGAAGCTGCACAACGGTGACTTCAAAGACGGCCGTGTCTTCTGGTCGATGGATCAGAACGAAGATCCGGCGTCCGCAGGCGTTATAAGACCCGTCGGCGGAACGCCTTACGGGTATATCCGCAGCCTTGAAAAGGGCAGAACGGCGCTTTATCAGGGCCTGTGGGTAAGAGGCGGGAGTCCTTGCAGGTTCTCTGGACGCGTCAGAACGAGCAGCACTGTCTGCCGGCTGTTCGTCCGCGACCTTGAGACCGGAGAGGAGATCGCATCCAAGGAATTCTGCCAGACTGAGTTCAAGACTGTTCATCTGGACTTCACCGTGCCGAAGGACGGCAACTACCACATCGGCATGGAAGGCGACTGCGCCAAGGGCGGCAGCGCGCAGATGGAAAAAGCATGGTTTATCGGAAACATGGAAAACGCATACGGTTACGATCACGTTCTCAACGTGGACGAAGGCGGAAAGATAATCTTCTTCTGGGAAGCAGACGATTACTACAAGGATATCAAGGAGGGAAACTGACGCATGGGACAGCTGACAATGTACTGGCTCCCGGGCAACAAGATTCCCAATGAGCCGCTGCCAGAAGGCTATTCGATCTCCACATACAAGCAGGAATCCGACAAACTCGACTGGTGCCGGATCTGCCAAAACGGACTGGTAGGAGACAAGGCGACAGCTGCGACGTTCGACAACAGTATCACGAACAACATCAACATCGACCTGTACAATGACGTGTTCTTCCTGGATTACAAGGGCGAGCACATCGGAACGACGACCGCCTTCTGGCACAAGACGGCTCCGGATCACAGGGGAGACATGCACATGGTCTCTATCCGTTCGGATTTCCGGGGAAAAGGCCTTTCGAAATACCTGACCCAGATCACGATACAGCATCTGAAGGACGTCCCGGGGATGAAATACATCTTCTTAACGACGGACGACTGGCGCCGTCCGGCCGTGAAAGGGTATCTCAACGGCGGCTTCATGCCGGTCAACAACGAACCCTTCATGGTGGAGCGCTGGCAGGCCATCCTGAACGACCCGAAATTCAATATGGACGAGCTGCAGCTGCTGAATCCCGATCTTTCCTACGGACCGCTTCTCAAGAAGGGATCGAACGTCGGCAAGATCGTCGCGATCGGCGGCGGGTTCGCGCCGAATTGGGAATTCGTCCGCAATATCGTGAACCTTACCGGCAAGCGCGGCGGCATCAACTACCTGGTCATCCCGACGACGGCCTATGACACCAACATCGCGACGCTTGCCATGTTCGCGAAATACGGCTGCAACTGCGAGACGCTGATGCTCACGCATCCATATATGACCGAGGAGATCGCGGCACAGAAGATCAGCCAGGCGGACATCATCGAGGTACCCGGCGGGAATCTTCAGTTCTGCATGAACCTGTGGAACAAATTCAATTTACCTGTGCATCTTCGCAAGGCGTTCGAAACTGGAACGGTCATGTTCGGAAGCTCTTCCGGTTCTATGTGCTGGTTCAGCCGCGGCTTTGACGACTGCGGCCCGTACGACCGCTTCGTGTATGTGGACGGCGCTGGTCTTATTCCGTACTGCAACGTTCCGCACTACGAAAGCGCCTTCTGGCAGGAATTCAACAGTCATGCGTCCGACGCAGGCATGTCCGTCATCGCCTGCGAGAACGAAACTGCTCTTTGCTATATCGGCGGCAAGTACACGATCTTGAAGTCAGGCGCAAGGCCTGACGCATCCGTCTGGTTCTTCGACGCTGCAAACAACTATGAGCGCTTAGACCTGACAAAACATCCGGAGATCCTGGAAAAACTGTGATCCGGGAAGGAATACTATGAGCGAAAAAACTATCTTCGATCGGGAAGGCGTTTTCTGCGTCAGTGGTTTCGGCGCCGTAGCAGACGGGATGTCGGACAACACGGACGCATTTCAAAAAGCGCTGGACAAGGCGGGAGAAAAAGGCGGGATCGTCTTTGTCCCGCCCGGGAAATATGCTTTCGACGGTCATCTGACCGTCCCAGTCGACGTGACGCTGGAGGGCACGTTTGCCTGCGTGCCCGCGCACAACGGTCACCGCGACGCAAAGCTGCCGGAACCCGGCTCTGCCGGATCCGCTCTGCTTGTAAGGGGAGACAGGAACAACGAGGGCGGGGAACCGTTCATAAAGCTGAATACGAATTCCACGCTGAAGGGTTTCTGCATATACTATCCCAAACAGCGGGACGACGCAGAACCCTATCCGTACCCGTATACGGTCGCCATGCGCGGGAAGAATCCGTCCGTTTTGGACGTGGAACTTGTCAATCCGTACAACGGGATCGACGCGACGGGGAACGAAAGGCATTTCATCGCGCGCGTTTACGGCCAGCCGCTGAGGCGCGGGATCGTCATGGACGGCATCACGGATATCGGACGCGTCGAAGACGTCCATTTCAATCCCTGGTGGTCCATGAAGCCTGCCGTCATGGAAATCATGACCAAATACGGCGAAGCGTTCGTCATCGGCAGAACGGACTGGGAATACATGGTCAACTGTTTTTCCATCTTCTACCAGGTCGGATTCAGATTCTGCGATATGGGACAGGGACCCGCCAATGCGGTCCTTACGCATTGCGGACACGACCTCGCACCGTATTCGGTCGTCGTGGAGCAGACGCAGCCGCACGCAGGCGTTTCATTCAGCAATTCGCAGTTCATGGGCGAGTTTCTGATCAAAGATACGAACAAAGGCCCTGTCAAGCTGACGGGTTGCGGATTCTGGGGCGTCGGACGGATGGACTGGGGCTACAACGGAACACCTGTGATCATCAATATGAACGGCGACTGTCACGTGATCGTGAACGGCTGCCATTTCGTGCACTGGGATTGCGACTCAGAACGCCGCGGAAGTCCCGCGATACGCGTCAACTGCCGCTCAGCCAGCATCAGCTCCTGCTATTTCAGCGACAGGAAAAAGCATATCTCGGTAGAGGAGCACAACAGATCCTGCATCATCACGGGCAATGCGTTTGAAGGCGAAGAGATGATAGACAAGACGGAAACGTCCCGCGTGGAATGCGGATTCAACACTGTACTGCCATGATCATAAGACTAGCGGCCGAAAAAGACATACCGTCCCTTTTAGAACTACTTTCGCAGGTCCTTGCCGTTCACGCACGGATCCGTCCGGACCTTTTTGTCGACGGCATGACGAAATACGGCGAGGAGGATCTCAAAAAGATCCTTGCGGCGAAAAACACGCCCGTCTTCGTGGCTGCCGGAGAGGACGGACGCATACGGGGCTATGTTTTCTGCAGACTGGAGGAACCGGCTCACGCAAGACATATGCGGCCGGTCCGCACGATGTTCATCGATGATCTTTGCGTAGACGAATCGGCCAGGCATCAGGGGATAGGGAAACTTTTGTTCGAATTCGTCAGGGAAGAAGCTAAAAGATCCCGATGCGAAACGGTGACGCTTCACGTCTGGGAAGGAAACGAAAGCGCCAGAAGATTCTACGAGTCGATGGGCATGCGCCCGCGCGAGACACTGATGGAGCTGGATGTGGAAAAGACTGAAAAATAGCATTTTTCAATGTGTTTTTAGTTAAATACTTGTTTTTTGAAAAAGTACAGGCGCGGAAGTTTCCTTTCGCGCCTGAGTCTTTGAAATAAGAAAACCACGCGATAGTCGCGTGGTTCAAAAGAGGCTATTGCCGATGAGAGAAATCCTCCGATTTGTGGTAAACTATTAACGACCTGCCAGTCGAAAACAGAAAAACAAATCGGAGGATAAAATCAATGTC
>JAFSSK010000097.1 GCA_017451045.1 Clostridia bacterium
CGTCCTCATGCCTTTCCTGTCTTCGCGGCCGGCGTCCCTGCGTGATGCGCCGGCCCTTCTATATTGTACGGCTTCATTTTATCATATTCTTTTAAAATAAACAACCGATTGACCCGGATAAGTGCCACTTGATTTTTGCCATGATTGAAGGTAAAATCAATAGCGGAGCCGAATGCTGACGAAAGGAGACTGCGGATGTGCTGACGATCGGTAAAAAAAGACTTGAATACGGTCTGTTCCTAGCGCCCATGGCCGGGGACACGGACCACGCTTTCCGCAGTCTGTGCAACCGTTTCGGCTGCGAATGGACCACCTCGGAGATGGTGTCCGCGAAAGCGCTCATCTATGAGCTGCGGTGCAAAAAAGACATCGAGACCGTCCCCGGCAAGACTGCGCCCCTGGCGGCCGTTTATCCGGATGAGACCCATCATTCCGTTCAGCTGTTCGGCAGCGAGCCGGACATCATGGCCGAAGCGGCGGCCAGGATCTGCGCCTGCGACTACCGCGGCGCCATGTTCTCCCAGCCGCCTGCCGCCATCGACATCAACATGGGATGCCCCATGCCGAAGATCGCCGGGAACGGCGAGGGATGCGCCCTGATGGACAGGCCGGAACTGGCCGCAAGGATCGTCCGGTGCGTGAAAGACGCCGTCCCCGTTCCCGTGACCGTCAAGATCCGGGCCGGCACGGACACAACGGCCGGTACGGCCGACTTTGCGAAGCTCCTCGAGCAGAGCGGCGCTTCCCTGATCTGCGTACACGCAAGGACCAAAAAGGAGCTGTACCGCGCGGGGATCCATCCGGACGTGATCAGGGCCGTCAAGGAAGCGGTCTCAATCCCCGTCGTCGGCAACGGCGACATAAGGACTTTTGAAGACGTGGCCGCGATGATGCGGCAGACGGGCTGCGACGGGATCGCGATCGGCCGTGCGGCGCTCGGAAACCCCTGGATCTTCAGGATGATCATCGACGGGTTCGAGGGCAGGTCCTTCTCTCCTCCCTCAGCGGAGGAAAGGATCCGCATGGCGCTGAGCCACGCGGAGCTGCTGATCGCCGAAAAGGGCGAACGGTCCGGCCTTGCCGAGTGCCGCAAGCATCTTGCGTACTATACGCGCGGGATGAGAGGATCTGCCGCCGTCCGGAACGAGCTGATGACAGCGCCGGATCTTGCGGGCGTCAAGGAAGCCCTTTGCAAGATCCTTCGAACCGGCGCGGACGGATCGGAGGCCTGCGATGACTGACTGGACAGAAATCCTCGCCTCAGCCAAAAACGGCGACGAGGCTGCTTTCGAGCAGATCGTTCTGGCTTTCGAAAAGAAAGTCTATGCTTACCTTTTCCAGATGCTGGCCAACCGGGAGGACGCCATGGAGGCAACGCAGGACACTTTCCTTCGCCTGTGGCGGACGCTGCCGGGATTCAGGAGCGACTGTTCCCTTTCGGGCTGGATATTCAGGATCGCAAGGACCGCTGGCCTGGACGCTCTCCGGGCCGGACGACCCGATCCCGTTTCGCTGGATCCATCCCCTGACGACGAGGACACGGACCAGACGCTCCAGCTTCCGGACGAATCCGTCGAATCGGACCCGGTCAGGAGCACCATGCGGGATCTTGACGCGCAAGCCGTCCACAGAGCCATCGCCAAGCTGAGTCCGCCGTTGCGAGACGTACTGGTGCTGCGGTACATGCAGAACCTTTCCTATGACGAGATCGCGCAGATCCTGGGGACGAGCGCGAAGGTCGTCAAATCCCGTCTTGACCACGCCAAGAAAAAAATGAAGATTCTTCTCTTGCAGGACGGAAACTTTTCGCGCTGAATTCCGTCTTAAGTAAGTGAATAGGAGTTGATCACATGTCTTTTCCCAAATCATTGTGTAAATCCGCCGGCAAATGGATGGATTCGGACGCTTTTTTAGCGGACCC
>JAFSSK010000007.1 GCA_017451045.1 Clostridia bacterium
CATCCTCGACATCTGTACGCCGAACAAGTATCATTATGAGACCGCCCGGCGAGCGATCCTTGCCGGAAAGCACGTTTTGTGCGAAAAACCGCTCTGCACGGACCCAGAACAGGCGCAGGAACTGGCGGATCTGGCTCAGAAGTCCGGACTCGTATGCGGGATGGTATTCAACAACCGTCATCTGCCGGCAGTCATCCGGGCGCATGAACTGATCACGGAAGGAAAACTCGGAAGGATCCTGTCCTTTTCATTTTCCTATCTGCACAACAGCGACCTCGATCCGAACAAGCCTTCCGGCTGGAAGCAGGATCTTGCCGTATCCGGTGGCGGAACGCTTTACGATCTGGGACCCCACGTCATCGACCTGTGCCACTGGCTGGTCGGGGATCTTTCATCGATCAGCGCATACGCGCAGATCGCCTTCCAGTCGCATCCGGACGCATACGGCAGACAAGTACCTACCAATGCGAACGAAGCGTTTTATATGCTGGCCAGAACGGCCGGCGGCGCCTGCGGGACGATCGTGTGCTCGAAGATTGAAAACGGCACGGACGACGATCTGCACTTCCGTGTTAACGGTACAGGCGGTTCCCTGTCCTTCTCGCTGATGGAACCGGACTACCTTGATTATTACTGTGCCGATGTCCCGAACAGACCTCACGGCGGCATAAGCGGCGTGACAAGGATCTCCTGCGGCGGCAGATACGACGCACCGGGCGGTTCATTCCCTTCACCCAAAGCGCCGATCGGATGGCTACGCGGTCATGTGCACAGTTATTATGCCTATCTGAACTCCGTTTTTTCCAAGAACGCTTTTTCTCCCTCCTTTTCTGACGGGGCTTACGTTCAGAAGATTCTCTCAGCCGCAAATAAGGCTGCTGAGACCGGAAAGGACGTGACGGTATGACGATCATTGGACTCACCGGACCGACAGGAGCCGGAAAAGGACTGGCCGGCAGTTTCTTTGAAAAAGCGGGTATTCCCGTCATCGATACGGATGCCGTTTACCATGATTTGCTCGTTCCTCCTTCCGTATGTCTTGACGAGATCGTCGGGACGTTCGGGCCGGCATTCCTCAACGGAGACGGATCGCTCAACAGGCCGCTGCTTGCGTCCTATGTTTTCGACAAAGACGCCCCGGACAGAAAAGATAGGCAAAAGACCCTGAACGAGATTGCCCACCGGCATATCCTTGCAAGGGTCAAAGAGATGATCCTGGATGCCGAGCATGATCATATCAAAGGCATCTGTATAGATGCTCCGCTTCTGTTCGAATCAGGCTTTGACAAGATCTGCGATCATGTCGTCGCAGTTCTGGCCCCGCAGAAGACAAGACTGGAAAGGATCATCAGGCGGGACGGAATCGATCACGAGAAAGCGAAGGAACGAATGGAGGCGCAGCAGGAGGACGGTTATTACGAAAAACGGTCAGATTTCGTCATCGTGAACGACAAAGATCCCGGCAAGGTCGAAGACGAGGTCTTCAAGATCTTACGAAAAACGGGGGTGATCCCCCGTGAATAAAGCCCTGCGCAGGACCATCATCTTCATCGTGATCATAGCGGTCTCCTTTGTGAGCGGGATCGTGTTCGACAAGGTCTGCACGGCCATGGAATACAGGAAATTTCAGAAGTCGTACGAAACGCAGATCGTGGCCTATTCCGGTCTGAACGGTATCCCGTGCAATGTGGTATATACCCTTGTATATACGGAAAGCGGCTTCAGATCCAACGCGGTGTCATCATCAGGCAACGTCGGGCTGTTCCAGCTGTCCGAGGCCGAATTCCTTTTCATTAGGGACGGCCTTCTGCAGGAGAAAAACCAGGAATTCGGGATCCTGTATGATCCTGATACGAACATCAGGTACGGAACGAAATACCTGTCTTACCTCTATGGCAGATACGGAAACTGGAACACCGCGATCGCTGCGTTTCACGTAGGCCCCGTCGTCGTCGACGAATGGCTTGCAGATCCCGACTGTGTTGATGCCAACGGGGTCCTTGTAAACCTTCCGGACCGCAGCACACAGTCCTATCTCAAAAAGTTCAACAAGACGCTGGCAGTCTATGACCGCCTGTACGGCGAAACATAAGCAATAATCATTTTGACAAGGAGAAAAACTATGCCCAGATCCAAGAAGACAAGCAACGACACACTCACTTATACGAAGAAAACAGTCTATGAACTGAACGGAAAGAAAGCATTCGACACAGCACTTGCCTATGCGGAGGAATACAAGAAGTTCCTTGACACATCCAAGACAGAGCGCGAAGCGGTCGCTACAGCCATCAAAATGGCTGAAGCAAACGGGTACAAAGCGTATTCGCTCGGCAAAACCGTAAAACCGGGAGACCGGTACTATTTCAATAACAGAGACAAGAACCTTTTCCTGTTCCAGATTGGTTCAGAGCCGCTTGAAAACGGGATCCGGATCACAGCCTCCCATATTGATTCCCCTCGTCTTGACCTCAAGCCCTGTCCGCTTTACGAGGAGTCCGGCATGAGTTTCTTCAAGACCCATTACTACGGCGGGATCAGGAAATACCAGTGGGTGACTGTACCCCTTGCCCTGCACGGCATTGTTGCAAGGACCGACGGGACAGTCGTCAACATCAATATCGGCGACGAGGACGGGGATCCGGTCTTCTACGTAGACGATCTTCTCCCCCATCTCGGCAGAGCCACGAACGCAAAGCCCCTCGGTGAAGCGATCCCCGCGGAGAAGCTCAATGTCGTGACAGGGTCCTTCCCGGGAGAAAAAGCGGATGAAAAGGACGCAGTCAAGGCTTATACGCTGTCTTTGATCCATGAAAAATACGGGATCTGCGAGGAGGATTTCTTCTCGGCTGATTTGTGCCTCGTTCCCGCAGGCAAAGCTCGCGACGTCGGGTTCGACCGGTCGCGTATCGTCGGGTACGGACATGACGACAAGTGCTGCGCATATCCATACCAGACGGCCCTGTTCGCCG
>JAFSSK010000098.1 GCA_017451045.1 Clostridia bacterium
CAAATCAATATATTTATAGAAAATACTTACCTACATTTTTGATTGTTTGGGCTTTTAAAAAGCCAGAATCTGGATGTAGTGCTAATGGAGTGCTAAAACTAAGGGCTATTATTCGCATGTTTTTTTCATGCGTTTATCCTGGGAAAAGGGTTGCTTTTTCGGCTGTTTGGGACGGCATCAGCCCTTCTTCCCCGGGCATACGGGCCTTCTCAGCGGCAGATCTTCGATCAGATGCAGTCCGTACTGTTCGGCGATCTTCAGCGTTTTCTGGTAGGATTCCTCGTCCCAGGCGTTCTGAACGTCGTGCGCGTCGCATCCGTAGACCACGTCGTTTCCTGTCTGCGCCATCACCGGCCACAGCCGCTTGTCCGGGTAGAACCTGTTCGTGCGGATGCCAAGGCCATTGATCTCCAGCGGGACGGACAGGCGCTTGGCACAGGCGCAGAGCACCGCCATGTGCTTCTGATAGATGTCCTCTGGACCTATGTAATGGATGATGTCCGGGTGGGCGACGCAGCTGAAGGCCCCCGTTTCGAGTCCTTCGCACACCTGGTCCACGTACCGCTTCAGAACGGCTTCATCGTCCGTCTCGGCGCCGGACCCCCGGGCGCCCTCGTCGATCTCATTGCCGAGGAGGTGCTGGCCCATCAGCAGATAATCGTAGGGGAAATCGTCCAGGAATTCCAGAAAACCCTTGAAGTATTTCGGATAGTATTCAGCCTCGAATCCGATATAGATCTCGATCTTCCCGCGGTATTTCTCCCGCAGGTCGAGAAGCGTCTGCACGTACCCCGGGGTGTCGGTCATCTTCATCCGGAACCCGGAGCAGTACCCAGGCTCCATCGGATAAGGCGCGTGATCCGAAAACCCGAGTTTGCTGACGCCTGCTTCGATCGCCCGCAGGACGTATTCTTCCTCCGTCCCCGATGCGTGGTTGCATCTGAACGTATGCGTGTGGTAACTAGTCCTCATAGCATCCTCCCTGCTGTCTCTATACCCGAACATTATACCACGCGAACGCCCGTTTGTCCACGAAAACCGCAAAGAGCGGACCGGCAAAAAACGCGTTTCGAAATTGTTTTTCCGCCTGTCTTTTGGTATAATGGAAGTGCAAGAAACGAAACTGCGCCGGAGGATACGTCATGTCTTCTTTCTTTTCCCGCATCCGCGATGATTACGCATCTTTTTCAGAGCAGGCCTTCAGACAGCCCGACTCCCTGCTTCAGCCCGTCTATGCCTGGGTCTGGAACGACCGAATCGATTTTGAGGACGTCTGCCGCCAGATCGACCGCATGAAAGAAGCGGGCATCCGCGGAATCTATATCATCCCCGAGCCGACAAATTTCCGTCCCGCGACCATGCGGACGGCGCTGGAGCCGGACTATCTGAGTCCCGCTTTCATGGAACTGGTCGATAAAACTGCCCGTTACGCCGCTTCCAAAGGCCTCCGTTTCTGGCTGTATGACGAAGGAGGCTGGCCGTCCGGCAGCGCGCGCGGACGCACGGCTGCGCTGAACCCCGGGGCGGTGCGGAAAAATCTCGTCTGCTCCACGCTGGATCTGCGCGCGGGCGAGAAATACGTGCCTGCCGAAAGAGACGTCGCCGCGTTCGCGGACGGACGAAGGATTCAGCCGCACGACGTACTGACGCGGGATACGGCACTTTCCGTCTTCAAGATCGAGCAGTCCGGACCGGAAGTCACCGACTCGCTAGCGGACGGCATCGGCGAGGCGTTCATCAAAACGACCCACGAACTGTATGCAAACGCGCTGCATCTGAAAAGAGGCACTTCGCGCTTTGCCGGCAGCGGTCCCGCGCTGTGCATGTTCACGGACGAGCCGGGCACGGGGTCTTACCCCTGGCCGGACGGGTTCGCCTCAAAATTCAAGGACAAATACGGATATGATCTTACCGATCACCTGCCCGAGCTCGCCTCCATAGGAAAGGACTGCTCCCCGGACGGCCTGCGCGCAAGGCAGGACTACCGGGAGCTGCAGGGCGAGCTCTTCAGGACGAACTACCTGCGCCCCCTCCGGGAATGGAGCAACGCCCACGGTCTTCTCTTCACGGGCCACCTTGACATCGACCACCGTTCGGACGGTTGCCTGTCTCACGGGTACGGCACCGTGCTCGAGCAGCTTAGGGAGTTCGACGTTCCGGGGATCGACGTCATCTGGTACCAGATCGGCTGGCCGGACAAGGAAGGCCGCGCCTGCCCGGAAGGAAACGGATTCTTCGAGCGGTTCGCCTCCTCTGCCGCCTCCCAGACCGGCGGCACGCTAGCCATGTCCGAAAGCTTCGGCGCCTACGGCCAGGGGATGGACGGGGATCTTATCCGGTTCGTGATCAATCACCAGCTGGTCCGCGGTATCAATCTTTTCAATTTCATGGAGATATCGGGGTCCTCCCGCGGCGCGTTCCCGTTCGTGGAAAGGCCCTGCTTCCAGCCGGAATCCCCCGGGTTCTTCCATCTCTCGGCCCTCAACGACTATACGGCCAGAGCCAGCTACTTGATGCAGCTCGGAGAACCGGGCGCCCGCTGCGCACTGTACTATCCCGCAAGGGACATCTGGAGCGGCGGCACGCAAGGCCGTCTCGCCCTGGACGCATTTGACAGGACCGGCCGGCGGCTGGAAAGTTCCTTCGTCGATTTCGACGTCATCGACGAGAAAGCCCTATGCGACTGTTGCGTGGAAAACGGCCGCATCGTCATCGGCCGCGCCGTATACACCTCCCTTGTCATACCCGACGGGTGTTCGCTTCCGGACAGCCTTGCCGGCAAGTTTTCCGCACTGTCCGCATCTCCCTCGCCGGAGATCGGCTGTTCTTCCGACAGGATCAGGGTGCGCAAGCGCCTGTGTCCGGACGGTTCGATCCTGTATATGCTTTTCAACGAAGACACGGATCCGTTTTCCGGGCCTGTCGAGTTTTTTGAAAGCGGATATCGCAGCATGCTCGACACGGCCGACGGCAGCATCCGGGCACTTCCCGGCAAGGATCTGCGGCTGGAACCCGGCGAGGCAGCCTTCGTCCTGTTCTCCCAAAAGCCGCTTCCCAGTGTTCAGTCTGCACCGATCAGGACCGTTCGCACCTATACCGCGGAAGATTTCACCCTCCGCCCGGTCCGCAAAAGTTCCGTGTCCGCCGAAGGTCTTTGCGAATCTTTTCCGGACGCCGAGGCGTTCCCCGCAGAAGCAGGCCCATGGGCACCGTACCTGGGAAAGGATTTCTCCGGCGAAGCCGTCTACCGCACGCAGATCCGTCTGGACCGTGCTCCCTCTCCCGGGGAGACCTACCTGTTAAGCATCGGGAAGGCGGAGATCTTTGCCCGTGTCTCGATTCAGGGCAGACAGGCGGGGATCCTTTGGGCCGCCCCGATGCAGCTCCGCCTGGACGGCGGTTTCTTTGCGGGAAAGCAGGTGCTGGACATCGAGATCGAAGTGGCCAACACGATATGCAACCAGCTGGAGGCAAATCCGCCGGAAAAACTGTTCGAGGCGCCGGATCTCGGTCCCTATCACGCGCGCTGCAGGACCTTCGAGCAGTCCTGTCCCGCAGGAGGCCTGTACGGCCCCGTCACCCTTACGCTCGTCGAATAATCCATATGGGATTCCCCGGCCGCCCGGCCTTTCCGGGTGGCCGGTTTTCATTGCCGTAAAGCCGTTTTCCCGCGAAGGTTTCGCGCCTTTTTCCTTGCGCGCAATAATTGACTTTTAATATGTGAAATGTTATAATGACTGTATCCTTTTGAAAGGACGGAAACTATGTCTGAATCAGTTAGTTTTTTCTCCCGGCTGAGCGGCGTCAGAACGCCCCACCGGAAAGATACCGCCGACATGCAGGCCGTCGTCATGCCGGCTCCCGCGACAGTGCTGGTTCCCATGTCCATGAACATCGGCGCGCCTGCCGTTCCGTGCGTCGGCGTCGGTGATCACGTAGACGTTGGTCAGGTCATCGCGCAGCCTGGCGGCTTCGTTTCTGCCCCGATCCATGCCGGCGTCTCCGGCACGGTCAAGCAGATCGAAGACTTCATGATGACGAACGGCCGCACGTGTCAGGCGATCCGCATCGAGTCCGACGGACTCCAGACGATGTCCCCGGACATCAAGCCGCCGGTCATCACCGATATTCTCTCGCTGCTGGACGCCGTCAGGGCAAGCGGTGCCGTCGGTCTCGGCGGCGCAGGATTCCCGACAGCCGTCAAATTCTCCATCGGGGACAAGCCGCTACACGCCATCATCATCAATGGTGCGGAATGCGAGCCCTACATCACCTCCGACACACGCACGCTGCTGGACAGGCAGGAGGATATGTTTTACGCGCTGGAGATCCTCAAGGAACATCTGCATCCCGAACGGATCGTTTTCGGCATCGAAAAGAACAAGCCGCAGGCGATCGCGTCGCTGCGCGGATCCGCTCCCGCCTACGCCGAGATCAAAGCGCTTCCCTCCATCTACCCGCAGGGCGGCGAAAAAGTCCTGATCTATCACACGACGGGCAGGACCGTCCAGGAAGGAAAACTCCCGATCGACGCAGGCGCCATCGTGCTCAACTGCACGACGCTCGCGTTCCTGGGCCAGTATTTCAAAACGGGATGCCCGCTGGTCAGCAAATGCATAACGGTGGCCGGCGCCGCGGTCGCACGTCCGCAGAACGTCATCGTGCCGATCGGAACGCCCATCAAGGACGTGTTCGATTTCTGCGGCGGATTCCGCGAAGGCCATCCGCCGGTCAAGGTACTCTACGGCGGGCCCATGATGGGCATCGCCGTGCCGGATCTGAACGTCCCCGTGCTGAAGAACACGAACGCCATCCTCGCGATGGACGAGAAAGAATCGGCCATTCCCGAGTTCACACAGTGCATCCGCTGCGGCAAGTGCCTTCTGCACTGCCCGCTGGGCCTGGAGCCCCGCTCGATCAACGCGGCTTACGAGCATAAGGACATGCAGGCGCTGCAGAAACTGCATGCGGGCCTTTGCATGGAATGCGGTTGCTGCTCATATATCTGTCCGGCCAGACGCCCCCTGACGCAGCTCAACAAGCTGGCCAAGGCTGAACTGATCGCCTGGCAAAAACAGCAGAAGGAGGGGAAATGATCATGGATACTTCTTCCGGTCTGTTTGTCGTATCGGCCAATCCTCACATCAGAACGCCGAGGACCACCGCGTCCATCATGCTGGACGTGATCATCGCGCTGTGTCCCGTCACGATCGCCGCGCTCTTCCTGTTCGGATGGCGGACGCTTGCCGTCGTCCTGACCAGCATCGCCGTCTGCGTGCTGAGTGAGTTCATCTTCAATCTCATCGCCAAAAAGCCCCGGACCATCCAGGACCTTTCGGCGGTCGTCACGGGTCTGATCCTGGCGCTGAACGTCCCGGTCGGCATCCCGCTGTGGCAGCTGGCGCTGGGCGCCGTTCTGTCCATCGTCGTCGTCAAGGGTCTGTTCGGCGGCATTGGCCAGAATTTCGCGAACCCGGCCCTTGTCGGACGTATCGTCATTTTCCTTTCGTTCAGCTCCGCCATGGCCGCCCCGACGCAGGATTTCGCGTCCCTCGTCGGCATCGACATGGTCAGCAGCGCGACGCCGCTTTCCCAGCTGAACCAGGGCGATCCCTCGTCGTTCACGTTCGTACAGCTGCTGTTCGGCACATACGGCGGCATGCTCGGTGAGACCTGTTCGCTGGCGCTGCTGGCTGGACTCGTCTATCTTCTGATCCGACGCGTCATCACCTGGCACATTCCCGTATCGATCATCGGTACGGTCGCGCTCTGCTCCCTTATCGCGGGACGGGGCGTCGTCGCGGACCTCCTCAGTGGCGGTCTTCTGCTGGGCGCGATCTTCATGGCGACGGATTACGCCACGAGCCCCGTCACGAAATGGGGAAAGATCGTTTACGGCGTAGGCATAGGCCTTGTGACCATGTTTGTCCGTATCTTCTGTGTTTTCCCGGAGGGCATCTCCTTTGCCATCCTGCTGTTCAACATCCTGACGCCGTATATCGAGAAACTCACTTTCGTCAGGCCTTTCGGCGTTCCGAAAGGAGGCAAGCGTCATGAATAAAACGTACATCAAATCCATCATCGTCATCGTCAGCATCTGCCTCATCATGGGGCTGCTGCTGGCAGGCGTCTACTCCGTAACGGCTCCCGTCATCGCGGCGAACGAAGAGGCGGCGCTGAACAAGGCGCTCAAGGACATGTTCCCGCAGGCGACCACATTTGAAGAGGCCGATCTTGCCGGCGCGCCGAAGAGCATCACCGCCCTGTATCTCGTGGACGGCGGCAGCTACTACGTCGTCAACCTGAAGATGGTCACCGGCTACACGACCGGCGCAACGACCTTCATCATGGGCGTCGACGCATCCGACATGAGCATCACCGATCTGCAGATCCTCTCCTACAACGAGAGCGTCCGTATGGACGACGCTTTCCCGGGCAGTTTCCCGGGCCTCACGGCGGACAAGGTAGACCTTGTCACCACGGCGTCGCCCGCCGTCTTCAGCAAGGCGGCGCTGAAAAAGACGGTCCTGTCGGCCCTCGATTATCTGCGCGACTATTCCGTGAAAGGAGGCGAGTGATTTGAAAGAGAACAAACTGTCCATCCTGACGAAAGGCATCATCCGGGAAAACCCGACGCTGGTCCTTGTGCTGGGGACATGCCCTTCCATCGCGAAGTCCAATTCCCTGTTCAACGCGCTCGGCCTCGGGCTCTGCACCGCGATCGTGCTGGTCCTGTCCAACATCATGATCTCCGCACTCCGGAAAGTAATCCCGGACAAGGTCCGCATCCCCTGCTACATTCTCATCATCGCCAGTTTCGTCACCATCATCCAGATGCTGGTCCACGCCTACCTGCCGGATCTTTATGACTCGCTCGGCGCTTTCATCGCCCTGATCGTCGTCAACTGCATCATCCTCGGCAGAGCCGAGATGTTCGCGTCCAAGAACCCCGTCGGAGATTCCGCTCTCGACGGCCTGGGCATGGGACTCGGGTTCACCCTCTCCCTTACCTGCATGGCGCTCATCCGCGAAGTGTTCGGCGCCGGCCAGTTCTTCGGCATCGACCTGCCGTTCTTCTCCACCTATAATTTCCCGATCCTGCAAAAAACGTTCGGCGGCTTTTTGGTGTTCGGCATCATGATCGCCGTCGTTGGACTCATCTCCAAGGGGAAAGCCCCGTATAAGAAGAGCTTCGGATGCGAGGGCTGCCCGAACGCGTCCATCTGCAACGTTGCCGCCGGTCAGTCGGCGTGCGGTGGCAAGGACGAAGTGAAAGAAGGGGGTGAAGCACAGTGAAAGAGATACTGCTGATCATTTTCGCCGCGGTGTTCGCCAACAACTACGTGCTGACAAAGACCCTCGGCATCTGCCCGTTCCTCGGCGTGTCCAAGCAGTTCCAGCAGGCGGCCGGCATGGGCGTGGCCGTCACGTTCGTCATGGTGCTGGCCACTGCGGCAACGTGGCCGATCCAGTATTACGTTCTCAACCCGCTGAACATCGGCTACCTGCAAACGATCGTTTTCATCCTCGTCATCGCCGCGCTCGTTCAGTTCGTCGAGATCACGCTCAAGCGGTTCATCCCGGGCCTTCACAAATCCCTGGGCATCTACCTGCCGCTGATCACCACGAACTGTGCGGTCCTGGACGTCGCCATCGCCAACATCACGAACGAGACGGCGTTTCTTCCCTCCCTGTTCAACTCCCTGGGAGCCGGCATCGGCTTCCTGCTTGCCATGATCCTCTTTGCGGGCGTAAGGACCCGTCTGGATCAAAACACGAACGTGCCGAAGGCCTTCCGGGGTCTTCCGATAACGCTTGCTGCGGCCGCGATCGTCTCGCTGTCCTTCATGGCGTTCTCGCTGAAATGAGGTGGGCGCTATGACAGAAATCCTGATCGCCGCTCTCGTCGTAACCGGCATAGGCCTTGTCTGCGGACTGATCCTGGTCCTTGCCGACAGGTTCATGCACGTGGAGGAAGATCACACGTTTACAGAGATCCGAGCCTGCCTGCCCGGCGCCAACTGCGGCGCCTGCGGCTATACGGGCTGTGACGGATATGCAAAGGCCTTGGCTGCCGACAAAGAAGGCGCTTTGGCCACCAATCTCTGCGTTCCCGGCGCCGACGCCGTGGCGGCGCAGATCGCATCGGTCCTCGGCCGGGAGGCCATGGACGTCATCGAGCAGGTCGCCGTTGCGGGCTGTGACGGAGACTGCAACGCCACCCGCGTCAAGTACGAATACCAGGGTGTGAAGACCTGCGCCGCCGTCAAAATGCTTTACGGCGGGAACGGTCTCTGCTCCTACGGATGCATCGGTCTGGGCGACTGTGCGTCCGCCTGTCCCAACCAGGCGATCTGCATCAAAGAAGGGATCGCGCATATCGACACGAGGCTCTGCACCGGCTGCGGCATGTGCACCAAGACCTGCCCCCAGCATCTGATCAGGCTGATGCCCGACGTGGAGAAGGTCGTCGTCATGTGCTCCAACCACGACAAGGGCGCGCAGACGAGAAAAGCCTGTTCGCACGGCTGCATCGCCTGCCGCAAATGCGAAAAGAACTGCCCGACGGGCGCCGTCACCGTTGTCAACAACCTGGCGTCCATCGATTATTCGAAATGCATCAAATGCAACAAGTGTTCGGACAACTGCCCGACCGGTGCCATCATGATCGCCGATCTTTCCGGCATCCACAGGCAGCGAGGCTGATTGCAGATCCTTGTCCGCATTCCGTTCAGAAGCCGGGTCATCCGGCTTCTGTTGTCCCATCGATTTTTTCATATGCAAATTCTCATTCAGGACTCTTTAGCGGGCGTTCCGGTAAAAGACTATCTGCGGCGTGAGCTTCATCTGTCCGCGCACATGATCAAGCGGCTGAAGTACTCCGACAGCGGGATCACCGTTGACGGCCGGCGCGTGACCACAAGGCATATCCTGCGCGCAGGAGAAACGCTCGTCCTTGCGACGGACGACAGTTTTGACGACGCGGCGGACGCGCCCGCACCGGCCGATCTGCCCCTTGCGATCGTTTACGAGGACGAGGACATCGTCGTCCCTTCGAAGCCGGCAGATATGCCCACCCATCCGTCCCACAACCATACGGAAGACACTGTCGCCAATGCGCTCGCGTACCGGTACGCGCAGGCCGGCATGCCGTTCATTTTCCGCCCGATCAACCGGCTCGACCGCAACACAAGCGGTCTTCTGATCGTTGCCAGGAACCAGATCGCCGCGCAGGCGCTGAACCAGTCCATGCGCAAAAAAGCGATCCGTAAGACCTACCTGGCCGTTCTGAGCGGATGCCCGGAGCCGAGAGAAGGATCCGTATCGGCCTGCCTTTGCAGGACGGAAGAAAGCATCATCGTCCGTCAGGTCTGCGACCCGGATCATCCCGGCGCGCAGCCGGCCCTGACGGAGTACAAAACGCTGGCGGTATCCCCTTCCGGCTTTTCGCTCGTCGCCGCAAGGCCCGTCACGGGACGCACGCATCAGCTGCGCGTCCATTTCGCCCATATCGGTCATCCGATCGTGGGCGACGATCTGTACGGAACTGCCTCCCCGGATATAGGAAGGCAGGCGCTCCACGCGTGGCAGATCGAATTCCAAAGGCCTTCCGACGGAAAAGAGCTGACGCTTCGGGCGGATCCGCCGGATGATTTCATGTCTCTTGTTCACAACTATTTCCCGGATTACACTATCGGACAGAATTGAGGAGCAGTATGCGGTTGTTTTTGCGAAAGCACAAAAACGACATAATCCTGATCGCGGTATGCCTGGCGCTGGCTTTCGCCGCCTGGGGGGCCGTCAGGCTCACGAGGAAGGTCGGGGCGTACGTCATCATCAGCTCCGATACGGGATCGGGACAGACGGAGATCGCGCGGTACCCGCTGGACAAAGACGCCGTCATTCCGATCACCACGCCTTCCGGCACCAACACGCTGACCATCAAAGACGGGGCGGCAAAAATGACGGAATCCGACTGTCCCCGGCATCTGTGCGAAAACCAGGGCGCCATCCGCTACAGCGGGCAGATGATCGTCTGCCTGCCGCACAAACTGATCGTCTGCGTCGCCGGGACAGGTGGCGCAGACCTGACGACCGGCGGATAGCCGGGTCGAAGGACATCTCAAGAATCTGGAAAGGGGGACAGCAGCGATGGAAAACAAATCTCATACCGTCGGGATCCACCGGCTGGCAGTGCTGTCCGTTTCCCTTGCCGCCGCGATGGTCCTGTCCTACGTGGAATACCTGGTCCCGATCAGCACGGCAGTTCCGGGCATCAAAATAGGGCTGGCCAACCTGGTCGTGATCTTTCTTTTGTACAGGCTCGGGCTTCCTGCCGCAGCGGCCGTTTCCATGACAAGGGTCGTATTGAGCAATCTTCTGTTCGGTTCCCTTCCCGGAATGGCCTATTCGCTCGCGGGGGCCGTTCTGAGCCTTTCCGTAATGGCACTATTCAGACGGATCCGCTTCTTTTCGGAAGTAGGGGTGAGCGTGCTCGGCGCCGTTTTCCACAACCTGGGGCAGATCCTGGTGGCCTGCTTCATGATGGAGCAGGCGGCCGTTTTCTACTACCTGCCCGTTCTGTGCCTGACAGGCACCGTCGCCGGGATCGTGATCGGCATCCTGGCGGCCGTCCTGGTCAGGAAAGTCCCGGACTTCGACCGTACGGGCAAAAAGCCGCAGAAGGCTGAGACCGGAAGCGGCGCCGATCAAACTGACAAAGAGGACTCTGCGATATGATTATTCTCAGTGCCGGCAGTCTGGCCCTGCGGTTCGGCGTCAAGACGATTTTCGAGAACATCAGCTTTTCCCTGGAGGAGAACACGAAAGTCGGGATCATCGGCGTCAACGGATGCGGCAAGACCAGTCTGCTGAAGATCATTCTCGGCGAATACAAGCCTGACGAAGGCCAGATATATATCGCGAAAGACACGACAATCGGACACCTTGCGCAGGACACGCTTCTGCAGATATCGGACGCCGACGGGACCGACGGTTCCCTTACGCTCCTGGAAAAAATGTATCAGTCTTTCCCGGCGCTTGTCCGGGCGGAGGAAAAACTCGCAAAACTGGAGGCGAAGCTTTCCGAGGCGGACCGCAACACCGTCGCAGACTACTCGCAGACGCACGACTGGTTCATCCAGAACGGCGGTCTCTCCTACAAGAGCCGCTGCGCCTCGATGCTTTCAAAGATCGGATTCCCCGAGAGCATGCACCGGCAGAAAGTCGTGACGCTTTCCGGGGGGCAGAAAACGCGTCTGGCGCTGGCGGTCCTTCTGGTACAGGAGCCGGACATCCTCATGCTGGACGAGCCGACCAACCATCTGGATATCGAGACCACGCAGTGGCTGGAGACGTTTTTGTCCAACTACCACAAATGCGTCATCGTCATCTCCCACGACCGGTATTTTCTGGACAGGGTGACCGGCAAGACGCTTGTGATGGAATGGGGCGGCGCGAAGCTGTACAACGGGAACTACACGGCGAGCATGGCGCAGCGCCTTGCGGACCGGGAGGCCCAGCAGAAGAAATGGGAACAGCAGCAGAAGGAACTGGCGCATCACGAGGCGGTGATCGCCCAGCAGAAAAAATGGAACCAGGCCCACAACTACGTCACCATCCGCGCCAGGCAGAAAATGATTGACAGGATGGATCTCGTCGAGAAGCCGAAAGAAGCGCCCAAGTCGATCCGGATGCGCTTCGTCTCTTCGCTGGCCAGCGGGAACGACGTGCTGAGCGTCCGGAACCTGACGATGCGCTACGGCAGCAAGGTGCTGTTCGAAGACATGTCCTTCCTACTCAAACGCGGCGAAAAGACTTTCATCATCGGGCCGAACGGTTCGGGAAAATCCACGCTGATCAGGCTGATCACGGGACTGGCGGAGCCTACTTCCGGCGTCATCGAGGCCGGATACAATGTCGAGATCGGCTATTACGACCAGGAGAACCAGAACCTGACGCCGGAGAACACCGTGCTTGACGAACTGTGGAACGCCTACCCGTCTTTGACGGAGACGACTATCCGCAACACCCTGGGACTTTTCCGGTTCGTGGGAGACGAAGTGTTTCTTCCCGTTTCCGTGCTGTCCGGCGGGCAGCGCGCGAGGCTGACCCTTGCCAAACTGATCCTTTCGAAGATGAACCTTCTGATTCTGGACGAACCGACGAACCATCTGGACATCGATTCGCGCGAGGCTCTGGAGACAGCGCTCCAGAATTTCTCGGCGACCGTCCTGATCGTGTCGCACGACCGCTACCTGATCGACAAGCTGGCAACACGCATCATAGAGATCAGTCCCGGACCTGCTTTCGGCACGTCATACGCGGATTATTACGTTTCGCATGTCGGTCACGGATATGAGGAATACGCCGCCTTCAAGGAAAACAGACTTGCCCGAATGACAGGGACTGAGTCAGAGCGCACCGAACCCATGAGCCGCGGGAAGGAAGAATACCTTATCCGCAAAAAGCAGCAGTCCGAGATCCGGAAAAAGGACAGGACCGTGGAAGCTTTGAAAAAAGAGGCGTCCGATCTGGAAGCAGAACTGGATAATGTCGAGAAACAGCTTTACGGCGAGGCGGCGACGGACTACCAGAAAGCGGCCGAACTGGACAGCCGGAGGCAGCAGATCGAGGAAAGGATCCTTCAGATCTACAGCCGTCTGGAAGAGCTGGAATCCGGTTTCTGAGCCTTGCCCGTGCCCCAAAAATTTCTGTTGACAAGGCTGAACCTATATGATATAATAACCGAGTGCTGTAGGAAACTATGGCGGAATAGCTCAGCTGGCTAGAGCACTCGGTTCATACCCGATAGGTCATAGGTTCAAATCCTATTTCCGCTACCAGGCCCGTTGGTCAAGCGGTTAAGACACCGCCCTTTCACGGCGGTAACGGCAGTTCGAGTCTGCCACGGGTCACCAACTTTGAAACCTCTTTTGTCTGTCAAAGGCGAAAGAGGTTTCTTCTTTCTCTTTGTCTTTCTTGACTTGCCCCGCCGATAACTATATAATGAAAATGTAAGATGTACGTATATTGAAAAAAGGAAATCTGCCGTGGTTTTTTCCAGTCTGCTGTTTACTTTCTTATTCTTCATACTGTGCATGTCAGTCTACCTGCTGATCGTCCGCACCAAGGGGTCAGCGAGTGCAGGCAATGTCGTTTTGCTGGTCGCCTCGCTGATCTTTTACGCGTTTGGCGGTCCGCTTTTGATCTTCCTTCTTTCCGGCATGACGCTGATCTGCTGGGGCGGCGCTCTCCTTCTGCACCGTCAGCAGACGGTCGGACGCAAAAAGGCGGTGCTGGCCGGCACGCTCGTCCTGAGCCTCGGCCTTCTGGGGTATTTCAAGTACGCCAACCTTCTGGTCACGACGGCCCAGTTCATTTTCGGCCAGCCTATCAGTTCGCCGGGGATCGTTTTGCCTATCGGCATCTCGTTCTACACGTTCCAGCTTCTGTCTTACGTCATCGACGTCTACCGAGGCAGTGTCGAACCGCAGAAGAAATACTGGCTTCTACTTCTTTACTCTTCCCTGTTCCATCAGTGCATCGCCGGGCCGATCGTCCGGTATCACGACATCGAGCAGGAGATCCTTGACCGGAAGATCTCTCTCCCGGAAGTCAGCCGGGGCATAACCAGATTCACTGTCGGCCTTGCCAAAAAGGCAGTCCTTGCCAACTACTGCGCCGGTCTAGTCAAAACGCTTCTTCCCGCCGAGATGCAGGCGGTCCAGACTTCATCATCCGTCGCTGTTTTCCTGGGCGGTCTTTACTACATGCTCCAGATCTATCTGGATTTCTCCGCCTATTCGGACATGGCCATAGGCATGGGGCTCATGGCCGGCTTCCACTATCCTGAAAACTTCAACTATCCGTACACGGCGACATCCGTCACGGACTTCTGGCGGCGGTGGCATATGTCTCTCGGCTCGTTCTTCCGCGATTACGTCTACATCCCCCTCGGAGGCAACCGGGTGTCCGTTCCCAGACACATTTTCAACCTGTTCGTCGTATGGGCTCTGACAGGCATCTGGCACGGGGCCTCCTGGAACTACCTGCTCTGGGGCCTGTATTTCTTCATCTTCCTCGTGCTGGAAAAATACCTGTTCCGGTTCTCTTCCGAGCCTGACGCTTTCGCGGCCGTCCTGCGCAGGATCTACACGCTGGCCGTCGTCTTCCTGGGATGGTTCCTTTTCCGTTTCGAGGATATGAGCATGCTGCTGCCGGCGCTCGCCGGCCTGTTCGGCGCGGCGGGGACGTCCTCGGCTGCCGCCTGGCTCACCCTGCGGAACAATCTGATCTTCACGACCGTTGCGATCGCCGCGTGCGCACCGACCGTGCCGAAGATCCGCGGTCTTCTTCTGGGCCTTGGCGAAAAGAACCGCGCGGTGAACGTCCTTTGCCAGGTCCTGTCTGTCTCGATCCCCGTCATTCTGCTGTTCCTTTCCCTGATCTCGCTGGTCGGGGACACATACAACCCGTTCATGTACACACGCTTCTGATGCCTGCCCGAAAAGAGGAAATCTCATATGTTCAATTTGCTTAAAAACCGCATATGCTTTTCCCCGGGCGAGGGCGGGGACGACTGGCTGGACGACGCCGTAAACTCGTTCCAGTCATCGAAAAAGACGGATCCGAAGATCCCGCAGAAGCCCCGTAAGGAGCAGAAAGTCTGGGAGGTCCCCTACCGGGTGCTGGATCCCGAGACCGGCGAACCGGTCGAGGAATCTTCCAAAAATGCCGACAGCCCCATTTTCCAGGATCTTGCGCCGCAGGAGGCGCCCGAGAGCGAACCTGTTCAGGCAGCGGATGCAGAAGAGGTCAAAGAGGTGTCGGAAGTAGAAAAGCCGGATCCCGTTGCGGAAGATCCGGAGCCGGGCGAAGACGATTACATCGACTATACGGCCATGCTGCTCAGCGATGCCGGGGACGCAGAACGGGACCGTGAAGCACCGCAAGAAAAGACCGAGCACCCCGTCGTCTCAAAGATCAAGATCATCGCATTCGCTTCGGTGATGGCCGCGCTGTTCATCATCGGCCTTCTGATCCCGTTGAGGCCCGCTTTCTCTGCGAACGAGAAAAGGACCCTTTCCGCGTTTCCTGAATTCACCTGGCAGACCTTTTTCTCCGGCGAGTTTTTCTCCGGCATCGAGACCTGGTACGCGGATACCTTCCCGGGGCGTGACACGTTTGTCGCCATGAACGCGTCTTTCCAGTCCGCGTTCGGATTCGGGACCGACGCGATCTCGCCCGGCGGCACAGGCGAGGACATTCCGGATATACCGGACGACATCGACAGCTACCTTCATGATCTGGAGAGCGAGACTTCCGACGAACCCGGGCAGCAGGAGCAGACCGGAGAAAGCATCGACGGATTCTATGTGTCCGGTGACACGGCATACGAGCTGTACTACTACGTGCAGGCCAGCGCCTCCCGCTACGCCAAGCTGATCGCCGATGCGGCGACAGAGCTGCGGAACGCGTTAGACGGCGTAACCGTATACAATATGATCGTCCCGCTTTCCTATTCCGTCCAGCTGGATGCACAGACCCAGCAGAAGATCAACGTGTCGGACGCCGGAAAGGCTATCCGGTACATGTACGACTTCACGCGCCAGCTCAATCCGGACGTCGTGACGATCTCCGTCCTGGATGCTCTGCTTTCGCACCGGGAGGAATACCTTTACTTCAGGACAGACCACCACTGGACCGCGCTCGGCGCCTACTATGCGTTCTGCGAATATGCCTCCGCCGCCGGCATCACGCCGACGCCCCTTGAGAACTATACGCAGACGCGTACCTATACGGGCTTTCTCGGAACGCTGTACCAGAAGCTGGTCCAGGATCAGCCGAGAGCCGCCGCAAAACTGGAGGCGAATCCCGACGAGCTGCTGGTGTATGTCCCGAACGGAACGAACGACAACGTCATCACGTTTGAGGACGGGACCGTGAACCGCTCGTCGTACGGCGTCATCAACCGCGTGGACAGGGCAGGCGCCGGAGACAAGTACGCCACGTTCCTGGGCGGAGACTTCCCGCTGTGCGCCATCCACAACAGCGCGATCACCGACGGCTCGTCCGTCCTGCTGGTCAAAGACTCGTTCGGGAACGCCTTCGCGCCGTTCCTCGTCGACAGCTACGAATACGTATACGTCATAGACTACCGCCTTTATACCGGCTCCCTTTCCGCTTTTGTGCGCGACAACGGCGTAAAGGACGTCCTGTTCCTCAATTACATTTTCACGACAGGATCCAAACAGGCCGAGCGGCTGCAGAACATCTATTGACTTTTTTGCGTTTTGAGCCTATAATAATGGCAGTTCGAAGAGTAAGAATCCGGGCGTAAAGTGCAGGCGGAACGGGGAGTTGTCCGCCTGACGAAAAAACCAAAAGGTTTTGCGGTCCGTTTTCTGCATCCCGCTTCATTCGGCCGCGATATAAGAACTCTGTTTCATTATTGTAAAAAGAGCCTCCTTTCCCAGCCTGATGTAAGTTGGAAGAAGGAGGCTTTTTGTTATGAATCATGAAAACGATCAAATCGAACAGGAACAGTCCCAGGATAAGACACCGTCGGGCCGCGACACGTTCAAACGGGATCTGAAACTGTTCGGAAACGTTAAAGTCCTTTGCGTTTCAGCCCTGCTGTGCGCCCTGACGTTCGTCCTGGCGTTCGCAGCGAAACTGATCCAGGGGACCAGTCCTTTGCGCTTCACCATCGAGGGACTGCCCATCATCCTATCGGGCATTCTTTTCGGGCCGCTGATCGGCGCCGTCATCGGCGTCGGGTCCGATCTTCTGTCCTGCGCCCTGTCCGGTCAGGCCATCAATCCGCTGATAACGGTCGGCGTCGCCTGCATCGGGCTTCTGGCGGGACTGATCAGCCACTATATCAGGACAAAGCCGGGACTTCTGCAGATCATCCTCTGCGAATCCGTCTCCCACCTGGTCGGGTCGGTCGTCATAAAGTCCGTCGCCCTGCACACGTACGGGTACGAATGGGCCTATCTTGCGCTCAGGATTCCCATCTATATCGGCGTCATTGTCATCGAAAGCATACTGCTATATCTGCTCCTGCAGAGCAAGATCATCCAGAAAGAGATAAGGAGGTTATACTCATGACGATAGCGGAAACCATGTCATACATCCATTCGGTGGAATGGCGGGGCTCCAGGCCGGGCCTGGAGAGGATCGGTCATCTTCTGCACGCCATCGGCGATCCGCAGAAAGGCATGCGGTTCGTCCACGTCGCGGGAACGAACGGGAAAGGATCCGTCTGCGCCATGACCGAATCGATCCTGCGCAGCGCGCATTACCGCACCGGGCTTTTCACCTCCCCGTATATATACGCTTTCAACGAGCGCATGGCAGTAGACGGCAATCCCATTTCAGACGAGGAACTGTCTGAGATCACATCTTTCATCCGTCCGTACGCCGACAAAATGGAGGACAAGCCCACGGAGTTCGAACTGGTCACGGCCATCGGCTTTGAGTATTTCAGGCGCCATAAGTGCGACGTCGTCGTGCTGGAGGTCGGCATGGGCGGCCGCCTGGACTCCACGAATATCATCGAGGATCCCGTCGCCTGCGTCATCACGGGCATTTCAAAAGACCACACAAAGTATCTGGGGAACACCATAGCCGAGATCGCGGCGGAAAAGGCAGGCATCCTGAAGCCGGGCGCACCCGTCGTCTTCGGCGGAGAGGATCAGGACGCCGTCGACGTCATCAGAAAGAGAGAGGACGAGATGCGCGAGCAGTATGTGCAGTTCAACCCCGCACGTCTGGAGATCCGAAGGGCGGATCTGTCCGGATGCGTTTTCGATTACCGCAGAAGGAAGGAACTCAGCATCGGCCTGGCAGGCCTTTATCAGGCGAGGAACGCGTCCGTCGTTCTCGATCTGATCGACCTTCTCAACGTCCGCGGATTCAGCATTTCCGAGGAACAGATCCGTGAAGGTCTTAAGAATGCCGTCTGGCGCGGCAGGTTCGAGATTCTTTCCAAGGATCCTCCGCTGATCTATGACGGCTCGCACAACCCGGAAGGGATCGGCGCCGCCGTGGCCAGCATCGGGCACTATTTCCCCGGGCAGAAGATCCATCTGCTTACCGGCGTGATGGCGGACAAGGACTTTGAGCTGATGGCGAAAACACTGGCGCCCGTCGTCTGTGACGCCGTTACCGTCCGCCCGGACAACCCGCGGGCCCTCGACGCGAAGGACCTGGCTGACGTCTACCGCCGGGAAGGCGTTCCCGCCAGGCCGGCAGCGGACATAAAAAGCGCCGTTCGGGACATTCTCGCGGCTGCCGCCGAAGACGGGAATCCGGCCTTCGCACTCGGGTCTCTCTATATGTACGGAGCGATCAAGGACGCCGTTTTGGAAAAATAATCACACATAGAAATGCCGACACGGAAACAGCCCGTGCCGGCGTTCTTTTTGTATTGTCAGGCTTTGGTGATCTTCTCCTGTTCCCTGAGGAACGCGAACACGTCCTCCCTGCGGGGCATCGCCGGTATGGCGCCTTCTTTCTGGACTTCCAGCGCGGACGCGGCCGTCGCCACCCGCATGGCTTCCTTCAGCGTATAGCCCTGGTCCAGCATGGCCGCAAGCGATCCTGTATAGGCGTCGCCTGCGCCGACCGTATCCACGGCGTTCACCCTGAACGCCGGAACGAATTCGGTACCTTCCCTGTTGACCAGCACCGAGCCGACCGTCCCCAGCGTCACGATGACGTTCTGCACGCCGCAGTCCAAAAGTTTTCTGGCTGCGTCCGCATACGCCTGGACCGTCTTGAACGTGCGGTCCGTTTCCAGCAGCGCCGAGAGTTCCGTCTCATTCGGCGTCAGAAGGAACAGCCCGTCAAGGATGCTTTTGTCCGTCTTTCTGGACGGCGCCGGATTGAGGATGAGTCTTTTCCCGTTTTCTCTGCACAGCCTTGCCAGTTCCGAAACCGTTTCGGAACCGATTTCAAACTGCGAGACGACGTAGGACACCCCAAGAAGAGCCGGCATCACGTCGCTAAGATCTTCAGGAGAATAGTCCAGATTAGCTCCCGGCACGACGCAGATGCAGTTCTGCCCGCCTTCCTCAACGTTGATCAGGCAGGTGCCCGTGCAGCTGTCCGCCCTTTTGATGTGATTGGTGTCGAATCCTTCCTCCGCAAAGGCGCTGACGATCCTGTCGCCGAAACTGTCTTTCCCGACGGCCCCGGCCATCACTGTCTCAGAGCCCATCCTTTTTGAGGCGAAGGCCTGGTTGGCACCTTTGCCGCCGAGGATGTTGAACGACTTCCCCGTCACGGTCTCGCCCGGCCTTGGGATCCTGTCGCATCTGGCAACGCAGTCCGCGTTGAGGCTTCCGACCACTAAAACGCTCATGGCTGCTCCTCCGCACCTGTATCAGACAGAAAACTCATACTTACCGCAGGCAAGTTCTATGGTCTCATCCTTGCCGGTGAAGCTGAAGCGCTGTCCGTTCTTCGTGTATGTCTTTTTCCCGAGGGAAGGCAACGTCAGCGTCGCGCTCGTTCCAGCCGGGACGGCACATTTGTAAACAAGCGTTCCCTCTTTCATTTCCCATCCGCTCTCGATCATGCCTGCAACGGATGCGTAGGTGGCTTTTGCATACGTGATCTTTTCCTGACCCTCGGGGATCTCCGCCGCCTGCCTCATATCCGGCCTTGGCTGCAGGAAGAAATGCCTGAAGGCGGGTTCTTTGACGTCGGGCTCGATCCCGCACATGAACCGGTACATCCATTCGCCTACCGCTCCGTACGCGTAATGGTTGAACGAATTCATCCTCATGTCGCCGAAGCCGTCGCGGATCGTATAGGAATTCCAGCGCTCCCACATGGTCGTCGCGCCCTGATTGACGCTGTACAGCCATGACGGGCATTCCTCCTGGAGCAGGAGCGAATAGGCGAGTCCGTCTTCTCCGCAGGCGCTCAGGACCTGGTTCAGAACGCCCGTCCCGACAAACCCCGTGCTCAGCCTGTACCCGTTCGCGCGGATCTTCTCCTTCAGCGCAAGGACCGTCTGCGCGACCTCTTCGCTCTCAAGGAATCCCGCAGCAAGCGGCATCAGATACCCCGTCTGGGAGGTCGGGACGACCTTGCCGTCAGAACCGATATACTTGTCGCGGTACAGTTTCTTTGCTCTTTCGAATTCCTGTTTGTAGTGTTCTTCTCTGTCCGGGTGTCCGGCCGGTCCGGACATTTGCGCCATGAGGGTCGTGTCCATGCCGTAAAAGGCAAGCGGGATGATGCCGGGGTCGATCGACTCGAACGACACCCAGTCGCTGTATCCGCTCTTCGGGCCGTCGTGCTCATGCAGGTACGCCATGTATTTTTCCATGGATTCGAAGTGCTCGGCCAGCAGTTCGGTGTCGCCGTACATCAGATACATGGTATAGGGAACGATGATCCCCGCGTCTCCCCATGCGGCGTTGCCTGAGCCGGTGATCCCGAGCCCCGGGATGATATCCGTATAGGCCCCGTCCTCTTTCTGGCTGTCCCTGGCGTCCTGAAGCCATTTATGGAAGAACGCGTCCACGTTGCCGTTATAGGACGCCGTCCGGCAGAAGATCTCCGTGTCTCCCGTCCAGCCGAACCGTTCGTCCCGCTGCGGGCAGTCCGTCGGAACGGACAGGTAGTTGCCCCGCTGGCCCCAGATGATGTTTTCGATCAGTCTGTTGACGAGCGGATGGGACGTTTCAAGCGTCCCTGTCTCCGGGACTTCGCTCCCGATCACGACGCCTCTCACGGCGCTGATCTCCGCATCGCCGTCTGCATAGATCTCCACGTATCTGAATCCGTAAAACGAGAACATGGGAACGAATGTATCAGTATCCCCGCTGCAGACAATGCGCCCTTTGGCCTTGGCAGACCGGTAGTTGCTTGTGTAGAGCGAGCCCTGCGGGCCGTCGTTCCCGCGGTCTTTCGATCCGCTGTCGTTCAGCATTTCCCCGACGCGGAAATGGACTTCCGTGCCGCGTTCCGCGCGGCAAGTGAGGACCGGCCAGCCGACCATTTCCTGTGCGAAATCGATCAGCAGCGTCTGGCCGCTGTGCAGAAGGACCTTTTCAAAGCCGTTCCCTCTTGCAGTCTCTTTCGTCTTTCCGAAGTCGCTCCCGTTCTCTGCGGAGCCGTCATATATGCAGAAGGAAGCGGGGGCCTGCTCCAGGAAGGAGCGGATTCGGATCTGCGGTCCTACGCGCCGGCCGATCTTGATCTCCGGGTGTTCGATCTTTTCGGCTTTTTCCCAGGAAAGACCTGCTTCGCTCCCGCCTGAGATCTGCGCAAAAGACGGGATCCTCGCGTCGTAGATTTCGCCGTCCCAGATGTCGGACGAGCGGACCGGTCCGCCGAAGGCGGTCTCCCAGTCCCTGCCGGTGCCGATCTCTGTGTTCCCGTTTTTCTTGCGCAGCTGAAGGCTGGCGCAGAAAGCGCAGGGCTGCCAGCCGTACTCGCCGCAGCTGATCCTGCCAGACCACCATCCCGGCGCCACGGCGGCCAGAAGGGTGTTCTCTCCGTTCCGGTCAAGATAGGGCGTCAGGTCATACGTGTCGCTAAGCACCCGTTTGTGATAGTCCGTCCAGCCGGGCTTCAGCTCATCGAAAACAGTTTTCCCGTCGTCCGTGCGTCCGACGCGTCTGCCGTTGCAGAACAGCTCATAGACGCCGAGCGCCGTCGCTTCGATCCCGCATTCGAGGACGTCTTTTCCCGAGAAGACCTTTCTGAAAAGGGAAAGTCCTCCCCGGTCTTTGATCTCCTCTCCTTGCACGCTGCGCGGATCTGCTCCGTCCTGCAGCCCGAATCTGATCTTTTCCTCCAGGGTAAGGGCTGATCTGCAGATGATCCAGTCAGCCCCGTTCCGTCCCGCTTGTAAGGTTGCCATATGTTTTCCTCTTTCTCTTCCATAGCAAAAGGCCTGCGACACCTATTGGATTCCGTGCCACAGGCCCATTCGCTGGGTGTATCTCGAACCGACTCAGTCGTCGTCTACTTTTTTGCAGTCAGCAAGGTCGATCTTGCATTTGAACTCTTCGCCGCAGGCAGGGCACCTCAGGTGTGCCAGATTGATGGACGTGTCGAAAACGACGGTTTCGCCGCAGGAAGGACAAACGATTTCATAGTATTCCGTTTCGTCATCCGGCTCATCTTCTTCGTCGGGTTCGTCTTCCTCGTCCTCGTCGTCCGGCTCGTCTTCGTCGTCGGGTTCGTCTTCCTCGTCCTCGTCGTCCGGCTCGTCTTCGTCGTCGTACTCTTCGTAATCGTCGTCTTCCTCGCCGTAAATGTCGTCTTCCACGTCGGCTAGGTCGGAATCCACTTCCTCGATGTACTCTTCGAGTTCGCCGAGATCCTCGTCGGTTTCTTCCTGTGCTTTGGCAAGTTCGCTGACCATGTCGATCAGTTCCGTGATCAGTTTGCCTTCTTTCGTGGTCTTGTCAAAATCAAGACCGTCTGCCAGTCCCTTGAGGTAAGATGCTTTTTCTGTCAGTGTCATGATAACTCCTTTCCGGCCCCGCATCAGGCGCGGGACAGATACTCACCGGTTCTCGTATCGATCTTAAGTTTGTCTCCGACATTGATGAAGAGCGGCACCTTGATCTCCGCGCCCGTCTCGAGCGTGGCGGACTTCAGTGCGTTCGTCGCGGTGTTTCCGGCAAAGCCCGGTTCCGTGTCCGTTACTTCCAGTTCAACAAATGTGGGAGGCTCGACGCCGAACACGTTGCCTTTGTAGGAAATGATCTTGCACATCATCTCTTCCTTCACGAATTTGAAGTTGTCGGGCATCTTGTCGGGAGCCAGAAGTGTCTCTTCCCAGGTTTCCGTATCCATGAAGTGGTACAGGTCGCCGTCAAAGTAGGAATACTGAAGATCTTTTCTTTCGATGTATGCGTTCTCGAACTTGTCTGTCGGCGAGAAAGTTCTCTCCACGACAGCCCCGGTGATCACGTTCTTCATCTTCGTACGGACGAACGCCGCACCTTTTCCGGGTTTGACATGCTGGAATTCGATAACCTGATAAACCTGTCCGTCGCATTCAAACGTAATGCCGTTCTTAAAATCGCCAGCTACTACCATATATTTTGTGTCCTCCAAAATGGAATTTAAACGGCCGGATGTTCTCCGACTCATAAGATTCAACTAATTATAATCGATTTTTTACTATTTTGCAATAGTCTGCCCGTGATTTTTGTGCGCGCGAAAGCCTCCGTTCCGCATGAATTATTGTGTTTCGGGACGGCTTTCTATGGTATAATGGATTCACTGAACGAACGGTCCTTGCGGCCGCCAAGGAGGAAAACAAGATGACAAAGCAGGAAATACTCAGCCGCTGCAACGGCTTTTTGAAAGGGATATGCCATCCGGGACAGAACCTGGACCTCGTCAAAGCGGCAGGATTCGGCTGGGTCCGCTGGGACGTCCCGTTCCCGTATGACAAAAACGGAAAAAAGGCCCCTTCCTTCGAACACTTCATCGGCCGCTGCAAAGCGTTTGCGGACATAGGGATCCGGACGATATGCGTCTCGCCGTACCCAAGGGACTTCCTCGAATGCGGGATTGACGTAAGGACCGAGGAAGGGTTGGCGACCGTATCGGATATCTGCCGGAGGATGGCCGCAGACATGAAGGACGTGGTGGGCTGCTGGCAGGCGACCAACGAGATGTTCGTCCCGGCGTTCCGCGCCCCGATCACGGAGGAGGAAGCTGTCGGTTTCGTGGCGGCAAGCATCCAAGGCCTTCGCGCCGCGGGGACTGATGCCCTCATCGGCCACAACTGCTACGCGTCCGGATGGGAAAAATACGCCCTTGCCATCGATGAGAGATCCGGCGGAAGCGACTACGCGGGTGTCGACCTGTATGCAGGCACCTGGGGTCCGGGCGGTGTCGATTCCTACATTCCGGAACTGGAACGGGTGGCTGCCCTTGCCGGGCTCCCGGTCATCCTGATGGAATTCGGATTCGCTTCGAAAGGCAGCAGCACGGATCTGTACAGCAACGGCCAGATCAACTGGGAAAACCCGGTCCTGAACTCATTTTTGAACCGCTTCTCCTTCAAGGACGCGCATGAGGTGCTCGCCGAGCCTGACCGGTTCGTGCGCACCGTCCTGGACACATGCAGCCCCGACATGGCAAAAAGGGCGAGGGAATGCTCCCCTTCCGACAAGATCCCCTACATCATGCAGAGCGTCCCGCACCTGCTCAAATCCTGGCCGGCCAAAAGCGACACCGAGCATACGCCGCAGACGCAGGCCGAATTCTACACCCGCCTGCTCCCGCGCCTGATGGAGCACCCGCAGATCTGCGGAGCGGCCATCTACTGCATGTACGACAGCGACAACTGCTTCACCTGCGGGATGGAGGACTGTCCCTGCGAGACGGCCTGGGGACTTGTGAGACACGACGGAACGCCCAAGCCGGCCTACGAGGCGGTCGCTGCCGTTTTCAACGCCCGCTGACGCGATCATCTTATAGTTGACAAAAAATATAAAAAGTTTTATAATGTGGGGCAGTTAGGAGAGATGTTTTATGATTGCTAGCATGACTGCGTTCGGAAGGATCCGGCAAACGATAGACGGATTGAACATCACAGCCGAGATCAAATCGGTCAACGGCCGGTACCTCGACTGCAACTGCCGCCTGCCCAAGCCCTGGGCCTATCTTGAAGAGAAGATCAAGCCTTTTTTGCTGGAAGCCGGCGTTACCCGCGGGAAGATCGATCTTTACGTGAGCTGTGAGGACCTTCGCGCAGCGACGGCCGTTCTGTCCCTTGACAAGGCCTATGCGGGCCAGTACGTCGCCGCGCTGCGCCAGCTGCGAGACGAGTTCGGGCTTCCCGACGACATCACGACCATGTCCGTCGCGGCCAATCAGGACGTCTTTTCCGTCGCCGCCCCCGAAGAAGACCCGGACCGGGACTGGCAGACGCTGAAAAAAGCGGTCTCGGCCGTCCTCGAGGTGTTCCTCAGGTCCAGGGAGGACGAAGGCGGCAGGCTGAAAGCCGACATCCTCAAAAAGCTTGAAGGGATCGGCAGCCGCGTCGAGCAGATCGCGAAGAAATCCGAAAGCGATATCACCGGATACCGCGAGAAACTGGCGGACCGGGTCAGACAGGCGCTGCAGGACAACAAGATCAGCATCGACGAGAGCAGGATCCTGACGGAATGCGCCATCTATGCGGACAGGGTCGCCATCGACGAGGAACTTGTCCGGCTGCGTTCCCACATCGAGGCTTTCACAGCCATCTGCGACGATCCCTCCCCTGCCGGGAAACGGCTCGACTTCCTGCTTCAGGAGATGAATCGCGAAGTCAACACCATCGGGTCGAAGTGCTCCGACGCGGAGATCGCGCATATGGTCGTAGACATCAAGAACGAACTGGAGAAGATCCGCGAACAGGTCCAGAACATAGAGTAAAGGGTTTGAACCATGACAGATACATTCTTAAACGTCGGATTCGGGAATCTGGTTTCCCCGGACCGCATCATCGCGATCGTTGTTCCTGATTCCGCGCCTATCAAGCGCCTGGTCCAGGAAGCCAAGGACGGCGGGAACGCCATCGATGTTTCCTGCGGCCGCAAGACGAGATCCGTGCTGATCACGGACTCGGGACACGTCATCATGTCCGCCATCCAGGTGGACACCCTGAAGTCGCGTCTGTCCGGCAACAACGTCCCGGACGACGCAGACCAGTAATCTTTCACAGGAGCGTTACGCACATGAGTATGCAGCAGCCCGGTCTTTTGCTGGTCGTTTCCGGACCGGCAGGCAGCGGGAAAGGAACCGTCAACCAGGAACTGCTGAAGACAGGGGATTTCGATTTCTCGGTCTCGGCCACGACCCGCGCCCCGCGTCCCGGAGAGGTCGACGGCGTCCATTACCATTTCATCTCCCGCGAAGACTTCACCGAGCGCATCCGCCGGGGAGAAATGCTGGAATACACGGAATATGTCGGGAACTACTACGGCACGCCGCTGGACGGCGTCAGAAAATCCATCGCCGCAGGCCGTAACATGATCCTCGAGATCGAGCTGGAAGGCGCAAGGCACGTCAAGGAGAAATATCCCGACGCGGTCCTCGTCATCCTGCTTCCCGTCACCTTCAAGACGCAGGAGGAACGCCTGCGCAAGAGAGGGACAGAGCCGGAGGAAAAAATCCGTGCAAGGCTCGAGAGGACCAAAGAGGAAATGAAATATCTCGACGTGTACGATTACATCGTATACAACCGGGACGGATGCGCAAAAGACGCGGTGAACGACCTGCTCGCCATCGTTAGAGCCGAGAAATGCAAGACGTCAAGACACCCTGACGCAGCTGATAAATATTTTGAAAAATCATAAGAAACAGAGGTAGACACATGCTTCACCCAACCGCACAGGAATTGTCCGAAAACAATAAATGGAACCGGTATGAGATTGCGCTCGCGGCAGCCAAAGGCGCCAGGATCATCACCAACGAGTACGTCCGGCAGCACGACGCAGCTGAAAAGCAGCTGACCGGCAGCAAGGATACGGACAAGCCGCTGAACACGATGATCGACAAGGAGTTCCGGGACGTCAAAGCCGTGGAACTTGCCGTCGAATGGATGGAAAGCGGAAAATTCGAAGTCTTCATCAACGATGAAGAATCGTGAGCGTGGCTCAGACTCAGCTATCCCAACCAGGGCTGTCGCAGTTGCGGCAGCCCTTTGCCGCTAACGACGATCGAGAGGAACCGTGACCATGTCCGACGCCCGTATCTGTGCCGACGTCCGCATCCTGGACGTCCCGTACAGCATAGACAAAACGTATGAATATCTCGTCCCGGAGCACCTGAAGGATTCGCTCGTCCGCGGTTCGATCGCGGCCGTCCCGTTCGGCAGGGGCGACAAACTGCGCCTTTGCGTCGTGACGGACATTCACGAGAACCGGGAGGAATCCGCGCTCAAAAGCGTGGACGACGTAAGCCCGGACGGCTTTTCCGTCGACGAGGAGATGCTGCGGCTTTGCGGTTTCATGACGGAGCAGCTGCTCTGTACGTTCGGCGACGCGCTGAGGACCGTTTTCCCCGCGGGCGTGATCATGCGTCTGCAGGACGGGTTCGCCGTCCCGGATGACGCGCCCGGCGAGCCCGAGATCCGCGACGGGGCGGAACTGGAAGTCTTCTCCTGGATCCGTTCGCACCCGGGCGTTACTTTCCAGTCCCTGAAAGCGAGATTCGGGCCGGAAGCAAGACGGTACGTAGGTCGCCTGCTGGACAAGAAATACCTGACAAGGACAGGCCAGCTCACAGAGTCCTTGAAGCCCCGCTTTTTGTATGAGTACGAACTGGCGATCCCGTATGAAACGGCCAGAAGGCTTTCGGAAGGCGAAGCCTGCGACGGCTTAAAGAAAATAGCGGGAGACAAGCAGCGGGAAGTGCTGAGCGCGCTTCTGCGGCTGGAAGGTCAGGCGCCGCTGGAAGAGATCGAGAGCGAGTGCGGCTTCAAAGCCCGCGTCCAGCTGCAGAACCTGGCTGAGAAAAACATCATCCGGGAACTAAAAAAACCGCTGGACCGCAATCCGTACCGTGACAGGGATCAGGATCCCGCGGCTCCCGACTACGTGCTCAACGAGGAGCAGGCCAAGGCTGTCTTCGAGCTGACGGACCTCGCGGATTCCGGCGAGGCGAAAGGCGCGCTGCTTTACGGCGTGACCGGCAGCGGGAAGACCAGCGTGATCATCAAGCTGATCGACCACCTCATCTCGCAGGGAAAGGGCGTCATCGTCCTGCTCCCCGAGATTGCGCTGACGCCTCAGTCTGTCAGGATCTTCAGCAGCCGTTACGGCAGCGATATCTCCGTCCTTCATTCCTCGCTGTCCGCGGGCGAACGGCGGGACGCATGGTTTCGCATAGATTCCGGCCGGTGCAGGATCGTCATCGGCACAAGATCCGCCGTCTTCGCGCCGGTAAGGGACCTCGGCGCCGTCATCATAGACGAGGAACAGGAACATACATACAAATCGGACCAGAATCCGAAATACCACGCCAGGGACATTGCCAGATTCCGGTGCGCCCATCACAGGTGCCTGATGCTCCTGTCCTCCGCGACCCCTTCCCTGGAAAGCTACTACAAGGCCAAAGAAGGCGCATACAGCCTTCTGAAACTCTCTTCCCGGTACGGGAACGCCGAGCTGCCGCAGGTGGAGATCGTCGATATCCGCGAGGAGACAAGACAGGGCAACATCTCTCCCGTCAGCGGCCGCCTGCTCGACGCGCTGCGCGAGAACAACCAGAAGAAGGAGCAGGCCATCCTGTTCCTGAACCGCAGGGGGTACAACAACTTCCTGTCCTGTCCGAAATGCGGAGAGGCGGTCAGATGCCCCAGCTGTTCCGTCGCCATGACGTACCACACCTACAGGGGGACTTATAAATCCGGCAGACTCGTCTGCCATTTCTGCGGCAGGACACAGCCGCTTCCCGACACCTGCCCTCAGTGCGGCGGGGCGGGACTCATCCGTTTCGGCTTCGGCACCCAGCGGGTGGAGCAGGATCTGACGAACCTTTTGCCGGAAGCCCGCGCCATCCGTATGGACGCGGACGCGACCGTCGCCAAATTCTCTACCGATGAGATACTAAGCAGATTCAGGAACCACGAGGCGGACATCCTGCTCGGGACCCAGATGGTCACAAAGGGCCACGACTTCCCGAAAGTCACGCTGGTGGGCGTCCTGTGCGCAGACACGTCCCTGTACTTGGACGACTACCGCGCATACGAGCGGACTTTTTCCATGCTGACGCAGGTGATAGGCCGCTGCGGACGTGCCGATCTTCCCGGCAAGGCCTATATCCAGACGGCCAACCCGGGCCATGAGATCATCCGGCTGGCATGCGCCCAGGACTACGACGGCTTTTACGAAAAGGAGATCAGGCTGCGCAAGGCGCTCGTATTCCCTCCCTTCTGCGACATCGCGCTGCTGACGCTGTCGGGGATCGCGGAAAAAGAGGTCGCTGCCGAATCGGCGGCACTAGCCGCCCGCATAGCGGAACTCACGTCCCCGCAGGGCAGCTTCTCCGACGTGCGCATCCAGATGTTCGGTCCTTTCGAAGCGCCCGTTTACAAGGTGGAAAACAAGTACCGGATGCGTCTGGTCATCAAATGCAAACTGAACAGACAGACGAGACAGCTGTTCGCAGAATGCCTGCGGGCCAACGGCGCCGACGCTGGGAAGCCCCTGCTGTCCGTCGATTTCAATCCCGCGTCCCTGTGACGCGGACATAAGACATAACGCCAATTACAACAAGGAGAACGCAACGATGGCAAAGCTGAAACTCATGATCTTAGGAAAAGACGACGATGTGCTGCGGGCGCACTGCCGCCCGGTCGACCAGATCACGGACAGGATCATAAGACTTCTCGACGACATGACCGAGACCATGCGGGCGAACAACGGATGCGGCCTGGCGGCGAACCAGGTCGGCGTGCTGCGCAGGGTTGTGGTGATCGAGGTCGAGGAAGGAAACGTGATCGAACTCATCAATCCCAAGATCGTTGCCATGGCGGGCGAGCAGCACGAATCGGAAGGCTGCCTGTCCCTTCCCGGCCGCTGGGGCATCACCACGCGTCCCAAGTCCGTGACGGTACGGGCTCTTAACCGCAAGGGCGAAGAGTTCGAGATCACGGGCCAGGATCTTCTTGCCAGGGCTTTCTGCCACGAGCTCGACCATCTTGACGGGAAAATGTTCTCGGACAACGCGGAAATGATCGATCCGGACAAAGAGTCCCGCGGAGGGAACTGATCATGCGGATACTCTTCATGGGTTCCCCGGATTTTGCCATACCCTCTCTTTCCGCGCTGCTTGACGCAGGCGAGAACGTCGTCGGCGTCGTAACGCAGACGGACAAGCCGAAAGGCCGCGGATACGTCCTGACGCCGCCGCCAGTGAAGGTGTTCGCGCAGGAGCGCGGGATCCCCGTCTGGCAGCCGCGGACATTGCGCGACGAGCAGTTCGACGCGCTCCTGAAGCAACTGGATCCGGAGCTGATCGTCGTCGTCGCTTTCGGCAAGATCCTGCCCGCGTCCGTTCTGTCCTATCCCCGCTTCGGATGCATCAACGTGCACGGCTCGCTGCTCCCTAAATACAGAGGCGCGGCCCCCATGCAGCGGTGTCTCATCGACGGGTGCGCCGAGACGGGCGTCACCACGATGTTCATGGACGAAGGGCTCGACACGGGGGACATGCTGCTCTCCCAGGCCGTCCCGATCGGTCCCGACGACAATTTCGAAGACATCCACGACAGTCTGGCTGCGGCAGGCGCGGATCTTCTGATCCGCACGGTCCAATCGCTGAAGGCGGGAACGCTTGTAAGGCATAAACAGCCCGAGGAGGGCGTCAGCTACGCGGCCAAGATCGAATCGGCGGACTGCCTGCTCGATTTCTCATGGCCCGTTCAGCGCGTCCACGACAGGATACGGGGCCTTTCCCCCTTCCCGCTGGCTTTCACGCGCACGCCGGACGGGAAACTGCTCAAGGCCGTCCGCTCGTCCGTATACAGCAAAGATACGCCGACGCGCGGCCCGGGCGAGATCGTTCCCTCTCAAGACGGCAGGTTTCTGGTCTGCTGCGGTGACGGGGTCTTAGAACTTGTCACCGTGCTGCCCGAAGGAAAAGGCCGGATGCCGGGCAAGGATTATCTGCGGGGAAGAAAGTTCCCCGAGGGAAGCCGCCTCGGCGCGGGTGAGCAAAATGGCTGACCGGTCCGCTCCAACCCCCCGCGCGCTGGCTCTCAGCATACTAAAGCGTTGCAGCGCGGCGGATTCCTATGCGAACCTCACGCTGGACTATGTGCTCCGAAGGCAGAATCTTTCCGCACAGGACAGCGCCCTTCTGACAGCGCTCGTGTACGGCACGATCGAGCGGCAGGTGTCTTTGGACTATTATCTTGCGCACTTTTCAGACTTACCGCTGAACAAAATAGACGAGGCCGTGCTGTGGATCCTTCGCACGGGTCTTTACCAGATCCTTTACATGGAGCGCATCCCGCCGCACGCCGCCGTCAACGAAAGCGTTTCGCTCGCGCCGCGCAGATCGGCAGGATTCGTCAACGCCGTTCTCCGCACATGCGTTCGCTGCAAGGAATCTGATTCCATGCCCCCGCTGCCGGCATCCCCCGAGGAGGCGCTGTCGGTCCGCTCGTCCGTTCCGCTGCCGCTGTGCCTGGAATTCATACGCATATTCGGCTTCGAGAAGACTGAAGCCATGTTCGCGGCGTGGCAGGCCGGCCGCAAACTCTGCCTGCGCGTCAATACGCTGAAGACGGACAGGGCCACGCTGACGGACCTTCTGAACCGTCACCAGATTGAAGCAATACCGACGTCTCTTTCTCCCAACGGGCTGCTGATAGACGAGATGCCCGTTCAGAAGATACCGGGCTTTTCAGACGGTCTTTTCTTCATCCAGGACGAGGCGTCCCAGCTTTGCGTCGAGGCGCTGCAGGCGCAGCCCGGCGATACCGTCCTTGACTGCTGCGCATGCCCGGGGTCCAAATCTTTCGGGACCGCCATGCGGATGCAGGACAAAGGACTTGTCCTTGCCAACGACCTTCACGCCAACAAACTGTCCCTGATCGCATCGGGCGCGGAAAGGCTGGGGGTCTCCGTGATAAAGACGAACGCGTCGGACGCCCGGACCTTTGCGCCGGCGGAAGGCGTCCTTTATGACAGGATCCTTTGCGACGTGCCATGCTCGGGCTACGGCGTGCTGGGAAAGAAGCCTGAGATCAGGCACAAGCCGCTCCAGACCGCGGCAGGCCTCCCGGAGATCCAGCTGGCCATTCTGCGGCACGCGGCCACGCTTCTCGCCCCAGGCGGCAGACTCGTCTACTCGACATGCACCCTTCTGCCGCAGGAAAACGAGCAGGTCATCGAACAGTTTTTAGAGTCCCGTCCGGACTTCCGCCTGTGCCCGACGGCCGCAGGCGGTCTCGATATTTCGAAGGGGCTCATCACCCTGACGCCGGACATGTACGGCACGGACGGATTCTTCATCGCCGTCCTCGAAAGAAAGAACGACTGATTTTACCGGAAAGGAGGCCAACACCATGACAGACAGGCAGACTGAAAAACGGGATCTGCTCGGCATGCTGCCGGAAGAGTTGCAGACCGAACTGGCAAAATATGGAGAGCCCTCTTTCCGCGCCAAGCAGATCTTTTCCCAGCTCCACCGTGGCGTGCGGCCGGACGAGATGACCAACATAGGCGCCGCGGCTAAAGAGGCGCTGGCGTCCTTCTCCAGATATTACCTGCCGCAGCCGGAGCAGAAACTCGTTTCTGCCATAGACGGAACCGTCAAGTACCTGTTCCGCCTTCACGACGGCAACTGCGTCGAGAGCGTCGTCATGAAGTACGAGCACGGACTGACGATCTGCATCTCCTCCCAGGTCGGATGCAGGATGGGATGTAAATTCTGCGCCTCCACCATCGGCGGACGCGTCCGGGATCTAGACACCGGGGAACTTGTCGGCCAGATCGTTGCGGCCCAGAAGGACCTGGGCGTTCGCATCGCCGGCATCGTGATGATGGGGATCGGAGAGCCGCTGGACAATTACGACAACGTCGTCAGGTTCCTGCGCCTCGTCAATCACCCGGACGGTCTGAATATCGGCTACCGCCATATCTCGCTATCCACGTGCGGCCTGGTCGACCGGATCTACGATCTGATGAAACTGGACCTGCCCATCACGCTGTCCATCTCCCTGCACGCGGCAGACGACGAGACGCGCTCTTCCATCATGCCAGTCAACAAGCGCTACCCGATCGACACGCTGCTGGACGCCTGCGCCTCCTATTTTGCGCACACGGGCAGAAGGATCTCATTCGAATATACCCTGATCGCCGGGAAGAACGACTCGCCAAAGGCGGCAGTCGCGCTGGCTGATCTGCTCAACCGCAAGTTAAGACCGGAACGGCGCGGACCTGAAGGCGGCGCGGTCCCGATCCACGTGAACCTGATACCCGTCAACGAGGTCAGCGAGACCGGATTCACGCATTCGGAAAAGGCCGCCGTCAGGCGCTTTGCTGAGATACTCGAGCAGCACGGTATCCGGGCGACGGTACGCCGCCGGCTCGGTTCGGACATCAACGCTTCCTGTGGCCAGCTGCGCCGCCAGGCGCTGGGGGCCTCCGGCCAGGGGGGTGACGCCTTATGAGTCCTTCCGTTTCTTCAACGCCGGCACGGTACAGAACGCGCGGTCTTCTTCTGCGCGGGATAGGCGGACTGTATACCATCAGAGCGTACGGCCCCAAAAAGCACAGGGATTGCTTCGGTGAAACCGATTCCCCGCTTTGCGGACAGACCGTCTTCTGCCGCGCGAAAGGCGCATTCCGGCATGAAAACCTTTCTCCCGTCATCGGCGACACGGTAGAGATTTCCTATTCGGCCGCCTCCTTCTCCTGTGACGAAGCAGGTCGCCCCGTGCCCGATCCAGGCGGAGCCGATCTGCGGATCGAGGCTATCGTAAACAGAAGGAACTGTCTGATCAGGCCACCCGTCGCGAACCTGGACTTTCTTTTCGTCGTTTTCTCTCCGGTATATCCGGAAGTGAACCTCACCACGCTGGACGAGCTGATCTCCATCGCGGAATATAACCATATCGAACCAGTCCTTGTCATCACCAAGCAGGAACTGGATCCTTCCGCGACGCAGGAGCTCCGCACTTTATATGAGAATGCCGGCTTCCGCGTCTTCGTGCTCGGAGACCACGCGACGGACGGGATCCAGGCGCTCAGAGCGTTCGTTCGGGAATCGCTTCCCGGGCGTATCGCGGCATTCGCCGGCGCTTCGGGCGTCGGCAAATCCACGCTAGTCAACATGCTGTTCCCCGGGATCAGCCAGGTCGTCGGAGATCTCGCACGCAGAACAGAGCGAGGCAGGCAGACGACAAGACACGTGGAACTCTTCGAATTTCCGGGGCTTTCCGAGCCGGGGTATCTCGCGGACACGCCCGGGTTCTCCATGCTGGATTTCGTCCGCTTCGACTTTTTCGAAAAGCAGGATCTGCCCGAGACCTTCCGAGAATTCGTCCCGCTGCTGGGCAAGTGCCGATACACTTCCTGCACGCACACCAAGGAGGAAGATTGCGCCATCGTAAGAGCCGTCACGGACGGAAGCGTCGCCAAGTCCAGACATGACAGCTATCTTGTCATGTACGACGCGCTTAAAAACAAAAAAAGCTGGGACAGGAAGAACTGATGCGCCGTATGACACATTGTTCCCTGTCCCTTTCGGCCGCCTGTTTGGCGGCCTTTTCTGTTTTTTCAGTTTCCGTCCCGCGCGTCAGTCCATAGATTCGATCACCAGAAGCCCGCCTTTGCGCACGGCGACCAGTGCGCAGTTCCCGGTCAGTTCGTTGGACGTCGCGAACGCCTGCCTGCGCGTCAGCGTCCTGTTCTTCATTTCGTACTTGCAGCCCTCAACGGATACGCCCCTGCACCTTTCGTCGACGCTGATGAGGCCCAGGTATTTGTATTTGCTCCTGGGGATCAGGATGCTGTTGTTGCGGATGAAATGGACGCGGTTCCGTCCGTTGCAGATCACCGTGAAGATCTGCTTTTCCCACAGATCCTCCAGAAGGCCCAGATTGGCCATCGTATGATCCATGCGTCCGTCAAGTCCCCCGATGATCACGATCTCCCCGGCGCCGTGCCTGATGGCCGTTTCCGCCGCGATCTGCGTGTCCGTCGCGTCCTTTTCGGCAGGCACCTGGAGCACCTCTGCCCCTTCCGGCGGCTGAATGGCGCCGATCGAGTCCATGTCGCCAAGGAATATATCGATCCGCTTGACCCCGAGGGCCAGAGCGTTTTTGTACCCGGAATCGGCGGCTATGACGAGATCCTCCTCGTCAGGCTCCGTGGTGATGTTGTCCGGATAGACAGGTCCCCCCGTATAGATAAAAGCGCGCATCCCTGATACCTCCTTGATCTTCCTGCGTTCATTATATATCGCATCCTGTGTCTTTTGCAATTCTTTTTTTGCCGTTTACCTGCGCGCGTACGACGCACGATGCGGAAGAAAACTTGAAATATCATAATACAAGTGTTATAATAATCTATCCATAACTATGCAAAGGTCGGTATTTTTATGATCAAGATTGACCATCTGGTAAAAAACTACGGAAGCAACTGCGCCGTGGATGATATCAGTTTTGAGATTCAGTCCGGTGAGATCGTTGGATTCCTGGGGCCGAACGGCGCCGGGAAGAGCACGACGATGAACGTCCTGACGGGTTATATATCCTCCACTTCCGGAAACATATCCATCGACGGGATCGATATTCTGGACGATCCGCTGGCCGTCAAGCAGAAGATCGGCTATCTGCCGGAGCAGCCTCCCCTCTACCTCGATATGACCGTTCGGGAATACCTGAATTTCATATACGAGCTGAAAAGCTGCAAACTGCCCCGCGAGGAACACCTGAAGGAGATCTGCGAGACCGTGAAGATCCAGGACGTTTCCGGGCGCATCATCAAAAACCTTTCCAAAGGCTACCGCCAGCGTATCGGCGTGGCGCAGGCCCTGATCGGCAATCCGTCCGTCATCATCTTCGACGAGCCGACCGTCGGTCTCGACCCCAAGCAGGTCATCGAGATACGGCATCTCATCCGCGGCCTCGGCAAGAACCATACCGTCATCCTTTCCACCCACATTCTGCAGGAAGTACAGGCGGTGTGCGACAGGATCATCATCATCAACAAAGGAAAGATCGTCGCAGACGAGAAGACCGAGAACATTTCCCGCGTGGTGGCCAGCAACCGGCGGTTCAACGCCAAGATCTGCGGACCCCAGAAGGACGTTCTCGCCATGCTGAAAGCCAAACAGGGCATCACATACTGCGAGGCGCTTGCCGAAAAGGACGGCGACGCCTGCACCTATCTGATCGAAAGCGAGCCCGGAACGGATATCCGCAAGAACCTGTTCTACTCGCTGGCCGAAAGGAACTGGCCGCTGATCGGACTGGAGGCGCTGGGCATGAACCTGGAAGACATCTTCATTTCCGTCGTCGACCAGTCTGACGCGAACGAAAAAGCAACCAAATACAGGCCCGCCAAGAAGAACCGCGCCAGGAACACCCGTTCGCAGCTGGAGACATCCGTCGCCACCGAAATGGTCGAGGAGGCGGAAAAGAAACGGGCGGACAGTCTGTCCGAACAGTCCCCTGCCGGGCAGAGCGGTCCGGATGCGGACGACAGGAGCTGGGACCGTCACGATCCCGCTCAGGAATCAAAGTAAGGAGGTGAGATCGAATGCTGGCAATTTACAAAAAGGAACTGCGCGCCTATTTCATTAACCCGATCGGTTACGTGTTCATCGGCGTCTTCCTGACCTTCGCCGCGCTCAGCTGCTGCTACACGACCATCATCCAGGCCTCCTACAGCACGACGAACTACTTCACCATCATGATCTTCGCGTTCGCCATCCTGATCCCGCTTCTGACCATGCGGTCCTTCGCGGAGGAAAGGAAGTTGAAGACCGAGCAGCTGCTGCTGACGGCCCCGGTCACGATCACCGGGATGGTCTTCGGCAAATACCTGGCCGCGCTCACCATTTACCTCGGTTCGATGCTCACGTCTCTTGTCAACCTGATCCCGATCTACGTGATCGGAAAACAGGAACGCGCGAACACATCCTATTCCGTCATCCATATCGGCCCAGTCACCTCGCAGATCGTCGGCGAGTTCGTCGGCGTGCTGCTGCTGGGGGCGGCCTTCATCGCCATCGGCGTGCTGATCTCCTCCCTGACGGAGAACCAGCTGTCGGCGGCAGTCGTTTCGATCAGCGTCATCCTGGTCATGGTACTCATCAACCTGCTGAACAACGCCACGGACCGTGACGGTCAGCAGCTCATTTCCAACTACGCGATCCGGTTTGTGCTGAACTGGGTCTCCGTTCTTGACCGCTACAGCATATTCGGGACCGGCAGGCTGGATCTGGCCGGGCTGGTCTACTATGCCTCCCTGGTTTTCGTGTCCTTGTTTTTGACGATCAGGGTCTACGAAAAACGGCGCTGGAGCTGATAGCCGAGGAGGAACAGACATGAAACAGATAACTGTCAACCGCAAAAAACTGAAGCACGGAAGCGTGTCGGTGGCCCTGACCGCCGTTGTCGTGGCGCTCGTCGTCATTTTCAATGTGATCATCACCCTGCTCGGGAACAAATTCAACCTGTATATCGACCTCACGGCCGAATCTCTCTATACCCTGTCCCAGGAATGCAAAGACCTTCTGCGCGAAAACTTCGAGGATTTCGCAGAGAAAGCGGCCGAAGCCAACCCGGGCGTCGGCCGGGAGAACGAGGCTACGCTGCAGTCCAACGAGGAGATCAGCGGACAGATCCCTGCCTTTACAGAGACGGTACGCGCACTCCATGACGAATACTACAACGGCTATCAGGAACTGTTCGATTTCTTTGAAAGCGACAGTCTTTCAAGCTACTACGCGCAGTATCTTGCCGAATACCGCCAGGCATACGACGCCTATTTCGACAAATCCGGCGCCAGCCTTGCTGTCAGCGAACTGACCGACGACATGAAGAAATACAATGACGCCGTCTCGCAGTTCAATACTAAGATCTCCACACTGAACAACTACATTTCGGGCATGAACCGGATCATCAAGCGGGCAAACGCCAGGATCGCGGTCCTGAACGAGACCTCTGAGACGCCGGCTCCGGAGTACGAGCAGCTGTCCCGTTACGCAAAGCTCGCCGCTTTTCAGGAATCCACCGTGCAGATCATCTTCTGCAAAGACGCGGACAACCTGATGGCGGACGCATACTCCAATTACGTCTACCAGACCGCCCAGGAGCTTCACAACGCCTTCCCGGACATCATCGAGGTAGAATGCGTCAACATCTACAATAATCCGTCTGCCGTGCAGCGGTTCAAGGCGACTTCCGGCGCGACCATCTACGACACGGACGTCATCGTGGCCAGCGGCACAGAATACAGACTGTACGGACAGCGCACGTTCTTCGTGTTCGAGAATTCGTCTTCAACCACCCCGTGGGCCTACAACGGGGAGCGGTATCTGGCGACCGCGATCCTTGCCGTCACCAGGGCTCAGTCTCCCGTCTGCGCGCTCACCGTCAATCACGGCGAGACCGTATACGATTACGAACTGCTTTACAACCTGACCTACAGCGCAGGATACCAGATCATGTATCTTGATCTGCTGCGGGACGAGATCCCGGACGACTGCCGCCTGATCCTCACCTTCAACCCCAAGACCGATTTCATCAGCTACTTTGACGACGACAGCGTCGAGGACGGCGTATCCGAGATCGACAAGCTCGACAGATTTCTTGACAAGTCGAACAGCTTTCTTTTGTTCATCGATGCGTACACGCCGGAGCTGAAGAACCTTGAGGAATATATGGAGGAATGGGGCATCACCGTCTGCCGCGCTAACGTCGACGGCGATAACTACAATTACCTGCTGAAAGACCCCACGAACTCGCTGACTTCAAACGGCACGTCCATCCTGGCCGAGCCGGTCACGACAGGACTTGCCTCTACGCTGCTCCGTTCCATGACGGAAAGCACGACCATGTTCCCGTCCGTCGTCTTCAAGAACTCGACTGCCCTGGGCGTTTCGGATATGTACAACCTTACGGACGTGGAAGCCGACGAGGACAGCGGGACCCCCGCCTTTACCTACTATGAGTATTACGGAAACGGCGTGACCCGCAGGCGCTTCGATATCTTCAAGACCAGCGAAGGATCCTACGCTGACGCTGCAGGCCAGAAAGTGGACGCGACAGGCCGTTACACCACCATGGTCGTAACGTATGAGGCGGACAGCGCCACGCTTGATTCATACGGCAATACCATTTCCAACCATCACTATTTCGGCGTCATCTCCTCCACGGAGTTCGCCTCCGAGGACTTTCTGCAGTCCGCGACTTTCGGCAACACGGACGTCATGCTGTCCGTTCTCCGCACGATGGGGCGCGAGAACGTGGGAGTCGGGCTGAAATTCAAGCCGTTCGCCGATGAGACGATCGACAGCATCACGACCGTGCAGATGGTGCGTGATACCGTTCTCCTGGCTGCCATACCGGCTGTGCTGGCTCTGGTGGCAGGCGTAGTCGTCATGATCAGGAGACGCAATACATGAGTACAGCAGGAAGCATCATCAACGTCATATTCGAACCGGCCCCCGGCATTTCCGACAGGCAGACGATGGAAGCCGTCACGGGGAAAACGTTCCCCACCCTTCCCGCCGCCAGGCGGAAGGGCTGGATCTTCACGGGCTGGTATACGGCGGAATCGGGGGGCGAGAAGATCTGCTCCGGCGATCCTGTCACACAGGAAGAGGACATCCGGCTCTATGCACACTGGCGCAGGCCGGACAGACAGACCGGCAGCACACCTGCCAGGAAGAGCCTGCCGCGCATGCAGCGGATCGCCATCTTCGCCGTGCTGGGCATCGTGATCGTTCTGGCCGTCGCCATCCCGCTGATCATTAAATACGTCGTCAACGTCTACAAGTTCGAAGATTCGGACGGGACGCTGTACTATATCCGCAGCGACGCGGGGGAATATGCCCTTTACACCGCTGACGGGCAGAAACTGGCAAAGCACGTTTACGTTCCGGACGAGGATGAGAATACCGTTTACCACGTCTCCGGACAGGCTTCCACCACCTACTACATCACCGCCAGCGGCAACCAGGTCGCCGTCGATCCCGACACGGGAAAGAACTACCTGTTCGCCGTCGTCGACACGGATGAGGGCGAAGTGGTCGGTCAGTCCACGCGGATCATGATGTTCGCGCAGATCGAGCAGACCAATATCCACCGGATCGAGGTGCACAACACCGAAGGAACGTTCGCCGTGTACACGGTGCGGCTTCCCAGCAGTTCCAACGCGGTCTATTTCGAAGGGTATGAGACGAACACGAACATCGCTTTCGACCCCGAGAAGTACGCAGGGCTCTGCGTCGGCAGCGGCTACACCCTTTCCAGGCTCCGCCTTGACCGCGCGGTCGTACAGGAACACGGCTATGAGGAATACGGATTCAACGTCCTTTACAGTGAGGACGGTTCCATAACCGCCGTCAACTCGGAGAACTACGTCATCGTGACGGAGCGGAAACTGGACAGCCGGACGGGCACATATCTGTCCGGAGAGGCCGGGATCTCCCATACCGTCTTCATCGGCGACCCGATCCCGACGGGCGCGGGTTACTATGCAAAGCTGGAAGGACGCGACACCGTTTACATCCTCAATGCCACGCTGGTCGAGTATCTCCTGAAGCCCATGAACTATTTCCTCGATCCCGTCGTCATCTATCCGCTGTCCACCAGCAACTACTACGACATGACGGATTTCCAGATCTACGAGATGGATTATTCCGTCAGCGACGAGACGGGAAACGACGAAGACATCATCGCGAACTGCAAGGTCTCCTTCTCTTATATCCCGATGGAGGCCCGCGAGCGGACGATGGTCCTCAACGAGGCGTTCAGGTTCACGAAGCCTTTCTCCTATAAGTTCGGCGATTACGTCATCAGCGCCGACAAGGCCGCTCTTGCGCTAGGCACCCTGCAGGTCATGAAAGCGACGGAAGTCGTAGTCGTGGATCCGGACGAGGCAGACCTGATCCAGTACAAGCTGGACAAGCCGAAATTCTGGATGCACTACACCTACAACAACACAGACAGCTTCGGCAACACCACACCCATTGACACCGATCTTATGTTCAGCGCCAACATGGGCGGATTCTACTACTGCTACTCTTATTTTTCCAACTGCATCCTGACGATCACGGAAGAGCAGCTGCGCTACCTGGAGTTCGACAGCACCGACTGGCTGGATCAGGGATACTACTCCTCCAACATCGCGTTCGTCGACGAATTCGATCTCAGGACCGCAGAAGGCACGTACCACTTCACGCCGGACAACAGCTGGAGCATGCACTTCCAGTACACCGCTGCAGAAGACGTTTACCAAGCGCCCGATTATGCGTCCGTCGAAACGTCAGCGGACGGTTCATACACGGTTACCTACTACTGCTACTATCTGGTCCAGACCGGCGGCGCATACGAGATGCACGCCTATTCCATCCTCGTCAGAATGAACGCGGACGACGAGGTGACCGGATACAAGAGCAACAACGACGATCACGTCGTCTTCAAAGACAACGAACTGACCGCTTACATCAATTCCCTTGCGAGGAGCCGTTACGAATGTCTAAACTACCTGCAAAGGACCGGCAAGAAGGTTACCGAAACCGCGATGACCGCGGCGGATCTGTCCGAGAACGTCCAGGTGTTTTTCGACATTAACGGATCCATGTTCGGTTATGACACCAGAGACGGAAAGATGTATGAGATCGCCTATCAGCTGTCCTCCGAAAATCTCCAGGTCGCTTACGAATACAACGGTCAGACAGGTCTTATCCAGGATTCTACGCTGGTCAAGAACTTCCGGTACCTTTACCAGGAAGTCCTTCTGAACACGCTCGAGGAGCCGGACCTCACCGAAGAGGAACAGGCAGCCATCAACGCCCTGGACGATTCCGAGTTTCTGCTGGTGCTGACCGTGAAGCTCTCGGACAACGCCTCGGTCGTCAACAGCTTCTGTGACGAGGACAACAGCCGGACGCTTGTCGTACGGTTCTACCAGTACAGCGAACGCCGCTGCTACGTGTCCGTCAACGGCGAAGGCGAATTCTTCGTCCTGACCCCGACCGTCAAAAAGATCATCGCCGACGCGGCACGCGTCATCGCGGGAGAGACCGTCGACATCGACGCCAAATATTAAACAATCACCTCATGTCCCATCCTACAGAAAGGAAATCTATTGAGTTATGAATGACCTGATCATACCGAAAGGATATAAACCGAAACTCAACGCCTACCAGACCCAGCTGGCCATCGAATTCGTCAAAAAGAATTTCCAGCGCGAGCTGGCGCAGAACCTCAATCTGAAGCGGGTGTCAGCTCCCCTGTTCGTGAGCGGCTCCTCCGGACTGAACGACAACCTCAACGGCGTTGAGCGGCCTGTGTCCTTCGACATACCCGCCGTCGGTTCGGACGCGGAAGTCGTGCAGTCGCTGGCCAAATGGAAAAGGCTTGCGCTCAAGCGCTACGGGTTCGAGACAGGGACGGGGCTCTATACGGATATGAATGCCATCCGAAGAGACGAGGATCTGGACAACATCCATTCCGTCTACGTGGACCAGTGGGACTGGGAAAAGATCATCACGAAAGAGACCCGGACAAGATTGTATCTTATGAGCACGGTCAGATCCATCGTCGACGCGATCTGCACCACGCACGAATACCTGAAAGTCGCCTTCCCGCAGCTGGAGACGGTCCTTTCCCGGGACGTCTGCTTCATCACGACCCAGGAGCTGGAAGACAGATTTCCGGACGCCACCCCCCACGAACGCGAGAACCTTCTGCTGAAAGAGACGAAGACCGCGTTCATCATGCAGATCGGCGGGAAACTGAAATCCGGCATAAAGCACGACGGGCGGGCTCCGGACTATGACGACTGGTCGCTGAACGGGGACATCCTGTTCTGGAACGATGTGCTGGGAAGAGCTTTCGAGATCTCGTCCATGGGCATTCGGGTAGACAGCGAATCCCTCGACAGGCAGCTGCGCGAGGCGGGCTGCGACGACCGTCGTGATCTTCCCTTCCACAGGATGCTGCTGCAGAACGAGCTTCCGCTGACGATCGGCGGCGGTATCGGTCAGTCCCGGCTGTGCATGCTGATGATGGGATGCGCGCATATCGGAGAAGTACAGGCAAGTATTTGGGATAAGGAGACGGCCGACAGGTGCGAAAAGGCCGGAATCATGCTGCTATGAAAAAAATCAATTTCAATTTTGACATGGACCGCTTCCTGGACAGCGTCGAGGAAAAACTGACGGTCCTCTCCAACACCGTCACGCTCGGCCGCACCATTCTGGGAAGGACCCGGAAGAACATCGAAGCCGAGATCCGCCGGGACGTCAAGGCCATCCGCGACCGCGACCCGGCCGCCAGAAGCGATCTGGAGGTCATGCTGCTGTATTCGGGGCTCCATGCCATCCTGGCATACCGCGTGGCGCACAAGCTGTACGTCAGCGACTACTATCTGCCCGCAAGGATGATCAGCCAGCTGGCCAAGACGGTGACAGGCATCGAGATCCATCCCGGCGCCACGATCGGAAAATCCCTTGTCATCGACCACGGCTCGGGCGTCGTGATCGGGGAAACGGCGGAACTGGGAGACAACTGCACGCTGTATCAGGGCGTCACCCTCGGCGGGACCGGCAAAGACACCGGCAAGCGTCACCCGACGCTCGGAAACCACGTTATGGTCGGCGCGGGCGCGAAGATCCTGGGGCCCGTCCGGATCGGTGACTTCTCGAAGATCGCTGCAGGCGCCGTCGTGCTGAACGACATACCGGAAAACTCGACAGCCGTCGGCATCCCCGCTAAGGTGGTGCGCAAGAACGGCGAACGGATGGACGACCTGGATCAGGTCCACGTCGGCGACCCTGTCGGGCAGGAACTGTCCCGCATGCGTTCTGAACTCAAGGAACTGAAAACTAAAGTAGACAAAATAGAATCGAGCAAATAAAAACACAGGCGGAAATCGGAATGAAAAAAACATTTTGTGAGCGGACAGACGTTTTCTTAGGATCTTCGACCATAGATCTTCCGACAGCCGAGCGGCTGGCGGCGTCCTGGTTCTTTATCAAAGGGATCACCGGCAACACGCACCCCGGCGCGACACTGCCGTTCGGAAAATACTCCTGCTGCACCTATACGTCCGCCTACCCCACCGGTTACGGATGCAACTGGACGAACAGCTGCCCTTGGGACATGCGCCACTTCCCAGAAGGAGCGCGGTTCAAGGGCCTTTCCCATTTCCATCAGAGCGGAACGGGCGCGATCGGGCTATATTACAATTTTGCCCTGATCATTCCCTACACCGGAGACAGACCGGAACAGAGCGGTGAGGACATACTCGAGGAAAAAGGATGTCCCGGCTACTATTCGGTCCGCAGCCGTGCCGGAAAAGATTCCATTCTTTCCGAAGCGACCGTCAGCTCACGCTCAGTTTATCATCGCTTCACTTTCCCCCAAAAAGGCGGAAAGATCCGTCTGGACCTGACAAACGACGGGCTGAACCGCATCCTGACGGGCGAAGTCGGCAAGAGTCTGGGCGGAAAGATCAAAATCCTTGGCGATTCTGACGTGTCAGCCGAGCTGAACCTCGACGAGCGGGTACACTATTTCCGCCTGCATTTCGATGGCGCATCCGTTAAATGCCTCCTCCACGGCGAAGACCGCCTTAGCGATAACGAAGTTTCCTTCGAAACTGTCGACCCCCATGACTTCTACGGCGCCGAGCTGGAAGCGTCCGGCACGACGGTCCTGTCCCGCTTTTCCGACTCTCTCGTCAGCGCTGACAGAGCTGAAGAAGATATATCTGCAGACGAGGGCGGGTTCGACGCCGTCCGTAAGGCGGCAGACAGGATCTGGGAGGACATGCTCGGCAAAATCGAGATCGACTGCGACGATCCTTCAGAGCAGGAGAAATTCTATTCGAACCTGTACCAGTCCCTGGTCAAGCCGTCGGACAGGCCGAAAGACAGCCCCATTTGGCCGGAAGACACCTATATGGTAGATTTCGCCACCATGTGGGACATTTACAAAACGCAGCTTCCGCTGATCTTCACGCTTTACCCGGAGACCGGCGAGAAAATAATCGAATCCTTCCGCCTGTATGAAAAGCACACGGGCGCCTTCCCTCACGCCGTGATGGTGGGCGGGAAAACGAACTGGCACTGGAGCCAGGCGTCCATGCTGGCGGAATACAGCATCTGCGACGCTTTCTGGCGTGGGATAAAAGCGGACTACAAGTCTTTGATGGAATCGATCAGGCGGGACATGCAAAGGCCCGAATATGCGGACATCATAGCGGGAAAACTGCCGATCATGCTGACCCACTGGCTGGATATCACGGAGGCGTGCGGCGACGTCGCGGATATGGCGGACGCGCTGGGGCTGGGCGATGACGCGCAGAAACTGCGCAAGGTCTCCGAAAGATGGTCCGAGGCCTTCGATCCGGCGACGGGACTTCTTCGCAAGGACGATCACTGGTATTACGAGGGCAACCACTGGAACTATTCCTTCCGTCTTTTGCGTCATATGAAGAAGCGGATGGACATAGTCGGCCGCGACGCCTACATCGACCTTCTGGACCGATTCTTCGGCTTCAAGGACCCGATGGATATGAGCGGGAGATTCGAAGGCTTCAACAACGAATCCGACATGGAGGCGCCGTTCGCGTACCACGCGGCGGGCCGCATGGACAGGATCGCCGCCATCATGGACGCCATGCACGAATTCATCTTTACGACGGGCCGCGGCGGAATCCCCGGCAACAACGATTCCGGCGCGCTGTCCTCCCTTTACGTCTGGAACGTCCTGGGCATTTTCCCCGTGGCGGGCCAGAACAGGATGCTGATCGGTTCGCCCCGGTACAAAAAAGCCGTGCTTCACCTGCCGAAGGGAAAGGATTTCACGATCGTCAAGGAGGGCGAGGGCGGTTGCGTGATTGCGGCAGAGCTTGACGGTGAGCCGCTGGCGGACTTTTCCTTCACCGCTTCCCGCATGATGCAGGGCGGCACGCTCGTTCTGCGCACAGAGGCCCTTTGAGAAAAGGAACAGGCACAGAATTATTTGCAAAGATTATTTTTTGACAGACAAAACAGCCCGGCAGCTTCGTGCCGGGCTGTTCGCATGTAAATATTTGTTTACACCGCGATACAGACCTTTCTGCTTCCGGCGCAGCCCGCAACCAGAACTTGACATTTTTGCGGTTATATGTATAATTTGAGGTGGACCGCGAGCTTTTATTAATCTATGTAAACTATTATAGTTTCCCTGTTCCACGATTTCTTGCTTGTTTCCTGCTCATTTTACTTCTATAATAGTAATTGGTTATTTTTGTAAATAATAGTTCGCAGGAGGAAACTGATCCATGACAATCGGTGAAAAGATCGCCAGACTGAGATCATATAATTGCGGCAAGCAGAGCATGTCGCAGGAAGAACTCGCGGATATTCTGAACGTTTCAAGACAGTCCGTCTCCAAGTGGGAAATGAACCAGGCGTCTCCGCGCATCGAGAATGTGCTGGAGATCTGCCGCCTTTTCAGCGTCAGCACGGATGATCTGCTTCGCGACGACCTGCCCCTTCCGGGCGGAAAAGAAGAGAAAAGCACTGCAGACGGTCGCGCGGGAAGATCCCTTCATTATTTCGGCACGGACGGCTTCCGCGGAGAGGCGGGCGCCGTGCTGACTTCCGAGCAGGCATTCAAAGTCGGCCGTTTTCTCGGCTGGTATTATACAAGCCCCCTGGCGAACAAGGCCACGGCAGGATCCGTCGTCGACAGGAACTACCGTCCCGGCATCGTGATCGGGAAGGATACCAGGCGCTCCAGCTATACGCTCGAGTACGCGATCGCGTCGGGCGTGACGGCTTCCGGCGCCGACGTGTACATGCTCCACGTCACGACGACGCCGAGCGTGTCCTACGTCACCCGCCACGACAATTTCGACTGCGGCATCATGATCTCTGCATCCCACAACCCGTATTTCGACAACGGCATCAAACTCGTGAACCAGTACGGCGAGAAAATGGACGACGAGACGCTCCTTCTGATTGAGGCCTACCTCGACGGGAATCTTGACGAACTGGGCATCAGCGACCCGGATCTTCCCCTGGCGACACGGGAAAAGATCGGCGCCATCATCGACCACGTGGCGGGAAGAAACAGGTATATCGGCTACCTGATCTCCCTGGCGGCTCACTCCTACCGGGAACTCAAGATCGGTCTTGACTGCGCGAACGGCGCCTCGTGGATGATCGCGCCCTCCGTATTCGAAGCGCTCGGCGCGAAGACGTACGTCATCGGGGCCCAGCCGGACGGCCAGAACATCAACCGGGACATCGGCTCAACCCATATCGAAACGCTGAAGAAGTTCGTCCGGGACAACAACCTGGATCTCGGCTTTGCCTTCGACGGAGACGCGGACAGGTGCATCGCCGTCGATGAAAAAGGAAACGAGGTAAACGGCGACCACATCCTTTACATCCTGGGCAACAGGCTGAAAAGACTCAACAATCTGTCCGGGAACACGGTCGTCCCAACGTTCATGTCCAACGCGGGGCTTTTCAAGGCGCTGGACAAGGCAGGCATCAAATCGGTGCAGGCCAAGGTCGGCGACCGGTATATCTGGGAAGTCATGCGCGAGAAGGGATACAGTCTCGGCGGCGAACAGTCCGGGCACATCATCATCCAGAAGTACGCGACAACGGGAGACGGGATCCTCACGGCGATCATGCTCACAGAAGAGGTACTGGACCGCAAGATGCCGCTGAGCGCGCTGGCAGCGCCCGTCCAGATCTTCCCGCAGGTCCTGCGCAGCATCAAGGTGCGCAGCAAGCCCGAGGTGGCTGCCGATCCGGACATCAAGGCAAGCATCGCCTCCATTTCGGAAGAGCTCGGCGCAGACGGACGGATCCTGCTCCGCGAGAGCGGCACCGAACCTGTCGTTCGCGTCATGTGCGAAGGGACCGACGTCCAGAAATGCACCGAGTACGTCGATTCCGTCATCGATCTCATCATCAAAAAAGGATACAGCATATGATTCCAGAAACAGTCAGGACCGAGAACCTGGTCAGTCCCGCCGGCACGCTGGCAGAAACGTACCTTCTGTCGTTCGCATACCCCTGGGAGGCGCTTGCCGGGATCAAAGACTATATCATCTCCCTCGGGGAATCGCTTCCCGCGACAGAATATGAAAAGGCCGGAGACGGCATCTGGGTGGCTAAGACCGCCGTCGTAGCGCCGTCCGCCTCCGTAGCGGGCCCCTGCATCATCGGGCCTTTTTCGGAAGTGAGGCACTGCGCCTATATCCGCGGCTCTGTGCTGATCTGCGCCCACGCCGTCGTAGGCAACTCCTGCGAATGCAAGAACAGCATCATCCTGGACAAATCTCAGGTCCCCCATTTCAACTATGTGGGCGACTCCATCCTCGGCATCGGCGCGCACATGGGCGCGGGAGCCGTCACGTCCAATTTCAGAAGCGACAAGAAGAACATATCGATCCATATCGGTCAGGAAACAGTCGTTCCCGGGCTGCGCAAAATGGGTGCCGTCATCGGCGACCACGCGGAAGTCGGGTGCGGCAGCGTCCTGAACCCCGGCACGATCCTTGGCAGAGACTGCCGCGTCTATCCGCTCTCTTCGGTGCGCGGATTCGTTCCGGCCGGTCACATCCATAAAACAGACGGCACGCTGACGCCGATCCTGCCGGACAGGTAAGCGGCCGTTCCCTCTCGTAAATATTTCAGAAGGAGATCATCATGAGGATCATCGACACAGACTACATCATCCAGAACATGCGGGATGAAAACGCGTTCGTGCTGCGCTGCGAGGAACTCTTCCACGACAAGATCAGCACCACGTCGGCCAAGATCATAACCGCGCGGGACAAAGGCACCCGCATCGTCTGCCTGACAGGTCCCTCCGGCAGCGGCAAAACGACGACCGCCATGCGCATCAGGGACTATCTGCTGAATCTCGGCGTCCCCGTCATCATGATCAGCATGGATAACTTCTTCCTCCCGGCGCGCAAACGTCCGAAGGATCTTTTAGACTGGGAGTCTCCCCTTTGCGTGGATATCGACAGACTGATCGACAGTTTGAAGCGGCTGAGCGAAGGCGAAAGTGTCGAGATGCCGACGTTCGACTTTACCACCAGCGACTACGGTCCCATCTACACCGAACAGGGTTCGAAGGACGCCGTCATCATCGCCGAGGGCATCCATATGCTCAACCCGCTCATCTTTTCAAAGCTGGAGGGCGCCGCCGTCGGCATCTATGCCGCGCCGCGCACCCGTGTCCTGACCAAAGAGGAAAAGGTCATCCATCCGCAGACGCTACGGATCGCAAGGCGCATGCTCCGCGACTACAACGGCAGAGGCCGCACGCTCCGCCAGACGGTCGAAAAAGCAGAAGAGGTCAACGAGGGAGAGGAAAAATACATCATCCCCTACCGGACGAACGCGTCCATCCACATCGACACCTTCCATGACTACGAGCCCTGCATCCTGGCGCAGCATCTGATGAGCCTGCCGTCCTTCGGCGAGGATCTGACGGACGATTTCATTCAGACGCACGATCTGCAGGATCTGATCAAACTGGTACAGACGATTCCGCGCCTGACGACCAAATACGTTCCCCTGGACTCCGTACTGCGCGAATTCGTGGGCGGAAGCAAATACAAATACTGACCCCTGTCATACAGCAGGAGCGCAGCCCGAAGGGGCTGCGCTCCGCTTTTTTATGTTTTTTTCGCGGCCGTTCCGTTATGCCTCTTCCAGCCTGTAGGTGCGAATGGAGAACGGCGGGAAATCGGCTTCGACAACCAGCCTGTCCTTGTCGCGGCGACACCGGACTTCCCCGCCCGTGGGTCTTCCGTCCGGCGCTGTCTCGACGATGCCCGAAAACAGGCGCGCGTCGACCGTGAACACGCCTTTCGTTTCGCCGCTTGCGTTGAACAGGCGCAGATAGGTCTGCCCGTCCTGCCTGTAAAGCGCCCCGACCTCGAGACCGGGCGTCAGGATCTGTACGACAGAGCCTGACTGCACGTCCGGTCCGGTGCTTCTCGCCACGTAGGGCTTGTGCAGGAACCGCTCACACGCATGCCACAGTCCTGCGCGCCGCCAGTCGCCCGCATGCGGCATGATCCTGTAGCGCAATTCGTGCGCGCCCCGCAGGGTGCACCGTCCCCACCAGAAACCTCCGTCGTATCCCCAGGCGAGAGCCAGGCCGAAGGGGTATTCCCCGCCGTGGACGTATGCCGTCGTGTGGTCGGCGAAGACGCAAAGGCCCTCTTCGTCGTCCGATACGTCCGTCCAGTGCACAAGGATGTTGTGCTTGATGTCGTTCCATGACTTGAAATGCGTGTCGCTAAGCTTGCTGCGGCACACGTCATAGGCGCAGTCCTTGTCGATGTGAGCCTGCCTGAAGGACGTGGGAAAACAGGCGTTCAGGCGGTAGCGTCCGTCGTGGTATGTGCGGTGCGGATCGTGCACCTGCGACTGCTCGTTTTCCTCCTTCATCTGATACGGCTCGCCGATAAGACATCCTTCTCCGAAATCGAAGCGGACAAAGATATCAAGACTTGAGGACCCGGCCTGAAGCGTCAGCCGCTGCTCGTAACGGGCGCATCCCACACGTCCGCGCAGGGTCATGACCGCTTCCAGCGGCCCGTTCCATTTGATGTCCGCCTTTGCCGGATACTCGGTATTCGAGCAGAAGCGGTCCTCCCCGATAAAATATCCTCTGTATTCGTTGAAATCCTTGCCGGGTGCCACCGCCTCGGTCCCCCGGTCTTTGGAAAAGTACGACTTTATAACGCCGCCGCGCTTCAGGTCGAACACGACCCTGACGCGGTCGTTTTCAAGGACTGCGGTATCGTCCGTGATCTCTGCCCTGATCGGAGCCGCCTGCTCCTCCTCTGAAACGGGAACGACGGCAACGGCCTTTACGCCCATTCCTGAGAACGGGACGCGGACAAGCAGTTCCCCCGCGTTCCATGATCCGTCCCGGTGCCTTCGATGGCAGACGGCCTGAGCCGTGAGTTTATTCGTTCCGTCATAGACTTCGAACCCGCGCGTCCCGATCGGGGCGGTCATGGGGATCCGCACGATCCGTTCCTCTTTGTACGCCAGCGGGTTGAACAGAAGCATCGTTTCCCTGCCGGCGTCCGCAGCGGACGGGGCGGGCGTCAGCGCGTCAAACGCGTCCCGGCGCGCCTTGTCCATGAGGAATTCGGCGGCATATACCTGTGCGGACGTTTTCCAGGCCCAGTTGTCCTCTCCAGACCCTGCCCTGGCGCAGATCCATCCGTCGTGGTGCTGTGTCATCAAAAGATGCCCCCAGATTTCTTCCATCCGGTCCGGAACGTCCTTTTTGCCGAGCACTGCGGATACTGCGCACAGCCGTTCGGTATCCAGCGTTTCGGCTTCGCACCGCCGCACCTGCCGCGCCATGCGCACAAGGGTCTGGTCTCCCCAGGGCAGCGCGCCCCGAAAGATCTCCTGACCGGGCTGCCAGACAGGACGGGGACTCGTGGCGATCCGATCAAAGTATTCCCGCCAGATCGAATAAGCAATGCGGGGCGGCGTGACGCCGTCTTTTCCGCTCCTGCCGGGTCTTGCTCCCCAGCCGAGATCCTGGTAGTACATCCCCGTCGGATGCGGGATGCCCTCGCGCGCGCATTTATCGGCATACTCCTCACCGGCTTCGCACGCTTCCGTTTCGTAAACCTTCACCAGTTCCTCGCAGGCGTACCGCGGCGCGGTGGGGATCGATGTGCCGTCCGGTCCCGTCCAGTCGACGGTCTCGGCGTTGATGCCTTCAGTATATCCTCCCCAGGCCGTCGATGCGTTTTTCAAAGACGCCCGCTGAAAACCCAGCTGACAAAGGATCTGCGGAAGGGCGCTCGTCCAGCACGGTTCCTGTACGGCGTAGGTGTCCACCATTACCCACGGGAAGTGACGTTTGATAACGGCAAGTCCCATCGTCAGATGCCGGATGTTGCTCTCGCCGTCCGTGATCCAGCCGTAGGGTTGCGCGTAACTGCCCGAGACGATCTCCACCCTCGCGTCATCAGACCCGTCTTTTGTCATCTCGGCAAATTCTGCATACGCCCGGGGATCGCGGGATCTCAGATAGTCCCACGACACCGGCTCCACGTCGATGCTGAGACGCCACTCCGGATGCAATTTCATCTGATCGAGTATGTCCCGCCAGCTTCCGAGAGGCATGTGCCCCCGGATCCCGCCGTGATAGCCGTCCATATAGTATACTTGCGTCATGTTATGTCCTCCGTAAAGAGCTTGCCCGAGGAAAGGTTTACTCGTGCTTTCCCGCGTAACCGGCAAGACTTTTCACTTCCAGCGTCAGCGTGCGTTCGTTGGCGATCCGCATCTCTCCGCGCTGTCCCTCCTGCTCGGAATAAACCGTTTCTTTCAGAAGGCGGAACCCTTCCGTGTCCCTGGTCGCTTTCTTGTAGTCTGCGACCGTGAACACCTTTGCGTCCTTGTATTCCTTTCCGAACACGGGATCGAACCGAAAGATCGGCGTGTCGTCCGACGCCTGTGCCAGTTCCTTTTCGGGTATGCGCAGTTTGATGCAAAGCGTCATATATCCCGCCTGGAAGGGGACTCTGTTCCCGTACAAGTCGTGCGACCTCCCGCCGCCGGCAGCCGCCAGGACGACGCATCCGTCTTCCTTCCTGACGGGATTCGGATGCCTTGTCCCTACATACTGATCGGCCTGATAGCTGAACAGCGTTTTCACCGCCATGCTGTTGCCCGTTACAATCAGCTCCGAAGGCTCTTTCCCTTTGAACGCGATCTCCCCGGCAATGGCGGAAAACTCTGGGATGACCCTGTCGACCATGCCGCGGCCCAGAACGTCCCGACCTGCGTCCTTAAACGTCCGTCCGCCGCTGTCCTTGAGCGTTAGCGCGGCTTCGTCTGCCCCCTGAAGAGACCAGTGCCGGACGATGACGGGCGACGCGAAGCTGAACTTTTCTCCCGGACTCACCTTTTGCTGGAACAGGATGTCCTCTCCCGAACAGGTATCCGTGATGTCGTACGCGGATACGGGCTCGTCCGGCTCCCCGCAATCCTCTGCCCTGTCCGAATAAACGTCGACCGCGACGATCATCGCCACGCTGTCGCTGCTGCTTCCGGTCGGGACGTCGATGAGGATCCTTAAAAACCTGGCCAGCTGCTCGGCAAAGGTGTCTGTCGTGACGGGCAGCTTGTTGTTCCTCCGTCCTGCTATATCCGCCCACTGCCCGTTCTGCAGGCACTGGATGCGGTACGTGTCCGTATTCCTGATGCTGTCGCGGCACAGACATTCCGCGTGGCGGATCACCACGTGGCTGAACCTGAGCCGTCTGCCCAGATCCAGAATCAGGTAGCCGCTGCCGCCGGCAGAGGCTTTCCAGCAGGTATCATTTCTTCCGTCCGTGACACGCTGCGCTTCGAATCCCTCCTGGCTGTTCTTCGCCATGACAGCGCAGCCGCGCGAAAGATTTCTGGCATAGGGCGTGTTCTTCACGCTGAATGATATATCGAAGGCAGGCATCAGGAACATGATTGAGGCGCCTTCGTACCGGCTTCCGTCCGCCCCGGTCCAGACCGTCCGGCCGTCCGCCTCGCCGTCATACGCAAGACATACGGGCCCGCCCTCGTGGTATGTGCCTGTCCCCCGCGCGCCGTCCGCGCGGACGGTATATTCCGCATACTTTTTCTTGTGCAGCGCGATATCGGTCGCAAGTCTTGCGTACCCTTGCTGCTTTGTGCTACTGATCGCGGCGATCATCAGGTGCTCGTCTTCGGGCAGGACAATCTTCCCGGCGCCAGCCGGCACGACGACCTCATACTGGTAGAAGGCGAACCGTCCGTATACGCGGTCGCCGGTCTTGTCGTGCGTGTGGGAGAAGGACATAGCGACCCTGTCTTCCCTGATCCAGCCGAGGTGGCCGGATCCGTACTGGTCCCAGCCTCCGATATCGTCGTCATACGCCTGCACCCCGAACGTCACAGTGCCTGTCCCGGGAAGGAATCCGAGGCTGCAGGTGCCGTCTTCGTCGTCTCTGGCCGCCAGGAGGAACACCTTTTTAGCGCCTTCCGGAAGCTTGAGTTCCTGGCCGGCTGCCCGCAAAAACGTCAGCTCCCCGTCCTTTTCCGTGATCCCGAACGGGATCCCGGCGCAGACCCGGTGCGCGCAGATGAGATTTCTCGGCACCGTCGTGTTCTCCGGACCCAGTCCGTACTGTCCCGCCTCTTCGCGGCAGGACGTGAATTTTTCGCCCGCAGGCAGCGGGAGCTGTTCATAAACTTTGCGGGAAGCTTTTTGCGCAGGTTTTTTCAGCGTTAGCGCGAAGGTCTTCGGCGCAAACTTTTTGATGGAGAAATGAAGTTCACCGTTCCGCAGTTCCGCCGGGCCGATCTTTCTTTCGTACCCGTCCGTCTCTTTGGCGCACAGGATTCCCTGCGCCGCCGTGATGACAACATCTTCATGATCGCGTCCGAAGGATTCGCACACCCGGACGATAACTTCGTTTGTATCTTCCGCTTTTTTAATCGCCTTCACGGCAATGCCCGGATCGTTCACCCGCAGAAGCGAGAAGCTGGCCGGCAGCACGCCGGGATGAGCGTTTGTTTCTACGGCCATCAGCGGCTGGTTGAACCGCACGCCCGCCTGGTCGGCAAGGCTTTCGTTATAGTCTCCCGCGGCGCCGCGGACGGCGACGGAGAACACGTTTTCGCCCTGGTCCTGCAGATCCTGTCTTGTCTGCGGCAGGAACTGGTTGGCCGGCGTATGGATGCAGGTCAGGCGCAAAGTGCTTCCGCACTTGTCCATCCCGTATTTACAGTCGTTGAGGATCTGCACGTTGTATTTTTTGTCCCTGTCGAACATGGAAGCCCATTTGTGAACGGGGACCTCGTATTTTTCAGGCGCCCTGTCCTCGCGCTCCACGTATCCGAGTCCCGCGTCGTAAACGGCCGTTTCGGACGAAAGAGAAAGCGGGAAGGCCATTTTCAACAGCGAACTCTTCTCGTTCCAGAACACCCTGCACCCGATCCTAACATAATCGTCTCCCGCGTCCAGCGACACGGTCATAAAGTATTTGCTGGTGCCGCAGCACCTCGTCACGCGAACGGCGATCCGGCAGGGACCTTGCTGAAGGACTTCGAATTCGGCGGGACCTGATACGACCGCTTTGGGCTCCGCGCAGATATCGTCATATCCGATCTCCCATGCGCCGTACCCGCGGAAGCCGTTCTTCAGGATCTGAAAGCGCATCGGCTCCTTCAGAAGTTCAATCCCGTTTTTCTTGTCAAAGATCGAGGCGACGTCTCCGTTTTCGTCCAGGCTGACGCGCAGGATCCCGTTGTCAAGGACACGTTCCGAAACTGTCATGCCGGCGGCGTCTGCCGTCCCCGCTCTGAATGTATATACCGCATATCCGTTCCCCGGCACTGCCGCCCGGAAGAGGATATCGGCATAAAGCTTTCCGTCCCTTCTGTCCGTCGAGAGCACCTGCACGGGCTGCTCGTCACCGTCTGCCCCGCAGGCCGTGATCCGTTCGGGGATCTTCCCTTCCGGCCAGCATATCCTTGCGCTGACCGTGTCCGTGCGGTCGAATCCGGCGGGATTGAAAACGACGGCGCAGCCGCCGCCTGCCCCGGCGGTATCCACCTGCTCCGCCACGGCGGTGAGCGCGTTCGAGATCATCCCGTCCAGGCGGTTGTTCACGACGATGTCGTCGTGGAAGGTCTCCCTGTACGCGCGCTGGCAGCTGGTGCCGGTCAGGTCGTCATGGAACTCGTGCCTGATAAAGTCGACCCAGGCCCGGCGGATGTCTTCGGCGGGATAATCGATCACGCCGATCCAGGATCCTAAAACGCTGAACCGCTCCGCGGCGTCTGCTTTCAGCTCGTTGGACCGGTGGAAGCGTTTGGTAGGCCCAACGGATGTGTAGCTGCCGACGCCGTGAACCACCATCAGCAGCTCCTCGTTGACGGAAGGAAGTTTTGCCGCCTCATCGGGCGTCAGTTCGTCCGCCAGCTGACCGGCGTAGGCGGAAACGACTTCGTTCATTCCGTCTTCCGTCAGGACCCCCTCGTTGACGAACCTGGCGGACGCGTCTGTCGGCGCGCCGCCTATGTCGCCCGTCCCGTAATACCGCATGTCACGCTCGAGCGGGAGGGCCTCCACCATATCGTGAAGGTCTTTGTTTTCTGCCGGGTTCTCTTTGAGGCTGTCCCCGTACGGACCCGGGTCGATCGAGGCGATGACCTCGCTCCCGTCTATCCCTTCCCAGCGTCCCACATGGAACGGGGGCGGATATCCGTTGTTCCAGGTCAGTTTCTGAGAGGAGAAGGCCACAAGGCCCATATGCTTCATCAGGGTCGGAAGCGTCCACGGGAATCCGAAGCAGTCCGGCAGAAAGATGTCGTTGCTGATCCTGCCGAACTCCTGATCGAAGAACCTGTTCCCGTAAAGGATGTTGCGCATCAGTGTCTCCGGTTCCGGCGTCACGACGTCCCCGTTCTCCCAGGAAGATCCTGTCACGTGCCATCTCCCGGCCGCAACGTATTCCTTGAGCTTGCTGAAATACTCGGGGTAATACTCCTTGATCAGCGCGTACCTGTAGGCGCCCTCGAAATTGAACGCGTAATGCGGATAGTTCTCAAACAGCCTGAAGTTTTCAAGACACGTCGAAGGCAGATACTCCTTGATCGTCTGCTCCAGGGTCCAGTTCCAGACCGTATCGAGGTGAGCGGTCGCGACCTGGTATACTTTCGGTTTCTTTCTGTTAGCCATATGATAGATTTAAAGCGGCTCCGAGCGACGGAGCCGCCTTCCTTTCCGCAGGTTCCCCTGCTTCTATTCGTCAAGGTGCGGATATTATTCTTTCATAGCCGCCATGATCTCCTGCGAGAGAGTGAAACCGAACGCCTTGGCCAGTTCGATGAAATCGTCCCGCGTGATCGTCTGCGTCTTTTTGTCTGTCATAGAGCGTACTTTTACGTAGATCTCGGCGCTCTTCTCGACCGTGTGGGCCAGGCCGAACGTGGCGTCGAACGTGTCGCCGGAACAGAAGATGCCGTGGTGCGCCCAGACGGCGACGTCATATTTCTTCATCTTCTCGGACGTCGCAACCGCGATGTCCTTTCCGCCCGGGACCATCCACGGGATGACGCCCACGCCCTGCGGGAACACGACGGGGCATTCCGTCATGGACTCCCAGAGTTCTTTCGTGAAAACGGCGTCGTCCATCGGGAGGACGAACGTCATGGCGATGATGTTGGCCGGGTGGCAGTGATAGATCACCCGGTGCTTGCCGCCCGTGGCGGCCATCTTCACGGCGTGATTCATCAGATGGGAGGGCAGTTCGCTCGTCGGTCTTCCGCCTGTAGAAAATCCCCAGACGGTCCTGTACTGCGTTCCGGTCCCGTCGATCTGGATGATGCCGCAGGTCTCGGCGGGTTTTTCCAGAACGTTCTGGAAATACTGTCCCGTTCCCGTCACCATGAAATAGGTATCGGCTAGCGTCGGGACCTCGGTCCCGATGGCCGTGAAAGGTCTGTCAAAAGAAAGCTGATCCCTGATCTCGGCGATCTCCTCCTCCCGGATCCGGTAGGACAGGTTGCCGCCGTTCCGCTCGTGGAAGCCAAGCCTGAATCCGTCGTCGGCCAGCTTGCAGAATGATTTTACGAATGATGCCTCTGTAACTTTCATGTCCCCTCCAGTTTACTGTCTCTTGGACAGAACTTTCTGCTCGTATTCCTTCACCTGCGCGTACCACTCCTCTGCGCACGGCACGCCGCAGCGGCGGCAGTATTCGTCCCAGACTGCCTCCATCGGGTACGTCTTGTACTCTTCCTGAAGGACCAGCACGTCCGTGAATTTCCCTTCGTTCTGCAGTTTCGCAAGTTCCTTGTGGGGCGTCAGGAGCGCGGATAGCAGCGCCTTGCGGACGTTGCGCATGCCGAGCACCCAGGCCGCGACCCGGTTGATGGATCCGTCAAAATAGTCCAGCGCGATGAGCACGTCGTCCATGCGGCCGCTGGCCACGATCTCCTTGGCGATCTCCTTCGTCTCGTCGTCATAGCGGACCACGTGGTCGCTGTCCCAGCGGACGGGCCGCGTGATATGGAGCGCGAGTTTGTCCGAAAGCAGAAGGATCGAGGAGATCTTGTCCGAGACGGTTTCTGTCGGATGGTAGTGCCCGTTGTCCATCAGCGGGACGATGCCGCGGCTCAGCACGTAGCCGAGCGTGAATTCTGCGGAGCCGGCCGTGTAGGATTCAAGGCCGATCCCGAAGACTTTGGACTCCAGCGTGATCAGCACTTTGGATTTGTCATACCCTGCCGCGAGAATCTCGTCAAGAGATTTCATATAACGGGCGCGGGGGCCTGTGCGGTCCGCGGGCGTGTCTTTCATGCCGTCCGGGATCCAGATGTTCATCACGCAGGGGTATCCCGTCTGTTCCGCAAGATATTCCGAGATGCGCAGGCAGGCGATCCCGTGCCTGACCCAGAATTTCCGGATCTCCTCGTCTGGGCTCGTTAAGGTGAAATGCGCAGCCTTGGGATGGGAGAAGAACGTCGGGTTGAAGTCGATGCCGATGTTCCTTTCTTTGGCATAGCGCACCCAGGGCTCGAAGTGCCTGGGCTCCAGCGCGTCCCGGTCGGCCCACTCGCCCTCTTTGAAGATCGCGTAGCAGGCGTGCAGATTCAGCTTGTGTCTGCCGCCGTCAAGCGACAGGGCTTTGTCGAAGTCGTCCATCAGCTCCTGCGGCGTGCGCGCCTTCCCCGGGTAGTTGCCCGTCACCTGGATGCCGCCGGACAGACCCATCTTCTGGTCAAACCCGCCGACGTCGTCGCCCTGCCAGCAGTGAACGGATACGGTGATGTCCTTCAGCTTTTCAAGGACCTCTTCCGTGTCGATGCCGATCCCGGCGTATTTCTGTTTTGCGTATTCATACATATTTTTCATAACGACCCCCGTATATTAAACTCTTTTAACTTCAAATGAATCGAAAACCGCCTTGCGTGCCTGCGCAAGATCCTTGAAAACGCCTGTCCCCAGCATCTGCGCCAGGATGTTGCCTATCGCGGTGGCTTCCGTAGGTCCTGCGTATACCGGCTTTCCAGTCTTTTCCGCGGTCAGCCTGTTCAGGTACCCGTCCTTGCTTCCCCCGCCGATGATATGCAGCGCGGCGATCGGCTTCCCCGTCAGGGCCTCGATCTCCTTCAGGGTCGCGTCATAGCACTCGGCCAGGCTCTGATACACCACAGCGACGCACTGCCCGACGTCAAGGTCCTTTCTGCCGAGACTTTCGCGGATCGCGTCCAGCATAGAGTCCGGCATCAGGAAGCGCGCGTCGTTCACGTCGATCCGCAGCGGGATGTCCGCGTTTTCCTCCGCCATGCGGCAGAGATCGTCGAACGAGTACCGCCCCCCGCACTCTTTCTTGATGGACTGGATGATCCACAGCCCCATGATGTTCTTCAGGCACCTGTACCGCATCCCGTACCCGCCCTCGTTGGTGACGTTCGCATCGTGAGAGGCTTCCGAGCAGATCGGCTGCAGACTCTCTATCCCGAGGAGGGACCACGTCCCCGAACTCAGGTATGCCACGTCGTCTCTGGACGTGGGCACGGCCAGAACGGCGGAGCCCGTGTCGTGCTCGGCCGGATGCATAACGGTCAGGTTGTATCCTACTTTTGCGCTGATCTCTTCTGTCAGCGGGCCGACCTTCGTCCCCGGCATGGCCAGCGGGCCGAACAGCCTTTCCGGGATCCCGATCTTCCGAAGAAGGTCTCTGTCCCAGTCGCCCGTCCTGATGTCGATCAGCTGCCCCGTCGTGGCGTCCGTATATTCCTGCTCCTTGATCCCCGTGAGAAGGAAGTTCAGATAATCCGGGATCATGAGCAGCGACGCCGCCTGCTCCAGCTGCTCCGGATGGTTTTCCCGGATGGAGACCAGCTGGTATATCGTGTTGATGATCTGTTTCTGGATGCCGGTCCGCATGTACAGTTCCTTTTCGGATATGTCCCTGTACAGGATCTCGTCCATGCCGGCCGTCCGCTGATCTCTGTAGCCGACCGTGTCCCCGATGACCCGGTCGTTTTTGTCCAGAAGGACGAAATCCACGCCCCAGGTGTCGATCCCGAGGTATGACGGGCGCTTGCCCATCTCTCCCGCTTTCTTGATGCCCTCGACGACATGCCCGAACAGCGTCGGGACGTCCCAGCACATCGTACCGTCTTCCTTCCGAACAAGTCCGTTCGGGAACCGGTATATCTCTTCCATGCGGATCTTCCCGTCATCCAGCCAGGCGATCATGTGCCTGCCGCTGGAAGCGCCTATATCGATCGCAAGATAGTAAGTCATGTCTTCTCCCTTCAGCCCGTTTTCCGCCCGCTTAAGGGCCCTGCAACGGGCATATAGAGTTAAATGTATTATACACTTACAATATATCACAAACATACATTTTTGTCACTACTTTTTTGCCGAGGTCCGCTTGCCATCCCATCCAAAACATGCTACAATTTTCATGTCAGCCAGACATTTTTCTGCCGGCCATGCGGCCCGGCAGATACAGAAAGAAGGAGAACAGCCATGGAATTGATGCTTCGCTATGACAGCCCCGCGCCGGACAGTGACGAAGGCTGGGAAAAATATTCCACACCCATCGGATGCGGATGGTACGGCGCCAACCTTTTCGGCGGTGTCGAACGCGACCGGATCCAGATCACTGAAAACGCAGCTGTCAATCCCTCTCACCTCGGCGGTCTGAACAGCTTCGCGGACCTGTACCTGAATTTCCCCGGCGGAAACGTTACGGGATACAGAAGGACGCTGGACCTTTCCCGTTCGCTCGCTACCGTCCGGTATGAGAACGACGGCGTCTGGCTGGAGAAGCAGTATTTCGCTTCCTATCCCGACAGGGCGCTCGTGATCCGCGTGCGTTCCGCGGAGCCGGTCTCGTTCTCCGTGGAACTCAAGATCGCACATCTTACTGAAGAACCGGAGCGGAAAAAGGACGGCGTCGTCACAGTCGACGCGCCGAGGATCTTCATGAGCGGCAAGATGCATGCGATCGGATACCGCTTCGCGGCGGTCGCCACGGTCCGCTCAGACGGAACGGTCAGCAACGGGGATAATGTTCTCTGCGTCAACGGCGCGACAGACACGGACATCATCTTCTGCGGGGCGACGAACTATGAACTGCGCCCGGAAGTCTTCCTGGAAGACGATCCGCAAAAGAAACTGCGCGACTTCGATCCGATGCCGCAGGCTCTGCAGCTCGCAGAGGCCACGACCGCATATACGGCGGACGAGCTGCTGCAGCGCCATGTGGAAGATTATCAGACGATATTCGGCCGCGTGAGCCTGTCGCTGGGAGACGAAGAGATCCCGGGCGTCCCCACGGACAAGCTGCTCGAAGCCTACTCGAAAGGCAGCCGCAGCAAGTACCTCGAGGTCCTGTATTTCCAGTTCGGCAGATACCTTCTGATCTCCTCGTCAAGACCCGGAACGCTTCCTGCAAATCTGCAGGGCGTGTGGAACTGCCATGACCGGTCCCCCTGGGGCTCCGGGTACTGGCACAACATCAATGTCCAGATGAACTACTGGCCCGCGTTCGTAACGTCCATTCCGGAAACGTTCGAGGCCTATCAGGCCTTCTATGAGGCGTTTTTGCCGAAAACATGCCAGTTTGCCTCGGCTTTCGTCCGCGCGACCGTACCGGAAAACGCGACAGACGAACCCGGCGCGTGCGGCTGGGTCATCGGAACGGCGAACTACCCATATTCCGTATCAGGTCCGGGCGAGCATTCAGGGCCCGGGACAGGGGGTCTTACGAGCCAGCTGTTCTACGACCGTTTCGCGTTTTCCGCGAAGGACGACGATCTGCGTAAAATAGCCCTTCCCGCCCTTTTGTCCATGGCAAAATTCTTTTTGCGCGTGGTACGCGATTACGACGGTCTCTACCTGTCCGTCTTTTCCGCTTCTCCGGAACAGATCTTAACCTCCAACGGCTCCTGGCCGCCCGCCTACCACCATACCGTCGGCTGCGCCTTCGACCAGCAGATGATCTATGAAAACGCCAAGAACCTTCTGGACTGCGTCAGCCGCGTAGGCGAAGAAACGCTTTCGGAGGAAGACCGCGCGATCGTTCAGGCGGTCCGCAAGCAGTTCGACCGTTACGACCCCGTCATCGTGGGCTGGAGCGGCCAGGTCAAGGAATTCCGGGAAGAAAAATATTACGGGGAGTACTGCGAGTACCGCCACAGACACATTTCCCAGCTGGTCGGCCTGTATCCCGGGACGTCCATCTCAAGAGAAACGCCGGCCTGGCTGGATGCCGCGAAGGTCACTTTGAATCTGCGGTCTGACTTCTCGACCGGATGGGCGCTTGCGCACCGGCTCAACGCCTGGGCGCGGACCGGCGACGGCAACCGGGCTTACCGGCTGTTCTCCAATCTGCTCGGCACCCGCACGCTGCCGAATCTCTGGGACTTCCATCCGCCTTTCCAGATCGACGGGAACCTGGGCGGCGTTTCCGGCGTAGCGGAGATGCTGGTCCAGAGCCACGAAGGCGTCATTCTTCCCCTTCCCGCCATTCCTGATGAATGGGGCAGCGGTGAATTCAAGGGACTCTGCGCAAGAGGCGGATTCTCTCTGGACGTCCGCTGGGAAAACGGATGTGCGAAAGCCGTCACGGTACACTCGCACGCCGGAAAACCCTGCCGGATCCGCTATCCGAGCCTTTCCAACGCAAAATTCGATTTCGGGCACCGGGTGGAGGACGCAGACACCGTCTGCTTCGATACGGAAGCGGGGCGTTCATACGAGATCCGCTCGATCCCGCCGTTCGTCAAAAAGCCGCACCCCGTTTCGCTCAAGGCGACAAGGCAGGGTGAGCTGTCCTGGGACTTCAAAGGGCCCGTGGACATCTGGCGCGCGGCAGACAGTTCCCCCGTATACGAAAAACTCGCAGGATACGTTTCCGGCGGAACGTGGCGCGTCCGGGACGATCTGTACAGCCGTTCGGAGACCGTCACGTACAAGATCACCCGAGCCGGCGAAGGGCCTTTGGCTGAAGGCGCCCGCGTCACGCTGAACCACTCGACGAAGCTGCAGCGCGAGCAGTACCGTTACCTGATCCGTCAGCTGAACCTTATCTGCGGCACTGCGGAAGCGACGGAATACCTGGGGGAGTAATACCCCGCCAACAAAAAAACAGACTCCTTTCACCGGTCATCCGGGGAGAGGGGCCTGCTTTTTTCTACCATTCGACTGCCGTTTCAAAAGTCTTCCCGAAGAATTCCCGGGCTTTTTCAACGGCAGCCCTGTCGGGCGGCAGCATTTCCTTATATGCATATTCTCTGCCGAGCGCTTCGTATTTTGCGGCGCCCAGCCTGTGGAACGGGAGAAGGTCTACATGACGGATGCCAGCCGCCGCCATCAGTTCCGCCATTTTTGAAAAACTATCCTGTGAAAGATTGAATCCGGGGATCAGGGGGATCCTGGCATGTACGCAATCTCCCCGCGCCACAAGACGCTGCAGGTTGCTTTTTATCAGCTGCAAATCGCCGCCGATCACGTCGCGACACAAGTCTTCATCCGCGGTTTTGACGTCGAAGTAATACATCTGGATCAGTCCGTCGAGCTTCTCAAAAGACTGCCACGGGACGCACCCGGCCGTATCGACCAGCAGTGGAATTCCTCTTTTACCAAGGGCCGCGGCCAGCTCCGCGACGCTTTCCGGGTGCAGCATGGGCTCGCCTCCGCTGACGGTCACGCCTCCGCCGTCCGCACGGTAGAAATCTGTGTCTTCCGCGAGTTCTTCGACGAGCTGCCCGATTTCCGTCTCTTTTCCGTATAGCACGGTCTTCCCTGTCGCGCGATAGGTCAGGGTTTGCGGCCGGGCGTCGATGTTTTCAGGGTTGTGACACCACGGGCAGTGCAGATTGCATCCCTTTAGGAACACGGTGGTGCGGATGCCCGGACCGTCCCCGACGGAAAACCGCTGGACGGATGATACGAACAGCGTCATCATACCGCCTCGTGCTGCGTCCTGCTGAGGATGTCGTTCTGGACTTCCTTCGGCAGTATGACGTACAGGGCCGAGAAGCCCGAAACACGGACGACGAGCGTCGGATATTTTTCCGGATGCGCGGATGCGTCCATGAGGACTTCTCTCGAGGTCGAATTGATCTGGATCTCCTGGCCGCCGCGGCTGAAATAGATGCGGATCAACTGCCTGAGTTTCTGCCGCTTTCCGTCCTGGAAGACCGACGGCGAGAATTTCTGGTTGACGACCGTTCCGCAGGCACAGCGGGTATAGTCCGGTTTGGAGACGCTGAGCAGCGTGGCGGTCACGCCGCGCTCGTCCTTCCCGTATGTCGGGGACGCCGCGTCAGAAAGAGGCTGGCCGGCAAGTCTGCCGTCCGGGGTGGCTTTCAGGTCCTTCCCCGCATAGATGTTGGTTACGTTCGCGGCCATGGCGATGTAGTACGGCCCGCCGTCGTACGTCCGCTTCCTGTCGAAAAGATCCGCCAGATATCCTGTGTACCAGACGGCGTATTTGTCCACGAAATCATTGTTGTTGCCGTATTTGGGCGCCGCCTTCACCAATTCATGCAGCGTTTCGAACCCTTCGAAGTTGGCGTTGATGGCGGCCGTGATATCGGAGAGCTTCGCTTTGTGATCCGTAAACACGACCTGCTCGATGGCGGCCAGCGAGTCGCTGACCGTTCCGATGCCCATCAGCACGGCGCCGTGCGTGGACGGATATTTCGCGCCGCCCATGTTGATGTCCTTCCCGCGTTCGATGCAGCAGTCGCAGAAGCAGGACATAAAGGGGGATGTGCACATTTTCGGATCGGCAACGGCAGAAGCTCTGGAGAACCATTCCGTATATTTGTCGACACCCCAGGCAAGACGCTCCTTGTACCGTTCCATGAACGCGTCCATGGACGGGATCGCGTCCAGTTCCTCAGTAGGCGTTTTGCAAAGCACGTCCTCCAAAAACATGATCGGATCGAACCGTCCGTCTGACCACGCCGGCTGCTTCCCGGTTATGAAGTTTTCAATGCATCCGACCATGCAGTAATCCCGCACGTCCTCTTCCTCGTAACCGTACCTTCTCAAAGCCGCCATGTTGACACTGTCGTTCATCAAGGCGGGGTATCCGAGTCCTGTCCCGATGACTTTCAGGCATTCGTCCAGGAACTCGTCCGGCGCATCTTCCGGTACCCGCGCAGAAAGATTCTGGCCCGGCAGGTGCACTTCGTCGACCGCGTGCAGCACGCAGTAGCTCAGCGGATTGATGGCGCACTTTCCGTCCGGTGTCGTGCCGCCGATGCAGATGTTGATCACGTCGTATGTGCCGTCGCGGTATTTACTTTCGCCGATCTTGGCAAAGACGTTGGCAAGCAGTTCCTGCGCGCCGTCGTCCGTGAGGCGCCCGCACGCTATGTCGCTTTCATACAGGCTGTAAAGGAACTGATCGATCCGCCCCAGCGCCATGGCTCCCTTTCCTTCGCTGACGAAGCAGGTGTGGATCAGCCAGACGAGCTGAAGCCCCTGCGCAAAAGTCTGCGGAGCGTTCCACGCGATAGCTGTGCAGTTGTCCTGTATCATGCGCAGTCTTTCCGTGTCGTACCCTTCCGTTCCGATCAGTTCGCCTGCTTTCCTTGCGTAGGACAGAAGCAGTTCTCGAAACGCCAGAAGCGTGATCTTCATGCTTGAAAGATAATCGAGTTCGTCCTCGCTGTGTTGACCGTTCGCAGCCGAGCGGTCTATATGCTCCAGAAGACCCGGGATCCCGATCCGGGCAGCCGTCATGTAATCGGCCGCGAAATGATCTGCATTCGTATGGAAATTCCGTTCTTTGTGGATCTCCATCCACTTTTTTGCTTCTGCGGCTTCCGATTCGTTACTTACCATATAGAGCGGACGGATGCTGCCAACGATCAGGTCGTTTTGATAGATGAACGGTTCATATGACGTGAAAAGGGCAGCCAGCCCGTATGCGCGGCGGCGGTAAGGAGTGTCTTTCTCGTGCGCGGCGTATCCGCGCATGCGAAGCAGTTCCGGGGATAGTCTGCCGGCCGGCACCTGATCCAATTCAGTTTTCAAGGCTTCCGTGATCTTTCTCACCCTGCGGCCTCTCCTTTTGCTCTTCCGACTTCTTTCGCATCTTTTGAAGAGCGGCTTTGATTTATTATATCACACTCTCATGCAACTGAAAACATCTGGCAGACAAAAAACGATGTCCGGGCGTTTTCCGACTTGCTCCCAGCCTTCCGTTTCCTTGACAGTAAGATATACAGATGCTATAATTATTTTACTATTAAAATGGGAAGGAGGCACATATCATGAAGGATCTGCTGCCCGGCGGCGAGTTTGAAAAACAGATCAGGAATTCACCCGCTACCGGCTATCTGCTGTTCGGAGAAGAAGACTATCTCAAGCAGCATGCGGTATCTGTTGCACGGTCCGTCCTGTGCCCCGAACCCGAATTCGCAGCGTTCAACGACATAAAGGTCGACGCCCTCGAGTTTTCTCCAGACGTTCTGCTGGACAGTATCATGGCATATCCCATGATGGCCGACAGAAAACTGATCACGCTGACCGGCCTTCAGCCGTCGGCCATGTCGTCTTCGGAGCTTTCGCAGCTGTGCGAGGTTTTGCAGGCGCTTGAGGAATACGATTACAACACGCTGCTCCTCGTCGTTGCCTCGGACGGACTTGATCCGGGGTATCTCCCCAAGCGTCCGTCACCCGTCCTGAGCAAGCTGGGAGAGACGCTTGTACCCGTTCGGTTCGAAAAGAACACGCCGGCGAAACTGGCCGCCTGGGTCGGCCGCCATTTCACCCATTACGGTGTGAGTGCCTCCGGCGCTTTATGCCAGAAACTGATCGACTACTGCGGGACCGGGATGTACATCCTTGCCTCGGAGATCGAAAAACTTTGCTATTACATCCTGTCTCAAGGGCGGAAAGAGGCTACGGAGGCAGATATCGAGGCGGTGGCCGTCGCCGTTCCGGAATATGATTCGTTCGCCCTGACGAACGCGCTGCTGCAGCAGAAACCGGACGAGGCGCTGCAGGTACTTCAGAAACTCAAGAGCAGCCGCACGGATCCCGTCATCATCATGGCGGAGATTGACCGCTGCTTCTGCGAACTGTGCTACGTATGCGCCATGATCAGGCAGGGGCTCACCAACAGGGAGATCTCCTCGGCCACGAACATACACGAATTCAAGATCAACATTTACAGAAAAGCCTGCTCATCGATTCCTCCCGCAAAGCTGCGAACCATCTTAGACAGGTGCAGCGAAGCGGATATCGCGCTCAAGTCTTCGGTGCAGACGGGATACTCCGCCGTCGAAAGACTGATCTGTACATTCTAAGCAGAACTGGAAGAAAAACTTATGAAAATACTGACTATCGGAGACGTGGTCGGCAGCTGCGGCCTGAATTATCTTCAGGACCGGCTGTGGCAGTACCGCGACAAAACGGGTGTCGACTTCGTCGTCGCGAACGGCGAAAACGTCACGAACGTCCGCGGCCTGTCAAGAGCGGACGCAGAGGCGCTGCTCCGCTGCGGCGTAGACCTGATCACCCTCGGCAACCATGCTTTCGGCATGAAAGATCTGTACGGCTTCCTTGATGAAGACGAACGGATCATCCGTCCCGCCAACTATCCCGCGGGTTCGCCGGGCAACGGGTATGTGATCAGGAACGTCGACGGGTGGAGGATCCTCTTCATCAACGTCCAGGGCACCGTGTTCATGGAGCCGCTCAACAGTCCCTTCGAGGCGATCGAGCGAATCCTTTCCAGGGAGAGCGGTCAGTTCGACTCCGCTGTCATAGACGTCCACGCGGAGAGCACGTCGGAAAAACTGGCCGTGGCCCGCACTTTTTCCGGACAGGCGGCCGTGATCTTCGGCACGCACACGCACGTGGCGACGGCAGACGAGCAGATCCTTCCCGGCGGAACGGGGTACATCACGGATATCGGCATGACCGGCGCTGTGGACAGCATCCTTGGCACCGTGACGGAAAACGTCCTCGTTCGTTTCAGAACGCATCTGCCCGCTCCGATGGATGCGGCGGCCGGAAAAGCGTCCGCAAGCGGCGCCCTGTTCACCGTCGATCCTGCGAAAAACACATGTACGGCTCTGTCCCGCATTTCATTTTAGAAAGGTTTTACTATGAGCTCTATCAAAGACATAAAACTCGCCCCCTCCGGGCACGAAAAGATCAACTGGGTGAAGTCCTACATGCCCATTTTGAACCTGGTAGAGGAGGAATTCAGACGCACCCGGCCTTTTGACGGGATGAATCTGACCATGTCCATCCACCTGGAAGCAAAAACGGCCTACCTTGCGCAGGTACTGATGGCTGGCGGAGCCCGGGTCTTCGCAACGGGATGCAACCCGCTGTCCACGCAGGACGACGTCGCCGCGGCCCTTGCCGAGAGCGGCGCACAGGTCTTTGCCCACCACGGTGCAACGGACGAAGAGTACACGGCGGATCTTTTGTCTGCGCTAAGCTGCTGTCCCGATCTGCTGATCGACGACGGCGGGGATCTGATCGCGCTGCTCCACGGCGAGCACAAGGATCTGGGGAAGAATCTGATCGGCGGCTGCGAGGAAACGACGACGGGCGTCCACAGGCTGATGGCGAGGCAGGCGGCCGGGCTTCTCAACTATACCATGATCGACGTGAACGACGCGGACTGCAAGCACCTGTTCGACAACCGCTACGGCACCGGTCAGTCCACGCTCGACGGCATCATGCACTCGACGAACCTGATCATTGCCGGCAAGACCGTCGTCATCGCGGGATACGGCTGGTGCGGAAAAGGTCTTGCCATGCGCGCCAAAGGAATGGGCGCTGTCGTGATCATTACGGAGATCGACCCGGTGAAGGCGCTGGAAGCCGTCATGGACGGATTCACCGTCATGACCATGGACGAGGCCGCCCCGCTCGGAGATCTTTTCGTCACGCTCACGGGCTGCGAGGACGTCATCAGGGAAAGGCACTTCCGCGTCATGAAAGACGGTGCGCTGCTTGCAAACAGCGGACACTTCGACGTGGAGATCAACAAGAAGGAACTTTCTTCCCTGGCAGAGAAGATCTGGGTAAGGAAGCCGAACATCACCGGATACAGAATGCCCGACGGCAGGATCCTGAACCTTCTTGCAGAAGGGCGCCTAGTCAACCTGGCAGCAGGAAACGGACACCCGGCGGAGATCATGGACATGTCTTTCGGGATCCAGGCGAAATCCCTGGAGTACCTTGCCAAGACGAAAGGAACGCTCGAGAAGAAAGTATACGCCGTGCCGGCCGATATCGACCGGGCGGTCGCCGAGATCAAACTGAAGGCGATGAACATATCCATCGATTCGCTGACGCAAGCCCAGAAAGACTACCTTTCCCGCGTTGAATGACCGGAAGGAAAGAAATGGCACAACAGACAGACAACACAAATACGAATATCATCAACAGGACCGAGGTAGGCGTCGTCGGAGCCGGACACGCGGGCATCGAAGCCGCGCTGGCCTGCGCGCGCATGGGCGTAGACACGGTCCTTTTCACGATGTCTTTCGAGTCCATCGCCAACATGCCCTGCAACCCCTCCATCGGCGGAACGGCAAAAGGCCATCTGGTCTTTGAGATCGACGCGCTTGGCGGCGAGATGGGCCGGGCGGCGGATCTCTGCACGCTCCAGTCCCGCACCCTAAATCTGGGAAAGGGCGCCGCGGTCCATTCCAAGCGCGTGCAGGCGGACAGGAAAAGATATCACACCTACATGAAGCACCTGCTAGAAAAGACGCCCAACCTGCGCCTTGTCCAGGCGGAGGTCACAGAACTCGTCACCTCCGATCTCGGCGGCGGCAGATATGCCGTTACGGGCGTAAAGACCCGGATGGGCGAAACGTGGGAATGCCGCGCCGTCATCCTCTGTACGGGCACGTACCTGGAAGGGGAGATCTTCGTGGGCGACGTCCATTACGGCGCCGGCCCTGACGGATTTCTTCCCGCGAAAGGCCTTTCGGCCAGCCTGCAGGCTCTCGGCGTCAGGCTGATGCGGTTCAAGACGGGAACTCCCGCCCGCGTCAACAGACGCTCCATCAAACTGGACGAACTGGAACTTCAGCCGGGCGAGGCCGATATCACGCCGTACTGCTCCGAGCACAGCCCGGACATGTTCGAGGATCTTGATCAGGAGCCCTGCTACATCGTTTACACCAACAGCGACACGCATAAGATCATCCGGGACAACCTGCACAGAAGCGCCCTTTATTCCGGAAACATCCACGGAACAGGACCACGGTACTGTCCGTCCATCGAGGACAAAATCGTCCGCTTCTCGGACAAGGAACGCCACCAGCTCTTCGTGGAACCGCTCGGAGAGCAGACCGAAGAGATGTATATCCAGGGCTTTTCCACTTCCCTGCCGACCGACGTCCAGCAGAAAATGTACCGCACCCTGCCGGGATTCGAGAACTGCGAGATCATGCGCTACGCCTACGCGATCGAATACGACTGCATCGACCCGACGCAGCTGTACCCGACGCTCGGGTTCAAGACAGTGGACGGGCTTTACGGCGCCGGACAGTTCAACGGCACCTCAGGCTACGAGGAGGCGGGCGCGCAGGGTCTTGTGGCCGGCATCAACGCAGCACTATGGATCCAGGGGAAAGAACCGCTGATCCTGGACCGCGCGGACAGCTACATCGGCACCCTGATCGACGACCTTGTCACCAAAGGGACGAACGAGCCGTACCGTATGATGACGTCCCGCTCCGAGTACCGCCTGGTTCTGCGGCAGGACAATGCCGATCTGCGGCTCACGCCGAAGGGCTATGCCTGCGGGCTCGTGCCGGAAGAGAAATACCAAAAATTCGTTTTGAAAAAACAGGCGGAGGAAGCCGAGATCGAGCGGCTGAATCATACCTATGTCAGTCCCGAGAAGGCCAATGCGCTGCTGGAAAGCCTGAACGAGTCTCCTCTTTCGTCCGGCGCGTCTTTAGCGGACCTGTTGCGCCGTCCGGCGGTGTTCTACGATTCGCTGGCAGCCATCGACGACAACCGTCCCGATCTTCCCCTTCCGGTGCGCCAGACCGTGGAGGTCAGCGTCAAATACCAGGGGTATATCGAGAAGGAACTGCAGGAGATCGTGCGGCATAAGAAAATGGAAACGAAAAAACTGCCCGAGGACATCGATTACAGCAAGCTGAAAGGCCTGCGTCTGGAAGCCGCTCAGAAACTGAACGACATCCGGCCGTTAACCATCGGGCAGGCCGCCAGGATCAGCGGGGTCAACCCCGCGGACATCTCCGTCCTGCTGATCCTTCTGGGTTTAAAATAGCGATTTCAAAAGAACAGATGGAGGAATGGCTCGTTATGGAACGCAGAAAGATACTGTCCGTCATCTCTTTTCTCCTGATTCTTCTGCTGATGCTCCCGTCCTGTACGGGCGGCGAACCCGCGGATCCCGGGTCACAGACCGAGGAGACGATGATCCCGCAGAAGGCGACCGAGCTGATCGTCTGGAAGCCGGGAGAATCGAGCAGCGATTACCGCATCGTCTACGACGAGACCGCGGCGGAGCCGCTGACGGCGGAGGCGCAGATGCTCGCAGCCATGATCAAGAACTACACCGGCGCCGCCATAGAGACCGCCGATTCGGGGACCGCTTTTGCAAAAGAGATCGTCCTTTCCTCCTCCACCCGTCCCGAAACGGCAGAGATGCTGGAAGGACTTGAAGAGGGCGCTTTCTCCGTGCGGGCCGTTCCCGGCGACGCGGAAGGCGAGGGCAAGCTGTTCATCGCCACGACCACGTACGAGTCGGCTTACGCGTGCGCACAATACCTGCTCGAGTCCTTTTACGACCCGGAAACCGGTTTTCGCATCCCCGCAACACTGGATATTACAGATACTGCAAAGGAATACATCATGATCGAAAGTACGATTAGAAAACTGCGCGACCCCTGCATCCTCGTGGAGGACGGCGTATACTATGCCTACGGGACAGGCTGGAAATGCTATAAGAATGCCAACGGCAAATTAAAAGGTCCCTGGACCGATCTCGGCGTCGTGGCCTCCGTTGCCAACCGCGATACGGACGGCGGCGATCACTGGGCTCCGGAAGTACACCGGTACAACGGCGAATACTATATGTTCACGACATACAAGAACAGCGCAACGTCGCACCGCGGGTGCATCATCCTGAAGTCTGCGTCCCCGGAAGGGCCTTTCGTCGAGGTCACGAACGGTCCCATCACCCCGTCAGACTGGGATTGCATCGACGGAACCTTCTACGTGGATCCGGACGGGCAGCCCTGGATGGTCTTCGTCCATGAATGGACCAGCATGCCGGACGGCGTGGGATCCTTTGCGGCGGCGAAGCTCTCCGAAGATCTTTCGCACTTCATCTCAGAACCCATCGAACTGTTCAAGGCGAACGAACCTGTCTGGGCCACGGAAGGCGTCACGGACGGGTGCTGGATGTATACGACCAAAGAAGGCGATCTTCTCATGCTGTGGTCCAATTTCGACGCTTTCGGCTACGTCGTGGCGGTGGCCAGGAGTTCCAACGGGCGTCTGGACGGCGAGTGGATCCACGAGAAAAACCTTCTCTATTCAAAGGCTATGACCGGCACGTACGACGGCGGTCATGCCATGATCTTCACCGATGTGGACGGACAGATGTATATGTCATTCCACTCTCCCAATACGTCTACCAGCAATTACCGTCTGGAAAAACCTGTCTTCTTAGCGATCGAGGAGAAAGACGGCAAGCTCGTTTGGGCTGAGAATCAACAATAATCATGCCAGCCGAAGAAATGTCTTATGACCGCTTCGAATGCGAAGCGCGCAGCATTTTCGCATGCACCAGCCTTGACGATTCGCTCCTGGAAGACGGAAAATGCGGCAGGTACTACCAGTTTCTTTCCCGGATGCTGTCCGTGAACGGGACGATGAACCTGACGGCCATCAGGAACATGCACGACTGCATTTGGAAGCACCTGGCCGATTCTCTGACCGTCTGCGGGAAGATCCCCGCGGGCGCGTCCGTTCTGGACATCGGCTGCGGCGCCGGATTTCCTTCCGTACCGCTTGCCATCGCCCGTCCGGACATCCGTGTCAGCGCTTTGGACAGCACGGGCAAAAAGACCGCCTTCGTAAGGGAGGCGGCCGAGATGCTTGGCCTTGAAAATCTCCGTACGCTGACGGGCAGGGCCGAGATGCTGATCCGCACGCAGCGGCTGCGAGGCGTTTACGACGTTGTTGTCAGCCGCGCGGTGGCAAGAGCGGATCTTCTTTCCGAACTGGCTCTTCCTTTCCTCAAGACCGGCGGGGTGCTCGTCATGATGAAGGGCCCGCAGGGAGGCGAGGAGCTCGAACAGGCGCAGGGCGGGATCAGACTGCTGGGGGGAGAAACAGACGCGCTGGAAGCGTTCGTCCTTTCCGACGGTATACAGCAGGAGCAAAGGATCAACATCATCATCAAAAAGACGGCTGTAACGCCGGAGCGGTATCCGCGCCCGTGGGCGCAGATGACAAAGTCTCCGCTACACTGAGCCACTCAAAACAGAAGCAGACCGGGTTTTCCCGGCCTGCTTCTGTTTTTCTTCTCTTGGCTTATTTTTCGATGGCTGCTTTCCTGCCGAAGATCTCGGCCAGTTCCTCAGGCGGGAATTTCGGCTCGCGTTTGTATGTGTAGATACCATTCTGCTCCTGCTCGATATCGGTAAGCTGCGTATAACAGAAGGCGAATATGTTCGGATTGTCCAGCAGCACGTCCGTCAATCCCTTCAGCCGTTCCATGAAGGCTTCTTTCGTCTTCGGGATATTTCCGTACCCCCAGGCGCCGTCTCCGACGGCCCAGCCGATCCCGCCGTACTCGCTCACGAAGAAGGGCTTGTCCGAACGGTAGTTCTGTCTGTCGTGGAATCTGTCCTGGTACGTCCTGTCTTTTGCCAGCGACGCGAAGTTGGCCGCCAGTTTGGCAGGATCCCCTTCGTAGTCATGGACATCATAGATGTCTGTGATATTATCCACGTGGTAATTTCCGCTCGTGTCGATGCACGGACGGGAGGGGTCTACGGCTTTCGTGACCTCGTATACCATGGCCAGCACGTCGTTGTGCTGCCGTCTGTAATGCTGGTCCCACGTTTCGTTGAACGGGCACCATCCGACGATCGACGGGTGATTCATGTCCCGCTTCAGCTCCTCGACCCATTCGTGCATGATCGGATAGACGGCCAGCGGGTCCGTGTGATCGAGTCCCCAGTTCGGATATTCTCCCCAGACGATATATCCTTCCCTGTCGCAGTGGTACAGAAATCTTTCCTCGAAGATCTTTTCGTGCAGTCTTGCGCCGTTGAACCCGACAGCCTGGGAGCGCTTGACGTCAGCCAGCAGCTCCTCGTCCGAGGGCGCCGTATAGATGCCGTCCGGATAGAACCCCTGGTCAAGGACTAGTCTTTGGAAAACGCTCTTGCCGTTCAGCAAAAACTCCCTGTCCGTGTATTCGATCTTCCGCAGGCCGAAATAACTCTTCAAAACATCTTTCCCGAAGGTGAAGTGCAGATCGTAAAGCCGTCCTTTGCCGATCTCCCACAGATGCTTTTCAGCCAGCGGGATCTGCAAGGTAACCTCGCCGGAAGCTTTTTTCAGCGCGGCCTCCCCGACCTTTTTGCCCTGGTACAGCACGTCCACGCTAAGGGGCGCGCTTCCCTTCAGTTCTGCCGTCACACTGACGGATTGGGTGTCAACGTTCGGCATGATGCGGATGCTGTCGATGTATGCGTCCGGCGTGAATTCCAGCCATACGGTCTGCCAGATGCCTGTCGTTCTCGTGTAGAAACAACCGCGGGAACTGAATTCCATGCACTGCTTTCCGCTCGGGATCATCGGATCCCTTTCGTCGTCCCGCGCCTGCAGGGTGATAACGTTGTCGCCCGCGCGGACTAAAGACGAGATATCGAACCGGAAGGAGACGTATCCGCCCTTGTGTACGCCGACAAGCTGCCCGTTCACCCAGACGGCCGTCCTGTAATCACAGGCCCCGAAATGAAGGAACACATGTCCTTTGCACTGCGCCGCCGTCAGCCTGACGCTCCTGCGGTACCAGACCGAACGGATGAAATCCGTCGTGCGGATACCGGAAAGTTTGGACTGCGGGCAGAAAGGCACGACGATCTTCAGCCGGAACGCCTCAAGAACGGCCGGCGTGTTCTCGGCCGCCTGGAGTTTCCTCGCTTCCCCGCTGTTTGCGTTGTCAATGGCAAAATCCCACTCCCCGTTCAGGTTCATCCATGACTCTCTCATCATCTGCGGCTTGGGATGCTCACATCTTGGAATCATATTTGTTCTCCTTGATAATCTTTACGAACCGCTGCCCGTGAATACGCTGACGACATATTTCAGCAGCGAGGGCAGGAATCTGAATAGAAGTCCCGCCAGAACGGCAAATCCGATCAGGGCCAGGATGGCCGGTAGCAGTCTTTCGGCGTTGCGGTCGTATCTGGTCCCTGCCAGATAGTTGCGTTTTTCCGGGATGTAAAAGTGATACTGATCGACCTCTTTCCAGTCGAACCGCCGTCCTCCGTCCTTCCCGATGAACCAGCGCCAGAACCGTACGAACAGATTCTTCGGCTTTGGCTTTTCCTCGGCCGGGTCCGGCTCCTGCGCATAGAAAGCGTCTTCTTCTGAACACGTGACGACTTCCCGCAGAGCCGAGTTGTATTTCAGTCCGTGTATGATCTTTTTCTTGCCCGCGAAGCCAAGTTCGGCCAGCGTTTTCGCGTTCTCCGGCGAATTCGCGTCCGCATGGAGCAGCGTCCGGACGAATGCGCCGTATTTACGTCTTGTCAGCACGGAAACAAGCGGTGCCACAGCCCCGCCTATGCACAGACCGAGGATCACAAAAATCAGCACCGTTGCGGCGTGACGCGTCATCCCGATCTGCCTGAAGCTGTTGATCAGATTGTTCCACTGCTCCTGGAAATAAACGGACAGCTCATCCCATAGTGTTTCGGCCAATACCGTGCGTACTATCATACGTTCACCTTAACTCAAGGTTTCCTGATGACGTCGACCCCCAGATACTTTTTCAGCACATCTGGAACGTTGACGGAACCGTCTGCGTTCTGGTTCTGCTCGACGAGAGCCGGGAAGATGCGGCTGGTGGCAAGACCTGATCCGTTCAGCGTGTGAACGTACTCGATCCTTCCGTCCGCTCTCTTCACTCTGATCATGCCTCTCCTGGCCTGATAGTCTCTCGCGTTGGATACGGAAGACACTTCCTTATACCCGTTCATGGACGGGATGTTGATCTCGATATCGTAGGTCCTTGCCATGGAAGCCGAGCAGTCTTCGGCCGCCAGTTTGACCGTGCGGAAATGGAATCCCAGCCCTTTTACAAGGTTTTCCGCATTCTGGACAAGTTCCTCGAACGCCTCGTCGCTCTTTTCCGGAAGCGTATACTGCACCATCTCTACTTTGTTGAACTGGTGCCCGCGGACCATGCCGCGCTCGTCGGCACGGTATGAACCCGCCTCCCGGCGGAAGCACGGGGTGTATGCGAAATATTTCTTCGGAAGATCGGACTCGTTCAGGATCTCGTCACGGTGCAGGCTCACGAGCGCTGTCTCCGCGGTGGGAAGCATGAAATGTCTCCTCTCCTCTTCGTCCTGCTTCTCGAGCCAGTATACTTCATCCTGGAATTTAGGAAACTGTCCTGCGGTGAAGCCGCATTCATAACCCAGCATATGGGGGAGAAGCATGAACTGGTAGCCGTTTTTCGTATGGAAATCGATGAAATAGTTTAAAATCGCCCATTCGAGTCTTGCGCCCATGCCGGAATAGATCCAGTAGCCGGAGCCGGAGATCTTCGCAGCGCGCTTGTAATCGATAAGCCCGAGATCCGTGCACAGATCGACATGGTTCTTCGGTTCGAAATCGAACACCCTCTTCTCGCCGAAGTACCGCAGGGGCTCGTTATTCTCTTTTCCGCCGCCCTTAAGGTCTCTGTCCGGCAGGTTGGGAAGGCTGAGCATAAGCGTTGAGATCTCGCCCTCGATCGTCTTGAGAAGATCGTCGTTCGCTTTCGTTTTGGAACCGATTTCCTTCATCTGTGCGAAGATGGGAGCGACGTCTTTTCCTTCCTTTTTATATTGAGGAATGAGCTTGTTCGTCCTGTTCTGCTCCGCTTTCAGAGCCTCGTTTTCAACGATGATAGCCCGTCTTTTCTCATCCAGTGCGACGATTCTGCGGATCTCCTCGGCAGCTTCCTTTCCCTTCAGGGAGAGCCGCTGGATGACTTCCTCAGGTTTTTCTTTTATATACTTGATATCAATCATTTTGTTTGCCTCTAATTATGAATAATTTTTTACTGTATTAATTTTTGCCGCTCTTGAAAAACTCTTCGCCGCAAAGCTTTGAAAGAATAAATTCAAGATCTGCGTCATCATTGTATGTAAGTTCGATCGTTTTCTTCTTAGCGGTATTGACGATGCGAACCTTGCGCTCCAGAAGGGAAGAAGCCTTATGCTCAAGATCCTTCATATAAACGCGTCTTTGTGAGTTCGAATCGGCTGCTTCGCCTTTTTCTTCCTCTTTACTGTCGTTGATTGACTGCACTGTACGTTCCACGTCGCGCACAGAAAGCCCTTTATCGATGATCTTCTGCGTCAGCATGATGGCTGTATCGGGATCTTTCAGCCCCAAGAGTGCTCTTGCATGACCTGCGGAGATATTCCCGTTCTTCAGCTGTTCAAGGACCTGATCGGGAAGATCCAATAGTCTTAACGCGTTAGCGACCGTAGATCTGTTCTTATTGACCTGCCTAGCGATCTGATCCTGGGTAAGACCGTATCTTTCTGCCATCGCATGATAGGCAAAAGCTTCCTCAACAGGGTTCAGATCAACTCTCTGCAGGTTTTCAACGAGAGAAAGCTGCGTCGTGTTGAAATCGTCACTGTCAATGATAATAGCGGGAATTTCGTTGAGGCCTGCCATTTTAGCCGCTCTCCACCGTCTTTCACCGGCGATGATCTCGTAATGGCCGTTGAAATTCGGGTTTTCACGTACAATGATAGGCTGGAGAACACCGTAAGAGGAGATAGACTCAGCCAGCTGTTCCAAAGATTCATGGTCAAAATCTTTCCTGGGCTGATCGGATCTTGGCTCAACGGACGTGATTTTCAAAGCTGTAGAGGCCCCGCCTCTGGATTCTATGACGTTTTCATCCAGAATACTGAAGAAATCTTTTCCGAGACTAGTCTTTTTATTAGCCATATTATCCTCCTTAGATTCTATCAATCAGTTCTTTGGTAACGGACATATACTCCTGCGCACCTTTTCCGTTGGGATCATATTCACAGATAGGTTCTCCGTGGGCCTGTGCCTCAGACATCTTTACCGATCTGGAGATCATTGTACCAAACAATTTGTCTGAGAACTTGGCCGAAAGCGAATCGATCGCAGCGTTCGTAAGGATCAGTCGGGCATTGAACATTGTAACAACGATACCTGTAAGAGACAATTTGTCATTATAGTGTGACATAACATGCTTGATCGTACTGTTCAGGTCGTTTAAACCCTGTAACGAGAAGATCTCACACTGGACAGGAATGATCACACCGTCGCTGGCAGCCAAAGCATTCGTGGTCAGTAACCCAAGCGCAGGCGGGCAGTCAATGATTACATATTCATAAGAATCTGCGACTTCATTCAATGCATCGCGAAGTCTGAAAATGGAATTATCCATATTTTGCAAAGCCAGTTCTGCGCCCGCAAGCGAGTTTGAGGCCGGAAGAACGTTCAGATTCGAATATTTCGTAGCTCTTATTACTTCTGATGCCTTACAATCCTGGTCAAGAACATCATAAACAGTATGTTCCAGGTTGCTGCTGAGGATCTTACAACCCATAGAAGCATTACCCTGAGGGTCAAGGTCAACAAGAAGAGTCTTTTTCCCAAGTTTTGCCAGACTTGCCGCAATATTAATAGCAGTCGTCGTCTTACCGACGCCGCCCTTCTGGTTGGCTATAGAGACAATTTTTGCCATTTATGGTAAGCACCTCCTAATTGGATTCAAATTCATCCTAATTATAGCACACAAGCACCTGAATATCAATAAAAACAGATGCAATTCTTTTCAATTTTAGAAATTTAAGTATGAAAACGTTTCACGTGAAACAATCATCGCATCAGCATTTGAAGAGCTGCATAGGCAAATGCCAATTATCATCAGAAACAAACAATTGACACATTCAGAACGAAAATGTTTCACGTGAAACAACCGATTAAGCGATTATCCAATCAGATCCTCCCATTTCGTCAGTAACGGAATCGATCAAACAATTTGATAACTATGTTTCACGTGAAACACCATGTCAAGAAACCTAATTCGCGGGGAGAAACCGGCCAAGCACTCAAGAATTTCGAACAGCAGCCATTGTTCCACGTGAAACAATCCGGTTTTAATTGAAAACTCATGTGTCGCAGATAAGATATGGCGTTATAGATCGAATACATGTTTCACGTGAAACAATCATGAAGATCTGGAGAAATCTCAGAGATAAAACCTTCTGATCAGTGAAACCAAGGCCCGCAAGTCTCTAAACCAGCGTTTCACGTGAAACAATTGTCCAAAGACCATCCAATTAGGGACACAATCCGCTCTAATTCTTACGATCGTGGCGGTAGACTACAAATAACACATAAATTTGAAGAAGAAAAGCATAGTGCGGTTTATGTTATCATATATGAGCATACCTGAGCATATGTTTCACGTGAAACACATTGAATTCTATAGCCTGGGTAGAAATAATGAAGATTCAAATTTTCTGGGACAGACAGATATCTCTGAGTGATATTATAAGCTCAAGATAACATAAACAAATGCCTTTCATCCTATAATTGTTGAATAAATCCTGAAATGTTCAGTAAAGACACATATTGTTTACAAATTCGTTACATTTCGTCTAAAGATTTGGCATTTTTTAGAAATGTTAGTCAGGATCATCACCGCGGCCTAGCAAAAGAACCGAAAACAACAGCATATGCCTATACTTTCACGGAGACAGAATCAATAGCATTGATATTCATCAGAAAGCAAGAAATGCAGACCATTCACCCATCATTATCAGTGTTTCACGTGAAACATTCATATTTCTACTGGTATGAGCCTCTCTATTTCGTCTCTTATACGGTTTACAAGTCTGCTTTTGTAACATTAATACCCAAGCAATCTGTTTGTTTTAATTCTCTCACGTTTTAAATATGAACTATGTATGAATATATTAAGTTATAGTGTATTATATCTGCCGTACCGGGATCTCCTGTACGGCAGGTGTGCTTTTCTATTGAATCTCTACTTTTTTCGCGCTCAGAAGTTCGATTTTCTCGGCCGCATCGGCCAGTTCATGTCTGTTCAGGAACTCGTTGTTTTCATATTCCTGCTTCTGTCCGAGGTACTCGTTTTTGCTCACACCGAGTGGGTGATAGGGCATTAGGTGGATTTTTTCTATCGATTTGTACTTTTTTCCTATTGATGCGATCGCTTCAAAGTGCTCATCGATCATATTGACGCCGGGAATGATCGGGCAGCGAAGGATCACGCGTTTTCCGCGTTCGCAGATCATATCGAGATTGTCTAAGATCATTTTGTTCGATACACCCGTGTACTGCCTGTGCTTTTCCTCACCCGTTACCTTATAATCCCAAAGGACCATATCGATATGTTCCATGACTGATTTAAGCACGCTCTCGCTTGCGTAGCCGCTCGTTTCAAGGCAGACGCTGATCCCCTCTTCATGACACCTTTGCGCAAGTTCCTTCGTGAATTCCGGCTGGAACAACGGTTCTCCGCCGGAGATCGTAGCGCCTCCGCCGCTGGTGATATAAAACTCACGGTTGCTGACGATCGTTTTCATGATCTCGTCCGCATCAGCCTCTCTGCCGCACAGTTCGAGCGCGCGGGTGTAGCATTTCTCGGCACAAAGTCCGCATCCCACGCATCCGGGCCTGCTGAATATATGCCTTGGTTCCGGTTCGTGCGTTACCGTATGCAAATGCTGCGGGCAGGCAGACGCGCAGTTGCCGCAGAACACGCATTTTTCCGGGTTCCACATGATCTCGAACGCAGCCCTCTGAGACTCGGGATTGTGGCACCACGCGCACCTGAGCGGACAGCCTTTCAGGAAGACCGTGGTCCTGATTCCCGGGCCGTCATTGATGCAAAACTGCTGGACGTTGAAAATTCTGCCTTTCATACCGGTCTGTGCGAATCAGCTTTTCTTGCACGCCTCGCATCCGGCCGCCTTGTATGCCGTGCAGACGTGATCAATCGCTTTTGCGAGCATAGCTGTCAGGTCGTTGTCTTTCCCGCCGAACGTCATAGCGTCCGAAAGGTCACAGGGCATCCGGTTGTTGATCTGAACGGCCAGGCAGTCCAGAAGTTCCTGGGCCTGCTCGGGCGAAAGGATTCCTTCTTTGACGTCTTTTTCATAGTAGGGAAGAAGACAGGTGTCAAGATTATCCAGTCTGTACGGTTTAAATCCTTTCGGTTCTTTAGGATCAAAGGACAGGCAGTAGGCCATGAAGCTCACGCATTGCACGGCGTCGTGGAACGTTCTTGCAGGGTGGCGGGGAACTGTTACGGCTGCGATCGCTGCGCGCTTGATAGCCGTTTTTTCATCCTTCGTCATCCCCGGGACGAGAAGATTCGCGACCGTGTTGAAATGACGTTCCGCAAAAATAGCGATCGATTCGAGGCAGTCCATCAGGCACAGGTCCTTTTCGACCTTTTCCGGATCGCCGCACTGCTTTGCGGCTTCTCCGATCTTGTCCCTCAGCTGGTTCGTCCCTAACGCAAGGATCTCCTGAAGATCGACCACCGGGTGCAGATCCGGTCCTTTTTCGCAAAGGAATGCCTCTTTCAGCTTTTGATATTCCTGGGTGGCAGTCTCTTCAGCCTTTTCTTCACTGAGGGAATGAGCCGGTTTTCCGACGATCAGTTCTCCCGCAGCAATCACGGGGTGCGTCTGGGACATCGTGTACCTGAACGCGTCCGCGTATTTGCGGTACCGGTTGGGCTTTTCGGACTGGCTGTAGCGTTTGTAGAAATGATACAGCATCTCGTCGTAAGAACAAACCGGTTTCTTTGCCTGCCGGCACAATTCCATTATCCGTTCGGTTGGTTGATTTGCCATGGTAATACCTCTCTCTGTGCCATAATCCCGTATGTTACCGGGAAATAACTGTTACGCTTTCTATCACGACGGGGGAGCGGGGAACATCATCATAATACCCACGGGAGCCTGTCCGGACGGACGCGATCTTATCCACCACGTCCATTCCCTCCGTCACCTTTCCGAACGCGGCATACTGTCCGTCAAGATGAGGTGCGTCCTCGTGCATGATGAAGAACTGGGATGACGCCGAGTTGGGGCTGGCTGCTCTTGCCATCGACAGAACGCCTCTTTTGTGTTTGATGTCGTTGGCGGGGAATCCGTTGGCTCTGAACTCGCCCGGGATGTTCTTCGCGTTCTTTCCTTCCATCTGCTCGTTCAGCCCGCCGCCCTGGATCATGAACCCGGGGATCACGCGGTGGAAGATCAGTCCGTCAAAGAAATTGCCGTCGATCAGAGACAGGAAATTCTCAACAGTCTTCGGGGCCTTCTCGGGATACAGTTCGGCTTTGATCTCGCCGAAATCCCGGATCTTAAAACAAATAACGGGTTGGCTCATAATGATTACTCCTCTATTTCAGCATACGCCAGTTTGAACAATTCGTCGATCCTGTCCGATTTCCCGCCGAGATACAGCCATCCGAACAGGCACTCCATGCCCGTCGCGCTCCTGTACTCAGCCGGCGTGGCGCTTTTCGGGACGGTCGTGTGCCCCTGGTTCCTTCCCCTGCGGTAAACGGCCTCTTCCTCTTCCGTCAGGAACGGATGGAGCCTTTCCATGGCCGCGGCCTGGGCCTGCGCCCTGACATAGTCCATCGCCTTTTCGTTCAGATGAGCGGAGGATGAAATGCCCTTTCGGACCAGGTGCGTCCTTACGCACAGTTCCAGCACGCAGTCGCCGAGATAGGCAAGCGCGGGCGTGGCGACGGTCCTGAGATCGATTTTTTCAGGATTCTTTTCTTCCATACACCTATTCAATGGATGCATGTGCCTTCAGGCACGCTGTCGTCCACAAAGATGACTTTGCAGCCGCACGCATTGTTCGTGGCGGCCAGCAGCATTCCCTGGCTGTTCACGTTGCAGATGCGGTTAGGCTTCAGGTTGGCGACCACGATGATCTTCCGGCCGACCAGCGCCTGCGGCTCATAGTACGATTTGATCGAAGACATGATGACGCGCTCTCCGATCCCGTCAAACAGCGTAAGCTTCAGGCAGGCGTTGGATTTGCGCAGCGTTTCGGCTTTCAGTATCTTGCAAACGCGCAGATCCAGCGTGTTGAAATCATCGATCGTGATCTGCTCCTTGACGGGGCTCACGGGATCGGGTTCGCCGGCCGGCTCACCCTGCGTCTGCAGGTCTGCCTGGCACGATTCCTCTGCCGTCTGTTCGTCGCCCTGCGCGTCGATCTTCGCCTCCTCTTCGGTCTGAGGGGTCGAGAAATCAAGAAGCGCTACATACTTGGCGCTGTCGATGGCATACAGGAACAGATACAGTCTCGGGCCCTGCTCCTTGTCGATCAGGAGTTTGTACACGTTCTTGAAGAACGTTCCCTGGATCGGACGGAGTTCCTTGCTGTCGGCCAGCTCCGGATACACCTGCTTCGGGATATCGTAAAGGGCCGTGTTCAGTTCGTCCAGCGTATACCCGCCGCGGGCGATGTAGTCGTGGAGCAGGGAGATCTCCTGTCTCTCGCGTTCATCCAGTCCGTTGTAGTGCTCGAAGTTTCTGGTCAGGCGCAGCTTGTTGACCTGATCGGGCGCGCACTCCTCCAGCCAGAACTTGGCGCGCTCCAGCCTGTCGGCAAAATCCGCGTAAGTATACGGTGTATTGATCTTTTTGAAAACGGTCTCAAGGACGGGCACGTTGAAGTCAACGATGGACCCCAGTTGGACGAGCAGCGACATCGGCACCGTCTTGATCTCCCGTCCGTCGATAAGGCAGTTGGCCATGATCGTCCGGATCGCCTCTGTGGCGACCCCCTGCCTGCAGTCGTTCAGCATCTTGTCGAATTCGAAATACTGGCGGAGGATGCCGTCGTCAAAGCAGAAATCGAAAGCCTTGGTCGGATCCGTCTTGGAGTAGAGCCAGAGGATGATCTCGGGCTGATACAGTTTCAGAAGCGTCTGCGGCGTCAGGTTCAGTCCGGAGGAAGAGGACATTTTGCCCGTCATGCCCTTGATCCCGATGAATTCGTACCCCTGGAAGATCGGGGCTTCGTACCCGAATATTTCCTTGGAAATGATCTTGGCGTTGGCATAGGAGCCTGTCGGTGCGGCGTGATCCTTTCCGCCCGGTTCGAAATCGACGCCCTCATAGCGCCAGCGCATCGGCCAGTCGACTTTCCACCCGAGCTTGCACTCGTGCTCTTTCAGGAAATTGAAATGGCCGCTGTGACCGCACCGGCAGGTGTAGTCCGCCTCCGTGCAGTCTTCAGACAGCCCGGTGATCGTCGTGAAGTCCGTATGGCAGACAGGGCAGAAGATGGAGACGGGATAGTACGCCTCTTTCTCTCTGTCGTGTTCTTCCTTCAGTTCCTCCGGCGTCTTGTCCGGATCTTTCGTCTTGAACGAGTCCAGTATCTCGAAGATCTCGTTCCTTTTTTTGAGCGCCTCGATGATGTCGTCCGTATACGCCCCGGAGCGGTACATGTCGGCCTGATACCTGCAGTCCAGTTCGATGCCGAACTGCTTCATCGCCTCCAAGAACTCCGCCTCGAAGTGCTTCGCGTAGTTTTCATGCGTTCCCCAGGGGTCCGGAATGTCCACGTACGGCACGCCGATATACTTGTCGTACGCGTCGCCCACGACCTCCCGCACGTTTGCGGGGATCTTCCGGCAGCGATCGTATTCGTCCCAGGAGAAGAGCAGCTTCGCCTTCTTGCCGGCTCTCTGGAGAGCCTTGACAACGAACAGCGGCGTCGCCACGTCCCTGAAATTCCCGATATGGACAGATCCCGAAGGGGATATGCCTGCCGCGCAGACATAAACTTCCTTGTCCGGGTTCCGCGCTATTATCTTCTGCGCAATTTCTTCAGCCCAATGCATGGTGAATCTATAATCCTTTCGCTAAGTCGAACCTGTTATTTGTCTTTGACGGTCTTGAGCATGACGTCGTGCGCGCCGCCTTCCACGATGCTGACGGAAGACACCAGCGTCAGCTTGGCTTTCTGCTGCAGTTCCTGGATCGTAAGGGCCCCGCAGTTGCACATGGTGGAGCGGACCTTCGCCAGCGTCTGCTGCACGTTGTCCTCCAGCTTGCCTGCGTAAGGCACGTAGGAATCGACGCCTTCCTCGAAAGAAAGCTTCGTCGCGCCGCCGAGATCGTACCGCTGCCAGTTCCTTGCGCGGTTGGATCCCTCACCCCAGTATTCCTTCATCAGCGAGCCGTTGATGTTGACCTTGGCGGACGGGCTTTCGTCGAATCTGGCGAAGTACCTTCCGAGCATGACGAAATCCGCGCCCATCGCCAGCGCCAGCGTGATGTGGTGATCGTGCACGATGCCGCCGTCAGAGCAGACCGGTACGTAGATGCCTGTCCGTTTGAAGTATTCGTCCCTTGCCTTGCAAACGTCGATGACGGCGGACGCCTGGCCGCGTCCGATGCCTTTCGTTTCACGTGTGATGCAGATCGAGCCGCCGCCGATGCCGACTTTCACGAAGTCAGCGCCGCAGTCCGCCAGGAAGTTGAACCCTTCCGCGTCGACCACGTTGCCTGCGCCGATCTTGACTTTGTCCTGATAGTTCTCCCGGACCCATTCAAGCGTCCGTTTCTGCCATTCCGAGAATCCCTCGGAGGAGTCGATGCAGAGCACGTCGCAGCCCGCCTCCAGAAGCGCGGGGATCCTTTCCTTGTAGTCCCGCGTGTTGATGCCGGCGCCCACGATATACCGTTTTTCGGCATCCAGCAGTTCATTGGGGTTCAGTTTGTGTTCGTCATAGTCTTTTCTGAACACGAAATAGCAGAGCCTGTCGTCCTTGTCGACGAGCGGCAGGGAATTGAGCTTGTTGTCCCAGATGATGTCGTTCGCCGTTTTCAGGGAAGTGGTGTCGGGTGCGGTGATCAGCTTTTCACGCGGCGTCATGAAAGAGGAAACGGGCGTGTCCGGCGACATGCGGCTGACGCGGTAGTCTCTGCCCGTGACGATGCCGACCAGCCGCCCGTTGGGCGTTCCGTCGTCGGTCACGGCAACGGTGGAGTGTCCCGTCCGTTCCTTCAGCTCAAGGATGTCCGCCAGCGTTGCGTCCGGACGGATGTTGCTGTCGCTGCGCACAAAGCCGGCTTTATAGTTTTTGACGCGGGCGACCATGGCCGCCTCATCCTCTATGGACTGTGAGCCGTAGATGAACGACACGCCGCCTTCCTTGGCCAGCGCGATGGCAAGTTTGTCTCCGGACACCGACTGCATGATCGCGGAGACCATCGGGATGTTCAGATGCAGCTCCGGCTCTTCTCCCTTCCGGTACCGTACCAGCGGCGTACGCAAAGAAACATTTGCCGGGATGCAGTCGCCGGACGAAAAGCCGGGCACCAGCAAATACTCGTTGAATGTTCTTGAGGGTTCATTGAAAAAAACTGCCATATCCGTTCCACACTCCTTGGAAAATATTATTGTAATTATAGCATTTACTTATAGTTGTGTCAACTTTCCGCGCGCATCTGACCGCAAAAGCGGGCGTTCGTTTTCAGACGGTCAGCCCCGAAGCGCACATTTTCTGTTGACAAACCCGCCCCCGTGGGGTATAATAAGTTCGAAATCGGGAATTGTTCTCATTTTGGAGGAACAAAAATGCGTGAAAGAGCAGGGGGGTACCAGACTTCCCAGAAGAAAAAGATCATAGATTTTATGCGGGCACACCCGGACCGACAGTTCACGGCGGACGAGATCTGCAAGGCGATCAACACGGCCAAGGTCCTCGACGGCAGCGAAATGACCGCCTCCGCGTCAGCTTCCAAGGTCGGGCTCAGCACCGTATACAGGCAGCTGATCTCTCTTTGCAACAGCGAGATCCTCCACAAATTCTCGACAGAGGGCGGCAGTTCCGTTTACCAGTTCGCGTCTCCGGACGGGAACTGCAGCCATCATTTCCATCTGAAATGCATTGAGTGCGGCAGGATCATCCATCTGGACTGCAGGATGAGCGACGAGCTGCTGGCACATATCGCGGACGTACACGGGTTCGAAGTCAACAGCGGAAAATCCGTCCTGTACGGGATCTGCGACAGGTGCTCCTCGGCCGAATCACCGAAGGGAGGCTCCGACACACCCTGCCGGTCTTTGTCATGACCATAGAACTTTTCTTCGATGTCCTTCTTGAGACCCTGCTGGATTTCGCAAAAATACTTCCCATCCTTTATCTGACCTACCTTCTGATCGAGCTGATCGAGAAAAAGGCATCCGGGCGGCTGGAGACCGCCTTGAAAAAGGGAGGCAGGTTCGGTCCCGTTTTCGGTTCGCTGCTGGGACTGATCCCGCAATGCGGCTTCTCCAGCGCGGCCGCCAGCTTCTTCGCCGCCGGCACCATCACGGCCGGAACGCTGCTGGCCGTATTCCTTTCCACTTCCGATGAAATGCTGCCCATCCTGCTGACGTCCAGGATGCCCGCGCGGATCATCCTGATCATCCTCGGAATCAAACTCGTCAGCGGCATGCTGGTCGGTTTCCTGACTGATCTTATCTGGCGCCGGAAGAATCACCACCCGGATGAATCAGATAAAGCAGAACACGATGGCGCAGACAGCGAGCACGAGCACGACGAGGAACACGAGCAGATCCACGAGCTCTGCGAAAGGGCTCACTGCCACTGCCACGAGGGGCAGAACATCTTTCTGGCCGCGCTTAAGCACACGCTGTGGATAGGCGGACTGATCCTTGCCGTTTCGTTCGTGATCGGCCTTACGTTCGCCTGGATCGGCGAGGACAACATTTCGCAGCTGTTCGTCAACGTGCCGCTGGTGCGCGAGGTGATCGCGGCGCTCATCGGTCTCATCCCGAACTGCGCGGCGTCCGTCCTCATCACGGACCTGTTCGTTTCGGGCGTCATCGGGCTGGGGCCCCTCATTTCCGGGCTGCTCGTCAACGCGGGCGTCGGACTCCTGGTCCTTTACAGAAGCTCCAGACGTCTGAAGCAAAACATCCTCATCACCGTCATCCTGGTCCTTTCCGGCATCCTTTTAGGATTTGCCGCGGGCTTCATCCCGCTTGCACTCTGACTGTGCGGCGGCCGATGCGTTTTCGTGTCGGCCGCCGTTCTTTCTTTTTGCTCTGCTCCGTTGAAATGACGGGCCGATTATGATACAATGAATCGAAGTCCAGAGAGAAAGGAAACGTTCATGCCCATCCATGCGCAGCTGGCGGATCTGCTCCGTCCGAAAACATTTGACGATATCGTCGGCCAGGACACGCTTTTCGGGGAAAAGGGTGTTATCCGGCGGATGCTGGCGTCGGGCAGGCTGACCAACATGATCTTCTACGGTCCTCCCGGAACGGGGAAGACCACGGCGGCCTCCATCATCGCAGCACAATCCAATATGGCATTCCGTCACCTTAACGCCACGTCCGCAACGCTGGCGGACGTCAAGGACGTGATCGCGCAGACAGGCAACCTGTTCGGCGCGGACGGCATCCTGCTTTATCTGGACGAGATCCAGTATTTCAACAGGAAGCAGCAGCAGTCCCTGCTCGAATATATGGAGGACGGACGGATCACCCTGATCGCCTCCACGACCGAAAACCCCCATTTCTATATCTATAATGCGATCATTTCCCGCTCGTCGCTGTTCGAGTTCAAGACGGTCGCGCCAGAAGCGTGCGTCAAGGTGCTGCACCGGGCGATAGACTATCTGAACGGGCTGCCGGACATGGCGCAGCGAAGCGCGAGCGACGAACTGCTCCTGTATATCGGCCAGTGCGCGTCGGGAGACGTCCGCAGAGCGATCGGACTTCTGGAAAACGCGTTCTACGCGGCGGACGGCGTCATCACGCAGGAGCACGTGGACAGTTTCAAGACGCCCATCGGGAATTTCGATTCGGACACCCATTACGATCTTCTTTCCTGCCTGCAGAAATCGATCCGCGGGTCCGATCCGGACGCAACGGCTTTCTACGTGGCCAAATTGATCTCGCTGGGCGAGCTGCTCTCACTGGTAAGACGCCTGCAGGTCATCGCCAGCGAGGATATCGGGATGGCTTGGCCGATGGCGGCCGTCATCACCCGCTCGTGCTGCGAATCCGCGCTGGATCTCGGCCTGCCCGAAGCTCAGATTCCGCTGATCAACTGCGCCCTGCAGCTTGCCATGGCGCCGAAATCCAACGCCGCCAACGAGGCGCTGCACAGAGCAGCCAAGGACGTGGAGGAAGGGAAGGGACTCAACGTTCCCACGCACCTGCAGAGTCCATTGTTCAAAGGATACAAATATCCGCACGACTATCCCGATCATTATGTCCGGCAGCAGTACCTGCCGTCCGATCTTGCCGGCAGCAAATACTACCAGCCCGGCGAGAACAAGACGGAGCAGGCAGCCGTTCAATACTGGAAACAGATAAAGGAGAAAAAGCAATGAAACACGCAGATCTGGATGCATTCAAAACCGATCAGACCGTAGAAACCGTCGACACCTCCCGTAAGATCCGCGTCGGCATCATCGGATGCGGCGGGATCGCGCACGCGCACATGAGATCCTATCTCGTCCAGCCGGACGTGGAGATCGTCGCGGCTGCGGACCTTGTCCCGGGGAGAGCCGAAAACTTCATGAAGTCCTTCGGCGTCGAGAACGTCCGCTTCTTCCCAAGCGGCGCCGCTCTCTGCGAGGCGCAGCCGTCGCTGAAACTGGATCTGGTAAGCGTCTGCACGTATAACCGTCAGCACGCGCCCTGCACCATCGCCGCCCTGGACGCAGGCATCAACGTCATTCAGGAGAAACCGCTCTGCGTGACGTTGGACGAAGGCATTGAGATCATGAAGGCGCAGCGCCGTTCAGGCAAAGTGCTGACCATCGGTTTCCAGCCCCGATTCGACGCCAATATGCAGATGGTCAAGAAGATCGTCCAGTCCGGAGAACTCGGACGCGTCTACTACATCCAGACAGGCGGCGGCAGACGGCACGGGATCCCGATCGGCAACGACGCTTCCTTCATCCGCGAGGACACGGCAGGCGTGGGCGCGCTCGGCGACATCGGCTGCTACTCGCTGGATATGGTGCTCAATGCGATCGGTTATCCGAAGCCGCTGACCGTTACCGGCTACAAATCCGACTTCTTCGGGAAGAATCCCGCCTACTACGCGAACAGCGGCATGGATCCGAAGCTGTCCGAGGCGTTCGGCGTGGATGATTTCGCCGCCGCTTTCGTAAGGCTTGAGGACGGCTGCATCCTGGACTTCAGGATCTCCTGGGCCATCCACATGGACACCCCCGGCGACACCCTGCTGCTGGGTACGAAGGCCGGTCTGCGCATCCCGTCCACTGACTGCTGGAACGGTTCCGTCGGACCGCTGACCATCTACAGGGAAGAAAACGGCCAGCAGACCCAGACCGTCGTCCCCGTGATCCCGCAGCCTCCGCGGCACGGCGACGTCGACCATATGTGGTATCACAAGATCCGCGACACGATCGACGCCATCAAGACCGGCGGGACAAGCCCTGTTCCGATCGAGCAGATCATCATCAACCAGGCGATCATCGACGGCATCCTCCGCTCCTCCGAGTGTCAGCATGAAGTATCTGTCGAGATCCCGGAACTCTGATCCCGCTTTTCACCGTGCCGTCCTGACTGACGGCATGCCACAAAAATGAAAAAGAACCGTTTGACGCTCCGGCACTGCCGGTCGTTGAACGGCTCTTGTCTTTTCGGTTCGATTACGTTTTGGAGCGGTAGATCCTGGGGACCCGCGCCGATATCAGACACAGGCACTCGTACGGGATCGTGCCGGCTCTGCGGGCCAGGTCTTCGATATCCCCGGGATCGTCTCCCAGAAGGATCACCTTGTCCCCCACGTGAACGGGAAGCCCCGTGATATCCACCATGCACTGGTCCATGCAGATGCGTCCGACGATCGGCGCGCTGACTTTTCCGCTTTCCGTCATGATCCGGACGTCCGTACCGGCATATGCGCGCAGAAAGCCGTCCGCGTATCCGATCGGCAGCGTCGCCAGGGTCCTGTCGCTGTCCGCCCGGTACGTCGCGCCGTAGCTGACGGTTTCGCCCGCGCGTACCGTGTGTATGTGCGAGACGACCGTATAAAGCCGCATGACGGGGGAGAGCGGAACATCCGTTCCCGCCGCCGGGCTTATGCCGTAAAGGGAAATGCCGAACCTGACGCCTTCCAGGCGGTATTTGGGGAATCTGATTGCCGCCGCGCTGTTGCAGATGTGACGGAACGGGATGCGTACGCCCTTTTGGCGCAGCAGCGTGTCCGTCGCCATGAATCTTTCGAACTGCATTTTTGTCAGTCCGCCGTCTTCTTCCGCGTCAGCCGAGGCGAAATGAGAGAATAACCCCTCGATACGCAGCCCCTCGTCTTTCGACAGACGCTCGATGCACGCGGCGGTCGCTGCGACGTCTTCCTCAGAGGATGACCGGAAACCGATCCGGTTCATGCCGGTATCGAGTTTGACATGACATCTTAGCACGAGTCCCGCGCGCCTGGCGGCCCCGGCGACTTCCTCCGCGTATTCCGGAGAGAAAACGGTCTGGATGATGTTGTTCTTCACAAGCGCAGGCACCTGGTCCGGCAGCGTGTATCCCAGGATCAGAAGATCCGCTTCCTTTCCCGTCTGGCTGATCATCTCCCGCAGTGGGATAGCTTCGTCGATGCAGGACACTGCGAAAAAATCGCACCCTTCCTCCAGAAGCGTCCTGGCGACGGCGCATGCGCCGTGCCCGTACGCGTCCGCCTTTACCACGCTGATGATCCGCTGTCCGTCCGGTACGCTTTCCCGGCACCGGCGGTAGTTTTCCCGAAGCGCGTCGAGATCTATCTCAGCCCATGTCTTGTGCAGCGGGAGCTCCGGCAGGGGAGAATACAGTTTATATGGTCTTGTGTGAGGCATTTTGATTCTCCCTTCTGACACCCGTGGCCGGCTGGACGCCGGCCACGGAAAACTCATTGTATG
>JAFSSK010000099.1 GCA_017451045.1 Clostridia bacterium
CAAATCAATATATTTATAGAAAATACTTACCTACATTTTTGATTGTTTGGGCTTTTAAAAAGCCAGAATCTGGATGTAGTGCTAATGGAGTGCTAAAACTAAGGGCTATTATTCGCATGTTTTTTTCATGCGTTTATCCTGCGAAGTTACGCAAAACTCTTGAAATTTTACCGTTTTTGTTGTAAAATTATATGTTGGACGGGAAATTACTTTTGGAGATTTTCCGCTGACTGCGAAGCGCAATAAAAAAATATATACACGGAGGATTTTTACTATGCCTGTAAAAGTTGCGATTAACGGTTTCGGCCGTATCGGACGTTTGGCTTTCCGCCAGATGTTCGGAGCAAAAGGTTATAAGATCGTTGCCATCAACGACCTGACGAGCCCCAAGATGCTTGCCGCTCTTCTGAAATACGATACCGCTCAGGGCGGTTATTGCGGAACCATCGGCGAAGATTTGCACACGATCTCTTCCAAAGAGCCTGTCATGTCTGAAGACGGCAAGGAAGTCATCACCCCCGGTTCCATCACCGTAGACGGAACAGAGATCACCATTTACGCTCAGCCCAAGGCTGAAAACCTGCCCTGGAAGAAGCTCCATGTCGACGTAGTCCTGGAATGCATGGGCTTCTACACCAGCAAGGAAAAATCGATGGCTCACATCAAAGCCGGCGCAAAGAAAGTCGTTATTTCCGCTCCTGCCGGAAAAGACCTGAAGACCATCGTCTACTCCGTCAACGAGAATACGCTGACGGCAGAGGATCAGATCATTTCCGCAGCATCCTGCACGACCAACTGCCTCGCTCCGATGGCAAAGGCTCTGAACGACGCCTTCCCGATCGTATCCGGCATCATGACGACCGTTCATGCCTACACAGGCGACCAGATGATCCTTGACGGCCCTCACCGTAAAGGCGACCTCCGCCGCGCACGTGCCGGCGCTGCCAATATCGTTCCTAACTCTACCGGCGCTGCCAAGGCCATCGGCCTTGTCATCCCCGAACTGAACGGCAAGCTGATCGGCTCCGCTCAGCGCGTACCTGTAGCAACCGGTTCCATCACGATCCTTGTGGCGGTTGTCAAGGGCCAGGGCAAAGAAGTCTCCATCGACACCATCAACGACGCGATGAAAGCACAGGCTTCCGAATCGTTCGGATACAACACGGATCAGATCGTTTCTTCCGACGTTATCGGTATGCGTTACGGCTCACTGTTCGATGCAACGCAGACAATGGTGACAAAGATCGACGACGACACCTATCAGGTACAGGTCGTCGCATGGTACGACAACGAGAACTCCTACACCAGCCAGATGGTCAGGACAATCAAGTACTTCGCAGAACTGAAATAATCCGTTTTGCCATCGGCAGACGGTCCGGGATGATCCCGGGCCGCCTGCCTTTTTTCATCGTGCCGCAAAGCTTTTGTTTTCTTGCTTTTCCATTGACGAACAGCCGATTCTGTGTTAGCATAAGTGGGGACTTCCAAAGCGGGCGTTCCTTCAGAAAACAGTCACAGGAGGGTGGTTTCATGAAGACGGAAAACGAAAAACCGATCCTATGCCTGCCGATTTCAAAAGAAACGTTCGTTCCGGCCCTTCTGGACTTTTTCAGGCAGCACGCGCGCAGTCTTCCCTGGCGCAAAACCGGCGATCCGTACAAGATCTGGATCTCCGAGGTCATGCTCCAGCAGACGCGTGTCGAGACGGTGATCCCGTACTATGAGCGCTTCCTTTCAAAGCTCCCGGATCTTGTACATCTTGCAGAAGTCGATGAGGACCGGCTGCTGAAGCTCTGGGAAGGTCTCGGCTATTACAGCAGAGCGAGAAACCTCAAAAAAACGGCAAAAGAGATTCTGGCAACAGGCAGAATGACGATGCCCGCATCCTATCGCGACCTTGTCGCGCTGCACGGCATCGGCCCGTATACAGCCGGCGCGATCGCGTCCATCGCATACGGAGAACCGGTCCCCGCGGTTGACGGGAACGTGCTCCGGGTCGTTGCCAGGCTGACCGGATACGGGTTCAATATCCTGGAGCCGTCTTTCAAAAGAGCCGTGGAAGCCTTTTTGCGCCCGTTCATCCCGGACGACGGCACAGCCGGGACGTTCAACCAGGCACTGATAGAACTGGGGGCCCTTGTCTGTACGCCCGGAACAGGCAGCAGATGCGGCGCGCCGAAGTGCGAACAGTGTCCCCTGTCCGCATATTGCGCCTCCTTCCGTGACGGAACGGCACAGGTGCTGCCGGTAAGGATCAACCCGTCCAAGCGGACGGAGCAGAAAAAGACCGTCCTGCTGCTGCAGTACGGCGATATGATCTGTTTGCGGAAGCGAAGCGACGCCGGGCTTCTCGCCGGGCTGTTCGAGTTTCCCACGCTGGACGGCTGGTATGAAGGCGAAGAGATCGCGGAAGTCCTCCGGGAAGCGGGACTGTCCCCGCTTGGAAAGGAGCCTCTGCCGCCGGCCAAGCACGTCTTCACGCACATGGACTGGCTCATGAAGGGATGGCGGATAAAGCTGGCCGATTCAACCGTGCTGCCGGCCGCCCCCACCGGGCAGGATCTGTTCGCAGTCCCTGTGAAAAGTCTAGAACAATATGCGCTTCCATCCGCGTTTTCCGCGTACCGGAAGCTGCTTTGAATACCTATTTTCGCAAATAATCGGAGGAATACTGTTTTGAGAAAAATCGATGCTGAACTGCTGAACAAACGGCTGAGCGAAACAGCCGAAGAACAGGTGGCGAACGAGGACCTCGGCGCCGCCGAACTGATCGTGAAGCAGGAAGGGAAAACCGTTTTCCACAAGCAATTCGGGAAAATGAGCGTCAACGGTCCCGCCCTTCAGCCAAACGCTCTGTACCGCCTTGCATCCATGACAAAGCCGGTGACGGCCCTTGCCGTACTGATGGCCCTGGATGACGGGAAGATCGATCTGATGGATCCGGTATCCGATTATTTGCCTCGCTTTGCGCATATGACCATCGGCCACGAGGAAAACGGGGAGGTCGTCATCGACAAAGCAGCCGCCGGAACGATACGGGTGTACCAGCTTCTCTCGCACCTCAGCGGGATCGGAAGCGGAAGTGTCCTGGCCCCCCTGTTTGCCAAACAGCCGCAGACGACTCTGAAGGACGTTGTGGATTTTTACGGCCGGATGCCGCTTGCTTTCGAACCCGGATGCGAGCAGTCCTACAGTGCTTCCGCAGCTTTTGACGTGGCGGCGCGCATCGTTGAGGTCGTGGAGGAAGAAGACTATGCCGCCTTCCTCAAGCGCAGGATCTTCGATCCCATCGGGATGCCCGACACCACGTTTGCACCGTCCGATGAGCAATGGAAAAGAATGGTCGTCATGCACGGAAAAGACAAAGACGGCCGCGGAGTCGATAGTGAATCCGCGACCATGAAAGGCTGTGTTTTCGGTATGATCAGTCCGACCGTATACTGCGCCGGCGCAGGACTCGCTTCGACCGCCTCCGACTACAGCCGGTTCGCCGAAACGCTGCTCAATGAAGGAATCACGCCTTCCGGGGAGCGGATCATCCGCTGGGAGATCTGCCGGAAAATGCATATCCCGTTCTGCGCCGAATACTTTATGATGGGAGAGCAGCAGTGGGGGCTAGGCGTGCGCGTCATCTCGAAACCCGGTTACAGCCTTGGCCTGGAGCAGGGCTGCTACGGCTGGTCCGGCGCATACGGATCGCACTTCTGGGTGGATCCGGAAAACCGTCTGACGGCCGTCTATATGAAGAATGACTGTACGGACGGCGGCGCGGGATGCAAGACCGGCAACCGTTTCGAACAGGAAGTCACCTCCTGCCTCAAAGGCTCCTGATCCCTTCTACTTGGCCTGGTCCTCCTGCTCGTGGACGTAATCCAGAAAGGCTACCCAGCGCATGGAAGAATTCTCATCCGGCTGCGGGTAGATATAGAGCAGCCTTCCGTTGTGATCGTACAGATCGAAATGCTGATGGACCGTTATCGGGAATCCGCCGATCTGTTTGCAGGGCTGCCTGATGGATACATGTTCTCCCAGGATCTCTCCCTCCAGCGTAAACCATTCCCTGTCCAGATGGATCGTCGCTGTCCCCGCGTCGGGAATGAGCGTGCCGTCCTTGGCAAGCGTCCCGATTCGGGCCTTTGCGTCAAGCCGTGGGTCGTCGCAGGCAAAGTCTTCCCTGCGCTGCCAGCGGTACCAGTCCGTTATCGTGGTGAACCTGCACCCGCTCAGCCTGTAATACCTGTCCAGGGTGCAGACCATGCCGCAATCGCACATGATCCGGTTTCCTTCCGTATGGATCCGGCCGATCTGGCCGCAGGACGGGCAGCGCCAGAGGATGCCTTCGGCGCCCTGCGCCATTTTATCCGACCGATACGCGAAGGCGGACATCACCTGCTCGTCATTGTATCTGAATGAGCGCTGCAGTCTGGCCTCCAGTTCGGCAACGCTCAAATTTTTTACCTCTTCCGCCGTCAAAAGCCTTTCCGTGTCGACTTCGATCCGGCCGCGTCTTTTCGCCCGGCTCCACTTGGGGAAGGTCAGGTACGCGCCGCGCGGACGCAGCAGATAGACGTCGATCCCCAGCTTTTTGGCCAGTTCGGCAGTCCCCGCCGTTACGGGGACGGAAATGCCGTTCGCAGGAAGTCTTCCCTCGGGGAACATCACGATGATGTTGTTTTCGTTTCTCGCCCTGAGCATTTTCAGGATGGCGACCGCGTCGCCGGAGAACATCTTCTTCGTGATCACGTGCATGACCCTGAACGCCCACCGCATGATCTTTTTCTGCAGGAAATGCGAACTGGCGACGAATGTCGGACGGTGCGGGAACAGCGTCAGCGCGGCAAGGATGAAATCCTGGTTTGACAGATGCTGGCAAAGCACCAGGGCCGGGCCCTTCATGTTCCTGACGGCATCCTTCCCCGTGAAGCGCAGATGGTATTTGATTTTATAGACCGCCCACATCAGCAAGCAGGCCAGCCCGAACAAAACGGGCTGCGGTCTTCCGATGCGTCTGGCGGCTTTCTTTTCTTTTCCGTCAGCCATGCTTGTCTGTCTCCTTTCTGTCCGATCGTTTCAAACAAAGCAGCTGCCTGTCGGCGGAATCCCGCGCAAAAGGCAGCTGCACATTCCGTATGATCACTGTTTCTTGGCCGGTTCCCGGGTGTCTTCCGAATCGCCTTCCCGCTTGTTGATGATCAGCAGCACGAACAGCAGCCAACCGATCGCAGCGAACACGATCTCAACGACATCCGATTTCAGCGCGAGCACCACGACGATGCTGGCAGCCATGAAGATCGAAATGATGATTCTGAACAGGTAGGCGAAATGATAGATATACCTGTCAAGGATCACGATGGCCAGTCCGATCAGGTCGACCAGCAGAAGGACCCACCACAACGGGATGATCCCGGCCGGCTTCTCCACGGCGATGGCGTAGATGCCGCACTCCCTCACCGTTAAGATCAGTTCGGATCCGTTTCGCTCGAATTTTTCGCCGTAGATGTTCGACGTCGTCTTGATCTCTTCCGCGACGCCGCTCAAAGCCACTCTGTATACATATATTTCCTGATTTTCAACGTCAAGTCCGTCCAGGCGGGACAGATCGATGACGATCGACGCCTTTTCGTTGGTGGCGTCCAGCACGGTCGTCACTTCCCCGTCCGTCTTCGCGATCGAATACTCCAAATAGAAGCTGATCGTCTGTCCGTTCGCCTTTTTGGTGAACAGTTCCCTGTACGCGACGTCCTGGCTCGTCCTGTACGCAAGGCTGACCTCGATCTCTGTCGTGCTCGTTTCGGCCAGTTCCTCAGCCGTCAGTCCGGTCTGTCCGTTCGTGAAGGTTTTTGTCATAAGCGATGCGGGAAGTCCCAGTACCCGTACCCCCGTGCGGGGATCCGCCGTCACATGGAGCGGCCTTCCGACGGTCGCCAGGAATACGGACACGTCCGCCGCGTCTTTCCCGATCTGGACGGTCTGCAGATCAAGCACGCATTCCGTGCCCGCTTCCGTCACAAGCATCCAGTACGAACCAGGGCATATGTTTTCAAGCAGCAGGTTCGTGTTGATATCGTTTCTGACCTGTCCGGCCGTTACGGCCACGCATTCGTTACCGTCAAACAGTCTGATCAGCAGTTTCCTGTCCTCTCCGGTCCTGTTGAGGACCACCAGGCTGACGTTCAGTTTCTCTGCGTCCGGCTGCCCTTTCGGGTAATAGGAGTATCTCGCAAAATACGACTTGTCTCCGCTGACGCTTTCAATGACGTCTGACCATCCCTCGAACGTATACTCGTATACGTTTGACTTTTCTCTTGAGGGAGTCGGTTCCTCAGGCATATCGTCATACTGATACTGGTCGACCTGATCGACCAGGCCGTCGCCGTCCAGATCCCAGGAAACGTCATACAGGATCGGAAGCATGCTGAAAACGGCGGAGTACATGGTGTCGGCTGTCACTGTCGCAGGGACCGGTGCCCAGCCTGTGAAGACATATTCGTAAATCGGGCTGCTTTCCCGTTTGCCCGCATGCGGCGGGACAGGCGTTTCGCCGAACAGGTAGTATGTATCAAGGTCGGACAGACCGTCGCCGTCAAAATCCCAGCTGACCGTATACATGGCCGCTCTCGGCTGGAACTGAGCCGTATAGACTGCATCCTCCTCGACGGGCACGAGTTCTTTGTCCCACCCGGTAAAGTCATAAACGGTACGCCCGTCGCCCTGTTTTTCTCCGTCTTCGTGATACGGCGTCTCGCCGTAGGCATACTGCTGCGTTTCATCGACTGTCCCGTCGCCGTCCAGATCCCAGGATACCGTGTATGTCACCGGCATCTCCGCCAGGACGGTCAGCGAAACGGGCAGATCCGCTGTCTGGTCGGCCGCGTCTGTGACGGTCAGCGTGAACTCATATACGCCGGGATCGCCGGAGACCGTTCCGAACAGCCTGCTGTTCTCAGCGTCCAGTTCCAGTCCGGCCGGCATCTCACCGGAAGAAAGGGCCAGCGTGTACGGCTCCGTGCCGCCGGTAATTTCTATCTGAAGTTCATATGATTCTCCGCAGACCGCGTCGGGGACCTGCGCAACAGACACTGTCAGTGCGCCGTCCGCCGAAACAGACAGCATTCCGGTAAGAAACGTCAGCAGAACCGCGAAAGCCAGCACTGCGCCCCGGATGATTCGATTGATTGCGGGAGTCCGCCTGTTTTCTGTTATCATCATCACACCTCACGGATAGCGGCTCAAAACATCCGCCGCCTTTTAATCGGAACTTCCTGTTACTCTGTCTGTTATCCTTTATCCTGCTCGCGTACGAACCGGATGAAATCTTCTGCGTCATGTCCGGGCCTGCACCTGACACAGAACCGGATCTCGCCGTCAAGTCCTAATATTTCGATGACCTGGATCTTTTTTTTCTTCCTTCTCGGCGGATCGAAAGCCGTCCGTATCTCGCTGATCTCGTCGAGAGAAACGCGCAAACGCTTCTGAAACCTTGCAGGCGTGATCAGGGACATTCCCCTGATATCCAGGATGACCCTGTTCTCCTGACGGACACAGCCCAGCAAGTAATAGAACGAGGAAAAGCCTCCGCGTTTCATATGTCTGCGGCGGGGCGGCGGCAGCGCGACCAGGAAGACCATGCGCTTTCCGTCCTGCTCCTCCGCAATTCCGTAGGCCGAAGCCAGTTCTTCTGTCAGAAGACGTCTTGCCTCGTTGATGCTTGTGACCAGCGTGTCCTTCTTACCGAGAACTGCCGCGACGATCAGGGCAATGATCCCAAGGATGACCAGCATGACGATGGCGAAGACCACGCCGGCTTTGTGTTCTCCGTAATTGAAGATGATCAGCAGCATAGCGGAGAGATCGGAAAGGACCATCGCAAGCAGCAGCAGGTAGTCTATCCGGTAAAAATATAACTGATTTCTTCTGTACCACAGTTTCATCTCAAAAAATAGATTGTCTGCCCTTTTCGGCCCGGGAAGAAACCGTCTCTCCTTTCAGCAGTGATCGTTTGTTTTTCGTACGGCGGCGACATCGGAAGGCTAGTCTCGCAGCAAGCCTGATTGACCTGACCTGCCCAAAATGTCCAAAAAAGTATTGACAAAAATATAGGGTTTGTTTATAATAAGCGTACTGACATTTTGTCTGTATGCAAGTTACGTGGAGTCGTGACTTGGTAGGGAGAAGTACTCAAGAGGCCGAAGAGGCGCCCCTGCTAAGGGTGTAGACGGTTTATCGCCGTGCGAGAGTTCAAATCTCTCCTTCTCCGCCATCATCCGCCGGTTTTCCGGCGGATTTTCTTTTTGTCCGTCAAAGTGCGGAAATGATCTCGTTAATCCTGTCCGCGACAGCTATGAAGTCTTTTTCGTTGTACCCCTTGGTCGTCATCGCGGCGCATCCGATCCTGACGCCGCTCGTTTCCTTCGGTCCTCTCGCGTCGTTCGGAACGCAGTTCTTGTTCAGGGTGATCCCGTGCTCGCACAGAACGTCCTGCGCCAGTTTGCCGGATACGTTCGGATGCGTTTTTGAAAGATCCACAAGGAACAGATGATTGTCCGTTCCGCCCGTCACGACGGAATAGCCCAGTTCGATAAAGCGTCCGCACATCGCCTTCGTGTTCCTGACGACAGCCTGGATATACTGTTTGAATTCCGGCCGGAGGGCTTCCTCGGCCGCCACAGCCTTTCCCGCTATCACATGCATGAGGCTTCCGCCCTGCGTGCCCGGGAAAACGGCGCTGTCCAGTTTCTTTGCGTACTCCGGTCTGCAGAAGACCATACCGCCGCGCGGGCCTCTGAGCGTCTTGTGCGTCGTGGTAGAGATGATGTCGGCCAGGCCGAACGGAGATGGGTGTTCTCCGCCTGCCACAAGGCCTGCGATATGCGCCATGTCCACCATCAGGTAGGCGCCCACGGACCGGGCGATATCGGAAAACCGCCTGAAATCGATGATGCGGCTGTATGCTGACGCCCCGGCCAGGATCAGTGCCGGCCGGTATTCACGTGCCTTGCGCGCGACGTCTTCGTAATCGATGAAGCCGTTTCCGTCCACGTCGTAAAAAACGAAATTGAACAGTTTTCCGCTGAAATTCACGCTGCTGCCGTGCGTCAGGTGACCGCCGTTGGTAAGGCTCATGGACAGGATGGTGTCGCCGGGCTTCAAAAGCGTCATGTACGCCGCCAGATTGGCTGACGATCCGCTGTGCGGCTGAACGTTCACATGATAGTCTGTCTTGAAGACCTCCTGCCATTTCTGCCTGCAGTAGTTCTCCAACTCGTCATAATATACGCATCCGCCGTAGTACCTGTTTCCGGGATATCCCTCCGTGTATTTGTTGGTCAGGCAGGACCCGACAGCTTTCATGACGTCTTCTGAAACAAAATTTTCAGAAGCGATCAGTTCGATATCCTCGTTCTGCCGTTTCTGCTCTTTTTCAATGATTGAAAACACCTTGGATTGTTGCATTTTTGATGGTCTCCGGAATGATAGTGAATCTCAGCTGAACCGAATGTATGTTAAAGGTTTGCTAAATATTCCCTTTTTATTTTACAACTTAATGTATTATTAGTCAACTGGCGAGTTGTACAAATCCTGTGGCCGGGAGCATCATTCCGACTGTTCGGGCCGTGACCGCGAGAAGAGAAAAGCTATTTACTTTTGAACGGGAAACTGTTATAATACGCCCAGAAGATGTTTTCCTTGACTAACCATCTTCTCAAAAAAAACAAGGAGTTAATCTTATGAAGCACTTGAAATCATGGGTGAAAGAAGCCCTGGTACTGCAACGGAATCTGCCCGCAACCGTTCTGGCCGTACTCTGCGTGTCCGTCGTTTCTATGAATCTGTTGGCAAACAAAAGCATCGACACGCATCTGGACTGGCTGGCTCTTGATTGCGGCTTAATCTTTTCCTGGGTCGTTTTCCTGATCATGGACGTCGTGACCAAGCACTACGGCCCGCGGGCCGCCAACACCCTTGCCGTGATGTCTCTGCTCGCCAATCTTTTCATCGCGCTGATGTTTTTCGCGGCCGGCTGGATCCCCGGTGTCTGGGGCGAAAGCTTCGTCGACGGTTCCGAGGCCGTCATCAACGGGGCGCTGGACAACACGATCCGGGGAACGTGGTACGTTCTTCTCGGCAGTTCCGTGGCGTTCATCGTCTCCGCTTTTCTCAACAACACGCTGAACTGGCTGATCGGCAAAGCGTTCAAAGGACGTTCGAATTTTGCCGTGTTCGCCCTGCGGGGGTACGTTTCCACGTTCATCGGCCAGTTCGCGGACAACATGCTGTTCGCCGTGATCGTCAGCCATCATTTCTTCGGCTGGTCCTGGCTGCAGTGCGTCACTTGCGCGCTGACGGGCGCTGTCGCGGAACTTCTGTTCGAGATCGTCTTCTCCCCCATCGGATACCGCGCTTCCTGCAGGTGGGCTAAACAGCATGTCGGCGAAGAATATTTCCGTTACAGAGAGGCCGTGGCCTCGGGAAAGGAGAATCCATCATGACGATACTGATCACTGGCGCGGCGGGCGGCATCGGCCGCAGCGCAGCCGAACTGTTTCTTGAGAAAGGACACCTCGTCGCGGGGATCGACGTAAGACCCGCAGCCCTGTTCGATAAATCCTATACGCATTTCTGCGCAGACATCACGAAGGACCCGCTTCCCGATATCCCGGGCGTGGAGATCCTCGTCAACTGCGCCGGCATCCAGTCGCAGACGGAAAAAGATATCGACGTGAATCTGAAAGGCACCATCCGCGTATGCGAAGCCTACGCATCCCAGCCGAGCATCAAAGCCGTCGTCAACATCGCTTCAGCCAGCGGGTCGACCGGATCGGAATTCCCAGAATATGCCGCTTCCAAGGGCGGCGTCATCGCCTATACAAGATACCTGGCCATCAAACTGGCGCCGTACGGCGCGACATGCAACAGCATCTCGCCCGGGGGCGTACTCACGGACATGAACAAGCACATCCTGGACAATCCGCAACTAAGCCGGGCGGTACTTGACGAGACGCTTCTCAAAAAATGGGCAACGTCGCGGGAGATCGCCGAGTGGATCTATTTCGTGTCGGCAGTCAACAGGAGCATGACGGCGCAGGACATCCTGATCGACAACGGAGAAGCCAGCAATTTCCATTTTATTTGGTGAACGGCGGAAAAGGCCGGGCCACTCGAGGCCCGGCCTTTTTCTTGTCGCGGTTTCTATTCCGTATCGGCTGTCTGAAGTCCTTGCTCCTCCCGCCTGAACTTCCGGGACGTGATCCAGATGGATACAAAGTGCGCCGAAGCCGTCAGCGTCCATGAGATCGGATAGGACATATAGACGATCTGCAGTTCCGGGACGACCCGGAAAACGATCAGGATCCACAGCACCCTGAAAAGGCACGTTCCGATCAGCGTCGTCACCATCGGAAGCAGCGGCCTGCCCATGCCGCGCAGGATACCGCCCGCGATCTCCTGCAGGCCGCACAGCGCCTCAAAGCAGCACAGGCAGTACAGTCTGATCATGCCGGACTGTGCCGCCGCGTCGTTGTCCGGGAGGAAAACAGCAAGCAGATGCCGCCCGAAAACGGCCGCGCTGACTCCGAACACCAACCCGAACAGCACGCCGGTCAGAAGGCACGTCCACGCAGCCTTGTACATCCGCCTGTACTGTCTGGCGCCCCTGCACTGGCTCACGAACGTCATGGCCGTATGATACAGCGAGTTGACGCACATATAGACATATTCTTCGATACTGCCCGCGGCCGTATTGCCGGCCACGACCGTTTTGCCGAACGAATTGATCGAGGACTGGATCAGTATGTTGGACAGCGAAAACAGAGAGCTCTGGATCCCCGCGGGGAGTCCGACGCGGATGATCTCCTTTACCACGCTCTTTTCCATGTGCATCTGTCTGAAATCCAGATGGCAGACCCCGTCCGTCTTTTTCATATACCACAGGATGAGGACGCACGCCACCCACTGGGAAACAGCCGTCGCGATACCGACGCCGACCGCTCCGAGATGGAACACCAGTACCATCAAAAGATTCAAGAACACATTGACGATCCCGGCAGAACTCAGGAAGATCAGCGGGTGGACCGTATCTCCGTCGGACCGCAGCAGCGCCGCGCAGAAGACATATACCATATTGGCCGGAGTGCCTGCGAAGTAGGCGATCATATACATCGTCGCGGCATCCAGGATCCGCGGGTCTGTGTTCATCAGCGACAGCATAGGCCCCGCAGCCGCCATCCCGACGATCATAACGCCTGTGCCGATCAGGGAAGCCAGCGGCACGACCGTCTGTACCACTTTTTTCACGCCTTCATAATCCTTTGCGCCGATGCGGTGAGCCGCGCAGATCCCGGCGCCGACGGACAGACCGATGAAAACGTTGACGAACAGGTGTATCAGCGAACCGCAGGAGCCGACCGCCGCCAGCGCGGATTCGCACTCATCCGGCGTCGCGCCTCCCCACCTTCCGACAACGATCCTGTCCGCCGTATTGAACAACAGCTGAAGGACGGATGTCAGCATGATGGGCAGCGAAAAAAGCAGGACCTGCGACAGAAGCGGGCCTTGCGTCAGATCCTTTGCAAATTTTGACTGCCGGATGCTCATAATAGTCCTTTCCAGCCGGGGTACGGCTTGCTGCCTGTCCCCCGGATATTCTGCATTATACCATTAATTCGGGGGATAATCCACAAAATCAGTCAAATCCGGAAAAATGTTCGCTCGTTTATTCTCGCTTTGATTGACGAATATAATATTTCGTGATATTA
>JAFSSK010000100.1 GCA_017451045.1 Clostridia bacterium
AATGAAGATGGAATTCTATCCGCTGACCGACGAACAACGATATATGTATGATGAACAGATCAGGGGGTTTGGCATGGCTCTGACGCTGAGTGGGAGCGCTGTTTTTAAGGGATCACAAAGCATTGAAAATCTGGAGCGTGCCGCAAACGAGGTCATCCGTATCAATGAAGGCATTAGGGTCAGAGTGACCACCGACGAACACGGAGAACCCGTGCAGTTTGTTGCGCCTTTTGAAGAGCGCCGGTTCAAAGTGACGGAATTCGGCAGCAAAGAGGAATTGAACAGATTCGGCAGAGAAGAGTGGGCTGTTGCGCCGCTCGATTTCGGCCCTGACAAGGAATTGTTTGATATGCAGATCGTTATGCTGCCGGACTCTTACGGGGCGCTTATAAGGATTCATCACATCATATCAGACGCATGGACGTTATTCCTGATATGCAGTCAGTTTATAAAGATCCTGAACGGGGAGGACGTTAAGGCGTACCCGTTCAGAGATTTCATTGAGAATGCCATACAATACAAGCAGTCACCCCGTTTCAGAAAAGATCTTGAATTCTTTGCGGAGCAGGAAAAGACGCTGCCTGTGAGGACGCATCTGTCATCGGAGCCGATTGTTTCGCTTGAAAAGCACTGTCGGGCATATGAGATGTCGGAGGACGAGGTGGCATTAGTCAGGGAGTATGCCTTGACACATAAAGTCGCCGAAGCCAATCTCTTTTCAACAGCGGTCTGTATCTGGATGAGCAAAATGCTGGGGAGGGAGGATTTTTACGTAGGAATCACCGCCCTGAACCGTGCGGGCATCAGAGAAAAGAATACGGTCGGAGCATTTGCGCTGGGAGTGGCTAACAAGATCCACATAAAACCGGAGGAAAGCTTTGAAGCCGGCATAAACGCCGTCAGCCTTTCCAGACTGTCCGGATACAGGCATCAGAAGGCGGGCATGAGTTATTATGCAAACGGCAAAGAGCCGTATGACCTGTGGATCAGTTATCAGACAGCCTCGTTTGACGGCAATATTGAAGCGAGCTTCGAACAGTATCAGCAGCCTGTTATGGGACCGGTCATGCTGTTGAAGATCATCGACGGAGGAGATGGCAGAATCATACTACAGCTCGAATATAACGTGAAATTCCCGGATCGAAAGGCAGAGCGGCTGGTGAAGGAATCTGCCGCGATCCTGATCGAAGGGATCCGTGATGACAGACAGAAGGTAAAAGAAATTACAGATAAGGTAATGGAGGAGTTATGATGTTTGACAAGGTGAAAGAAATCTTAAGCAAATATACGGAGGTAGAGAGCATTACAGAGGATTTGTCGCTCACAAACGATCTGATGCTCACATCTCTTGATGTCGTGTCTATGGTTGGCGACTTCGAGGATGCGTTCGACATAGAAATCGTTGATGAAGAAGTTATGCAGCTGAAAACCGTCGGTGACATACTCGAGTATCTCAAAAAAAAGGGAATAGAATAGTCGGTCAGGCAAGCGTGCAGAATGGAAGCCGGTGCACGGATTTTCGATATATGTGAAAAAGGAGAGGCATTCATCTCACCACTTACAGAAGTGGGAGTCTTCTGCCTAATTAAGGTAAAAACAGTTCAAAAAAGATTGATTTACTGCCCAAAAAATGATATACTTTAGGTAGTAAATTTTTGCTTGGAGGACCTGAAATGCACAGATTTGATTATTCATTTCTGAAAAAACCCGTTCCCGGCAATATAGTCGGATTGACAAATATTATATCGGATCTCAGGACAAAAGAAGAGTTTCGTAAGCTTCAATATAGCGAAACATTTGAAATCTTGCGGCATAAGGCAATTGTTGAATCTGTTAAAGGAAGTAATGCCATTGAGGGAATTGTTACCACAGATGCAAGGATAAAGGATATTGTGGATGGAGCACCCCCTGTAACTCATGAAGAAATGGAGATATCGGGGTATAAGAATGCACTGAATCTGATACATACAGAACATACGACTATTGATGTTAATGAGGAAACAATTCTTTCTTTTCACAGGATGCTTCTGGCACAGACAAATCCTCGTGAAGCGGGGCATTACAAAACAAGCGATAACTTTATCATGGAAATCGGGCCGGACGGAAGCAGGCGCGTTAGATTTATACCTGTTTCGGCCAAAAGAGTGAATGCAGATATGGAGCAGCTGCTTCTGGCCTATTATGAAGCCAGGCAGGATTCGGAGATTTCGCCGCTTTTACTGATTCCTTGTTTCATTCTGGATTTTTTATGTATCCATCCTTTTATGGACGGGAATGGCAGAATTTCCAGATTGTTAACAGTTTTGCTTCTGTATCTGTCAGGTTATGACATTGTAAGATATATTTCATATGAAGGACAGATCGACAAGTATAAAGACAGCTATTACGAAGTACTTAAGACGTCATCTGATAAATGGCATGAAAATGAAAATAACTATGTTCCGTTTATCGTGTATTTCCTGCAGGTCCTCTATAAGTGTTTTAAAGATCTTGATGAATCATTTACGGATATTTCTCTGAAAAAGGCAAAGAAATCCAAGCGAGTTGAAAGTATTTTGATGGGCGCGATCGTACCGGTGTCAAAGCAGGATATAATTGCTAAACTCCCGGATGTCAGCGTAAAAACAGTTGAACTGGTCCTCGGGAAGATGCTAAAGGACAAAAAAATCAAAAAAATCGGAACCTATAAAGACGCCAGATATATAAGAAACACCGATAATCGATAATTTGCCCCTGGGAAATGACGTCGAAATAGTACTGCTGATGGGAAGCACGCGACTTTAGTCGTTTGAGGCTTCACGAAGGCGGCAAGGCTGTTGTTCCAAGAAAACGATGTTGAAAAAGAAATGTGGTTCCCCACGACAAGGGTATAAAAGCATGAACATCTCCATTAATACGTACAATCGGGGTCCCTGCCTCTATAAGCCTTACGACCATATGCTGCGTGCCGGTTGGACGAATGTCTCCATCGCCTATCAGCAGCAGGAATTTGAAGCCCTGGCGGGCGACGGATGGATGGACTATATCCGCGCCATAAAGGATGAACTCGACAGCCGCGGCATGCGCTGCGTTCAGACACACCTCCCCTATTATGACCTGCTTGTCGACTGTGAACAGTCGGACGAGGCTATCGACAGGGTGATGGACCGGGGCGTCATTCTCTGCGCCATGCTGGGCGCAAAGTGGGGCGCATTCCACTGCCGGACGTCATACAAATACGCCTGCACGCAAAAAGGCCACGATGTCGCGTACACAGCCAACCTTGCCATGTTGAAGCGCATGCAGAAGATCGCAAGGGATTACGGCGTCGGCATCGCCATCGAAAATCTGCCGGATTACGTCATCCGAACGATGCCCGGAGACAGCTCAGTCAGTCTGGAACCACCTGTACACCTCTTCGGCACGAACTATCACGACATCATCGCACTGGCAGACGAACTGGACGATCCGGAGCACATCGGGATCTGCTGGGACTTTGGCCACGCTCACATGAACCACGTGGATCAGGTGAAGGCGCTTCGCGAAGTAGGCACACGTCTCAAAGCTACGCACATTCACAGCAATTCCGGCTACAACGACGATCACCTGCCCATCTCGCTTGGTACGATCAACTGGGACGACATGGCACGCGTTCTCGCTGAGATCGGCTATGACGGGTCGCTCTCGCTGGAATGCATCTGGCCCGGAGACAGGGTCGCGGGATGCAGCTTTGAGCAGCCAGGTTTCTTCGGTCAGATGGAACAGTTTGCGGAGCCATACTTCGCGCACAACTACCGCCTGGCGGTCATATTAATGGATAAAGTCAGAAAGTATCGCGGCGAAATGGGAAACTGACTGTCACCCGGCAATTACAAACAGACAACTGTTGATCATTTCTGCCGTCTGCTGGGTCAAAGTGTTGTGTAAAATATCGCCGCTGGGCAAAAAAAATAGTTTGTTGCAAATATAAGAAAGAAAAACGATTATGATTTCATTAGCGATTTCTTTTGCTGTCCTGATTATCGGATACTTCATTTACGGGAAGGTCGTATCAAAGATCTTCTCCCCGGATGACCGGCCGACACCGGCCATTGCCATCAATGACGGTGTGGACTGCGTGCCGATCAAAACGTGGAAGGCATTCCTGATACAGTTGCTGAACATTGCAGGGACCGGCCCGATCTTCGGCGCTCTAATGGGGGCCGTCTTCGGTCCTGTCGTTTTCCTGTGGATCGTGTTCGGATCCATTCTCGGCGGCGCCGTCCATGATTATATGATCGGAATGATCAGTTCCCGCCATTCCGGCGCATCGATTGCCGAACTGTCCGGAACATATTTCGGGAAAGTTGCCAAATGGGCGATGAGACTTTTCTCCGTCGTTCTGCTGGTTCTCTGCGGGACCGTTTTCGTGACCAGTCCCGCGGCGCTGCTCGGTGAGTTGACGCCCGCCTGGATGAGCGATACTTTCTGGATGATCGTCATCCTCGTTTATTATCTTTTGGCTACCATCCTTCCGATCGACAAACTCATCGGAAAACTGTATCCCGTTTTCGGCGTTCTTCTGATCGTCATGGCAGGTGCCGTCATCGGCGGGATCCTGTTTACGGGCAACGAGCACCCCATTCCGGAGCTGACCTTGCAGAATCTCCATCCGGACGGCACACCGGTCTGGCCGTACATGTTCATCACGGTCGCTTGCGGCGCCATTTCCGGGTTCCACGCGACACAGTCGCCGATGGTATCGAAGTGCATCAGGACCGAGAAAGAAGGAAGGACCGTCTTTTACGGCGCCATGATCTGCGAATCCGTCATCGCGCTTGTCTGGGCAGCCGCAGGCGTAGCCTTCTACGGCACGACGCAGCTGCTGGCTGACGCGCTGAAGGAAGGCGCCTCATTCGTCGTATACGAAATCTCAACCGGGGTCCTCGGAAAGGTCGGCGGCGTCCTTGCCGTGATCGGCGTGGTCGTATGCCCTATCACTTCCGGCGACACAGCATTCAGAAGCGCCAGACTGATACTGAGCGAGACGTTCAACATCGAACAGAAGCATATCAAACAGCGTCTGCTAATCGCCGTTCCCCTGCTCGCGGCAGGCGGTCTTCTGACCAGTTTCGCCATTCTGAACAGCAACGGCTTCCAGATCATCTGGCGGTACTTCTCATGGAGCAATCAGACGCTGGCGATGATCGCGCTGTGGGTCGCCACTGCCTATCTGCTGAAAAAAGGAAAATACCGTTTCGGTTCTCTTCTGACCGCACTGCCGGCGACATTCATGTCCGCCGTCACCCTGACCTATGTTCTGATGGCGCCCGAGGGCTTCAGGATTCCCGCCGCCGTCTCCTACCCCATCGGCTTCGTTTTCGCAGCCGCGCTGCTGACCGTCTATACGATCCAACTGATCAAGAGAGTTGCAGGATCAGGTCGGCCGGGCATAGAAGAAGACTGATCTGCCGCACCCATCTATTGAAACGACTACTTGGACAAAGAGGTGAAACTAATGGTATCTTTTGAAAGCGACTATAATACAGGCGCTCATCCTGACGTGCTGCAAAAACTCGTTCAGACGAACGGCGAGTGTCTTCCCGGGTACGGTACTGACAGGTACTGTGAGAGCGCAAAGGCCAAAATCAGAAAAGCCATCGGCATGGAAGACGCAGACATCGAATTCCTGGCCGGAGGGACCCAGACGAACGCCGTGATCATTTCAACGATGCTGCGTGACTTTGAGGGCGTCGTCGCCGCCGCGACGGGACACATCGGGGCGCACGAGGCCGGTGCGATCGAATATGCGGGGCACAAGGTGCTGCCGCTCCCGCAGGATAAAGGAAAGATCATGCCGCTGGCGCTGGAAGCGTACCTTGATGCCTTTTTCGCCGACGGGAACCGGGAACATATGGTCTTCCCGGGCATGGTCTACATTTCCCATCCGACGGAATACGGAACACTTTACACAAAAAAGGAACTGGAAGAACTGTCCGCAATATGCAGGAATCGCGGCATTCCCCTGTTCATGGACGGCGCAAGACTCGGCTACGCGCTGGCAAGTGCCGCCTCGGATCTTTCACTGAAAGACATCGCCGCCCTGTGCGACGTGTTCTATATCGGAGGCACGAAAGTCGGGGCGCTTTGCGGAGAGGCTGTCGTCTTTACCAGGAAAAACAGGCCGCAGCATTTTATGACGTCTGTCAAGCGGCGCGGCGCGCTGCTGGCGAAGGGCCGCCTGCTCGGCGTTCAGTTCGACGCGCTGTTCACGGACGATCTGTATTTCAGAATCGGGAAGCACGCGGTCGCCATGGCGGAGAAAATGAAGAAGATCATTTCCGCGAAAAGGTTGTCTTTCTTCATCGATTCCCCGACGAACCAGCAGTTCGTCATTCTGGAGAACGGCGTTTTGCAAAAACTGTCCGAAAAGGTCGCACTCAGTTACTGGGAGCCGTTTGACGAGCGCCATACAGTCGTACGGTTCGCGACCGGGTGGTCGACTTCGGACAAGGATCTTGACGCGCTGGACGCTGCGCTTTCATCCGTTCTTAGCAATCAGACATAACATCTTCAGGAGGTATTACCATGGATCCAAAAGCTCTCTATTCCCTTTCATACGGCGTTTTCATGCTTGCCGTTTCAGACGGCGGAAAAGTCAACGGGTGCATCACCAACACCTGCATGCAGGTGGCGTCTTCTCCGACGCGCCTGGCCATCTCCTGCCTCAATTCGAACCTGACCTGCGAGATGCTGAAAAACAGCGGACGCTTCACGCTCAGCATCCTGGACAGCACCTGCACGTTCGAGACAATCAAGCATTTCGGCCTCCAGTCCGGAAGGACAGTCAACAAGTTCGAAGATCTGGAGCTCCCCACGGATGCAGCCGGCATACCTTATCTTTCCTGGGCGACCTGCGCCGTGATCAGCTGCCACGTGATCCAGGCTATGGATCTGGGCAGCCATACGATGTTCATCGCGGAGATAGACGACGCGTTCCGGTGCAGCGACAATCCGCCCCTGACCTACGCGGACTACCAGTCCCGCCTGAAACCGAAGACCGGCAACAGCGCCCCTGTCCAAAAAAAGATCGTCGGTTGGAGATGCAAGATCTGCCAGTACGAGTACAAGGGGTCGGAACTTCCGGCTGATTTCCTGTGTCCTCTCTGCGGTCACGACGCCAGTGATTTCGAACCGATATACGAGGCGTGATCCCTCGCAGAAAGACGCTTTCCCCCGGTCGCGGTGAAGGCGTCTTTTTTGTTTTATAGAGATTTTTATTTTTAAATCTCTTGAAATAGAATACAGTTTATTATAAAATTGAAATAACAATTATTAAGCATCGGAGTCCGCCTGACACGCAGTCCGCGGACACCTTGCAAGGGACGGAAAAATATGGATTTGTTGCTGCAGCACGGCAGACCGGCATCAACCACGGGCCGGTCGGAAAAAGAAATAGCCGTATACGATTATTTAGACAGCCTGTCTGTGTCCTATGACAGGATCGATCATGAAGCGGCAGACACGATGGAGGCCTGCGCGGCTGTCGACAAGGCGTTAGCGCCAGCCACGATCTGCAAAAACCTCTTGCTCTGCAATACGCAGCAGACGTCCTTCTACCTGCTGATGATCCGCGAGGACAAGAAATTCAAGACAAAAGAGATATCCGGCCAGATCGGTTCGGCCAGGCTGTCTTTCGCGCCCGGGCAGTACATGGAGGATTTTCTGAATACGTCCCCCGGATCCCTGAGCGTCATGGGCCTTATCTTCGATACGGGAAAAAACGTTAAACTGCTCATAGACGAAGACGTGCTCAAAGCCGAATATTTCGGGTGTCACCCGTGCATCAACACTTCCAGCATCCGCCTGCGCGTGTGCGATCTTCTGGAAAAATTCCTTCCGGCTGTCAAGCACGGGTATCTTCCCGTCGTCCTGTCATAATTTCACTTACATATCACTAGGAGAACCACCATGAAAAACGAATGGAACCTGTCATGTATCTACACAGGCCTTGACGACCCGCGGTATGAGCAGGACATCGCGCAGCTGCAGAAGGAACTGCAGCTGGCGCACAAGACCGCGCAGAACAAATCCGTGACGCGGGAGAACATCGAAAACATCCTTGCCGGTCAGGAGCGCTGCATGCTGCTGATCGAAAAACTGTTCAGTTATGTTTCCCTCAGTCTTTCCACGGAAGCGACCAACGGCGCCCTGATGGCGCAGCAGGCAAGACTGTCCCGCATGATGGCCGAGGCCGAGGCGGACAGCGCCGCGGAAACGAAGATCCTGGGGTCGGTCACGAACGTGGACGAACTGGCAAAGGAAAGTCCGCTGATCGCGAAATACGCATTCCTGATCAAAGAGGCGCAAAAAAAGTGCAAGCACCTGTTAAGCGACGGCGAGGAGGCGATCATCGCCGCGATGGATCAGACCGGAGGGGGCGCATGGGGCGACCTGCAGTCCTACCTGACCTCCACCCTGAAAGTACCGTACGACGGAAAAACGGTCACGCTTTCCGAGGTCCGCAACCTGGCATACGACCCGGACGCATCCGTGCGCAAGGCAGCCTATGAAGCGGAGCTTGCAGCCTGTGAGAAGATAGAAGATTCCGTTGCCTTTTCTCTGAACAACATCAAGAGCCAGGTCACCATGCTCTGCCGGAAAAAGGGATACGAATCCCCGCTTGCCATGACGCTGGAGCAATCCCGGATGAGCCGTGAAACGCTGGACGCCATGTTCAGCGCCGTGAAGGAATACCTGCCCGCTTTCCGCAAGTATCTGCGCAAAAAAGGCGAACTTCTGGGACACGGCAACGGGCTTCCCTTTTACGACCTGTTCGCCCCTGTCGGGCACTACGACAGAAAATTTTCCCTGGAGCAGGCGCGCGACTGCCTGGTCGAAACATTCAACGAGCTTACGCCCGAGATGGGCAGCATGATGCAAAAAGCTTTCGACTGCGAATGGATCGACTTCTACCCCCGCAGCGGGAAAAGCGGCGGCGCCTTCTGCGCAGGCCTTTCCTGGCTGAAGCAGAGCCGGATTCTGACGAACTACGACGGGACATTCGGCGCCGTCGACACGCTGGCTCACGAGCTGGGACACGCCTATCACAATCTGCAGATTGAGAACGAACCGCCCCTGAACCGGGAATACCCGATGCCTGTCGCCGAGACAGCTTCCACCTTCAACGAGATCCACCTGGGCGCGAAGGCGCTTGCCGACGCAAAGCCCGAGGAAAAGATAGCGCTTCTGGACAGCGACCTGAGAGAAAAGACGCAGTGCGTCGTCGACATCTATTCCCGCTACCTGTTCGAGACGAAAGTGTTCGAGGAATGCCAGTCCAATTTCCTGATGGCGAAAGACCTCAAGGAACTGATGCTGAACTGCCAGAAGGAGGCTTACGGCGACGGGCTGGATCCGGACGTCCTGCATCCCTACATGTGGCTGTGCAAGAGCCATTACTACAGCTCGGGCTTCAGCTTCTACAATTTCCCGTACGCGTTCGGCAGCCTGTTCGCGCAGGGGCTTTACGCGCTGTATCAGGAGCAGGGCCAGGCATTCATCGCCAACTACCGCGAGATGCTGCGGACGACAGCAGTCCACACCATAGAGGAAGACGGCGCGATGCTCGGCATCGATCTGACCAAAAAGGACTTCTGGGTCCAGAGCCTTGAAGCCGTCGCCCGGGAAATCGAAATATTCTGCAAATTGTGAGGGAAACTATGAGACAATCCGATCTGAAAAAATACGCCCGCCTGATCGCACGGATCGGCGTGAACATCAAAAAAGGCCAGCCTGTCGTCATCTCCGCCGACGTTTCGGACGCCTATTTCGTCCGCTACGTCGTGGACGAGTGCTACAAGGCGGGCGCATCGTCCGTCGACGTGGAATGGTCCGACGACCCCGTCAGCGTCATGCACTACCGCTACATGAGCACGGAAGCCCTCAAGGAGTTTCCTCTGTGGCGGGAGGAAAAGCTGAAATACAGAGCCCAGAAGCTCCCCTGCATGATCCACATCGAATCGTCCGACCCGGACGCTTTCAAAGCCGTCGACCAGGAAAAGATGATGGACGTCCGCAAGGCCGTTTCTCCGATCATCTGGAAATACCGGAAGCCGATGGAAGACAAATACCAGTGGACCATCGTGGCGCTCCCGGGGCGGGAATGGGCCATGAAGCTGTTCCCGGACGACACGCCGAAGGCCGCCGTCGAGAAACTGTGGCAGGCGATCATGAAAACGGCCCGTCTAGAGGGCAATCCGGTCGCGAACTGGAAAGCGCATTCCGCGGATCTTGACGCAAAGTGCGCGAAGCTGAACGCCATGAAGATCAAGACGCTATGCTATCATAACGAAGCCGGCACCGATTTCACCGTAGGCCTTATACCCGGGACAAAATTCTGCGGCGGAAAAGGCGTCACGAGATCCGGCCTCAAATACATGCCGAACATGCCGACGGAGGAGTGCTTCATCTCCCCGGACAAAACGACGGCGAACGGCAAGGTAATGGCTTCCAAGCCGCTGTCCGTGATGGGCAAGGTCATCAAGGATTTCGGATTCGTCTTCAAAGACGGAAAAGTTTCCCAGATCATCGCGCGCAGCGAGGAGGAACGCGCACTGCTCGAGCGTCTCACGACCATCGATGAGGGCGCCTCTATGCTGGGCGAGGTCGCGCTGGTTCCCTTCGATTCGCCCGTCAATGAAACGGGGCTTCTGTTCTTCAACACGCTCTTCGACGAGAACGCGTGCTGTCATCTTGCGATCGGCAGAGGGTTCGAGGAAGTCATCGAGGGCGTTGAGAAAATGAATGAGGAGCAGATCGCGGCATTCGGCATCAACGAATCCACCGTCCATACGGACTTCATGATCGGCACGTCCGATCTTTCCATCACCGCCACCACTGAATCCGGCGAGACCGTGAAGATCTTCGACCGGGGCACCTGGGCGATCTAAAACCAAGGAGGAGAACTATATGAAACTCGGGATTAACGTAGACTGCTGCGGCAGCGGCTTCCCGCTTCCGAAAGCACTGAAAGCCATCAAGGAAAACGGATTCACACATGTCTTTCTGGACAGTTTCACGGAGGCTGCGGGTGCACCTTTCGATGAGGCGGCCCCTGCGATCAAGGAGGCCGGGCTCATCATCGACTTCTGCCACGGTCCGTTCCACGGGATCAACGCCATCTATGAGGACAACCAGGCCGGCGAGGATTACTACAAATATCTGTGGGAAAATATAGACAAGTGCGCGAAATACGACATTCCGGGCATCATCTTCCACCTGTCAAGCGGCGAGACCCCGCCGAGGCTGAACGATCTGGGCTTCTCCCGCTTCTGCGCGCTGTTCGAGCACGGACGCGAGTGCGGCGTCAGGATCCATTTCGAGAACATCCGGACGCTGGCCAATCTGGCCTCGATCCTGGAAGGCATTCCCGATGCCGGTTTCTGCTGGGACGTGGGCCACGAGGCCTGCTTCGCCTGGGGACTGCAGTACATGCCCCTGTTCGGCAAAAGACTGTCCGCGCTCCACCTGCACGACAACCACGGCATCCACGACGGAGACGATCACATGATCCCCTATGACGCCTGCCTTGACTATGAACGCATCGCAAGCCAGATCGCCGCTTCCCCGTTCAACGGCACGGTCATGCTCGAAGTCTTCAACGGCCACTATCCGGATCTTTCCCCGGAGGAATTCTTCGTCCGGGCCGGCAAGGCGGCGCAGCGGCTCGAGTCCCGCATCGCCCAGATCCGGCGCGGCTGATCTATAACAGCTATCATTGATCGACTGAGAGGTTTACGATATGCCGAGGATTTATGAAAAGACTCTGTTTTTCAAAGTGGAGAACGCACGGAAAAACTATTACCGTTTCATCTTCGACCCCGTTACCGTACTGGACAGGTATGAAAAGTTCAGCACGAAAGAGCATTACAGATCCGTACCCGAAAACGTCGCGTGGGAGCAGACGGGACCCGGATTCCCCTGGGGCGGCGAATACGTCAGCTGCTGGGTTAAAGGCCGCTACACCGTGGCGGAGAAAGACGCCGGCAAAAAGCTGTTCATCCAGCCGTCCAACGGGCACGTGGAGGCGCTTATGTTCGTGGACGGAAAGCCCTGCGGGATCATCAACGGCCGCGATCCGGGCGGAGACTCCCATCTGGTCATCCCCCTGACGGACAGCGCCGTCCCCGGCACGACCTATGAGATCGCGATGGAAAACGACGCCTGGCACCATATCCCGGGCGCATTCCCCTACGACAACTACGGGCGGGACGTTCCGGGCGAGCACGACTTCGACCGCGTCTTCGAGAACATCGCGATCAGCACACGTAACGACGATATTTTCTATTTCTACGTCGCCCTTCGGGACGTCATCATGCTCGCGCAGGAACTCACGGAAGACAATCTTCTGAAATATGATGCAGCGGACACGGTCGCAGAGATCCACAAACATCTCGTCATGGATCCCCTGAACCGTCCCGAAGAGGAGTGGCGCAGCCAGATCGGGGTCTGCAACGAGATCCTTAAACAGTTCTTCGGGTTCCACCCGCAGACGGATGTCTTCGGCTATGTCGGCGTGATCGGGCATTCCCATATGGACACGGCGTGGCTGTGGCCCGTTTCCGATACGATCCGCAAATGCGCGAGGACCTATTCCAACGTCGTCACCATGATGCGACAGTATCCGGAATACATGTTCGTCCAGTCGTCCGCCCTGCACACCGACTGGATGCGCCGGTACTACCCCTCCATCTTCGAGGATATCCGGCAGATGGCAAAAGAGGGACGCTATGAGCAGAACGGCGGCGTGTGGGTGGAATGCGACTGCAACATCACCTCCGGCGAAGGTATGGTCAGGCAGTTCCTCAAGGGACAGCGCTTCTACCGCGAATACTTCGGCAAGACCAGCGACTGCTTCTGGCTGCCCGATACGTTCGGATACAACGCGGCCATCCCGCAGATCATGCTCGGCAGCGAGGTCAAATACTTCTACACCACCAAGATGGCGTGGAACGATCTGAACAAATTCCCCCTGGACACCTTCCGCTGGACGGGTATCGACGGCAGCACCGTGCTGACACATCTCAACCGCATGTGCGGCCATCCCACCCCCTGCGATATCGTCGGCCAGGCCAAGAGCCAGATGAACCGCTATGACTGTCCCGACCGCCTGGTGGCGTTCGGCTTCGGCGACGGCGGCGGCGGTCCCAACAGCTTGTGCATCGAGGAAGCGCGCCTGATGACGCAGCTCGGCGGCAAGCAAAGGGTCGAATACACGTCCATCAGCGACTTCATGAAGCGGCTGGACGAAAAATACCCGGATCTTCCGGTATACAACGGCGAGCTGTATCTTGAAAAGCACAGAGGGACGCTCACCCAGGCGCACGCGAACAAGCGCAACAACCGGAAAGCGGAATTCGCGCTCAGAGACATGGAATTTTTGAACGTGCTGTGCGGCGAGCCCATGTCCGAAGAGAACGACAGGCTCTGGAAAGTCGTCCTGATCAACCAGTTCCACGACATCCTCCCGGGAAGTTCCATCGAGATCGTCAACAGGCAGAGCCGCGAGCAGTATGCGGAACTGTTCCGCGACGTGAAAAAAGCGGACCTGGCATACATCGAAAAACTCACCAAAAAATCATCCGCCACCGTTTTCGCGCTCAACACGCTGTCCCACGACCGGAAGGACGTTCTCTCCGTGGAAACGGAGCGCGCAGGCGCCAAGGGATTCCCGTCCCAGCGGTATACCGATCTTAAGGGACGCTCGTCCCTGCTCATCGGCGGCGTGACCGTCCCGGCATTCGGCGGCGTCAACATCGCCGTGACCGACGAGCCGTGCAAAGCGGCATCGCCTTTCCGCTATTCGGCCGACAGCCTGGAGACGCCCACGCTTTCCGTCTCGTTCGACGAAGACGGGTACATTTCCTCCCTTATCCACAAAGCGAGCGGCCGGCAGGTCCGCAGACCGGGCGGCGCGCCGCTGAACACCTTCTATGCCGGCGAAAACGTACCGATGGAGTGGGACTGCTGGGATATCGATCTGGATTCGAAAGACACGCAGAAGGCGGAGCACCGCCTTGTGAAGCGCGAGGTCGCGTCAGACGGAGCCGTTGCCTTCGTCATCCGGTCCGAGTACCTTGTCGGCGTCCGTTCCTCGCTGGTCCAGGATATGATCTTCTACGCGGATTCTGATCGCATCGATTTCCATACGCTGATCGACTGGAAGGACAAGCATACCCTTCTCAAGGTAGGCTTCGACATCGACGTGATGGCGGATTACGCCACGCACGAGATCCAGTTCGGACACATCGAACGGACGACGAAGAGCAATCTTCCCACGGAAGCCGCCCAGTTCGAGGTCTGCAACCACAAATGGACCGACATTTCGGACAAGCATTTCGGGGCCGCGGTGCTGAACGACTGCAAATACGGCATATCCGTCAGCCAGTCCGATCTGCGCCTGTCTTTGCACAACGGCGGCATCCGTCCGGATCCCACCGGCGACGCGGGACTGCATGAGGTGACCTATTCCCTCCTTCCGCACACAGGTCCCGTGAACGCGCAGAACGTTGCCCTTCCGGCTTATGAGCTGAACGTTCCCGCCGTCACGGGCGAGGGCGAACTCAAGAATACGGCCTCCTACCTGCGCATCTCCGCCGGCAACGTCATCTGCGAGGCGCTGAAGCCTTCCGAGGACAGACCGGCCGGCGTCGTCGCCCGGCTCTATGAGGCCGACCGCTCGAGGACCGAGACGACCGTCACGCTACCCGCCGGGAAGACGCGCGCATTCCTGACCAATCTGCTCGAGGACGTGAAGGAGGAACTGCCGGTGCAAGACGGCGCCGTTTCCCTGTCCTTCGGTCCGTTCGAGATCAAAACCATCCTGTTCGAATGAGAAAAAGAGGAAAAAGATATGGAACTGCTGAACCTATACAACCGCGCAAATCTGCAAAAGTATCTGGCTCCGTTCTGGAACACCCGCACCGTCTATGACGAATCGCTTATGATCGTCGGGGACAGCGGCGCCTCGCAGCTGATCTATAAGCCGAAAGGCCCTGTCACGGTTCGGAACAACACGCTGGAGATCACGTACAAGGAAGGCGTCGACTACCGTGTCAGCGGACGGACGATCGAACGTATCCCGGGCGGCTCGCTGCCGTTCTTCCGGGAGGACGAGTACTATATGGACGACCCCGGAGACTCGCCCGTCGTGCTGAGATGCACGTCGCGCCCCGGCAAGAATCTTTTCTTCAGCGAGGGCGGCGTCATCACGAAGCGCATGATCTTCGTTTCCTACGAGACAGAACAGGCCTGGGAAGGCTTCAGACCATCTTCAGGCAAAAACGTGTTCACGCCGCTGCTCGAAAGATTCAGAAAAGACGGCAAGGGTTCCGTCCTCTTCTACGGGGACTCGCTCACCTGCGGCTGCAACTCCAGCAGCTACGTGGGGCTTCCCCCTTATGTCCCGTCCTGGCCTGAACTGATCACCATGGGGCTTGAGGACTATTGCGGGGCCGGACTGACCTACGTCAACGAGGCCGTCGGCGGCTGGGCTTCCTCCCATGCAGTCGACAACTGGGACGCAAAGGTTAAGCGGCATCTTCCCTATACCGATCTCTTCGTCCTTGCGTTCGGCATGAACGACGGCTGGATCCCCGCGGAGGAGTACAGGGCCAAGACCGAACTCATGATCAACCGCTATTTTGAAGCGAAACCGGACGGCTATATCCTTCTGGTGGCGCCGATGACGCCCAACCGCGAGACGGACTGGGTAGCCAATCAGAGCGTCTGCGAGAAGGTCATGCTTTCACTGCAGACAGACAGGATCGCGGCAGTCCCCGTCTATTCCGTCTTCATGAATCTGGTGGACACATACGGGAAACTGACCGGGAACTGGCTGGCCAACAACATCAACCACGTCAACGATTTCGGGGCGCGCGTGTACGCGCAGGCAGCCCTTACCGTACTCGGCGCATACGACTGATAAGCAAAAAACTTAAGCATTTCATAAAGGAGACGACACTATGATTGACCTTGAACTGATCCGCTCCAGGCACAGCGTACGCAACTATCTCGACCGTCCGATCGAGGAAGACATCGTCGCGAAGCTGCAGGCCGAGATCGACGCCTGCAACGAGGAGTCCGGGCTCAACATCCAGCTGTTCACGAACGAGCCGGAGGCTTTCAACGGGAACAAGCCGCGCTACGGCAGATTCAGCGGCTGCAAGAACTATCTGGCCATGATCGGCCCGAGGGGGTACGACGAAAAGATCGGATTCTTCGGCGAACGGCTCGTGCTGCTCGCGCAGGACCTGGGCCTCAACAGCTGCTGGGTAGCCCTTACCTTCCGCCGCACGTACGTCAAACCGATCCGCCGCAAGGGAGACAAGCTCTACCTTCTGATCGCGCTCGGATACGGCGCGGACCAGGGGAAGCCTCACGTTTCCCGTCCCTTAGACGAGATCTCCAACGTGGATGACGAAGACACGCCGGACTGGTTCAAGGAAGGCATGGAAGCCGTGTCGCTTGCTCCGACTGCCATGAACCAGCAGCAGTTCTTCTTCCAGCGCGTGGACAAGGTCGTCGCGGGAAGGAGCGACGCAGTCGCCCTGTGCGACAAGATCGACCTTGGGATCGCCAAATACCATTTCGAAGTTGTCGTCGGCAAGGATAACTTCATCTGGGCCTGACGCGGCAGGAAGGTGCTATGGAAAAGAAGAATCCACCCGCAAGCCCCGAGGAGCGCAATCCTGATCTGTACCGGTACCGTTCTCCCGTAAGGCCCCGGATCCGCAAGCTGGGGACGATCTGCTGTGACATGGTCGAGACGACTCCCGTCGTATTCGGCGGCGAGCTATACAGATTCGAATACGTCCGCCCCGGCGAAGTGAACGAGGCCAACAAAAACGGACGGTCCTATTTTCACTTTGTCTGCGTCCGGACATCCACTCCGACAGCGCCCTTTGCGGAAGGCTACCATATGGGCAGCGCTTTCGCGGACGGGGACGACATGTACGTAGCCGGCATCCCGGAAACGTGGGGAAACAACGAAGTCCACATCTTCCGTTCGAAAGATCTGGCGAACTGGACGCTCGTAAGCAGGATCCTTTTGCCAAAAGGGCTGGGCGCTTTCAATACCGGCATCTGCAAAAAGGACGGAAAATACGTGCTGCTGGTGGAGGTCAACAAGCCCGTCAGCTTCACGTTCCGCTTTGCCGTTTCAAAAAACATGTCCGACTGGGAATTCCTGCCGGAGACGTGCAGGCTCCATAAGGACGGAAGGTATGCGGGCGGTCCCGCCATCTACACGCTGCCGGACGATCCGTACTACTACGTCTTCTACCTGGAGGCCTATCCGGAATGCCGGTATGCCACGTCCGTCGCCAGAAGCAAAGACCTTTCGGAATGGACATACAGCCCGATCAATCCGGTACTGATGTATTCCGAAGAGGACAAACTGATCGCCAACCCGTTTCTGTCCCTGCACGAACAGGAAAGGATAAAACGGGCTCTGGACATCAACAACAGCGACCTGGAGATCTGCGAGTTCAACGGCCGTACGATCCTTTACTACAGCTGGGGAAACCAGCACGGGATCGAGTTTCTGGCCGAGGCGGCTTTCGAGGGGACTGTGAAAGAGTTCCTTCAGAGTTTTTTCGATACATGAAAAGCACGGGAAACAGCGCCCGGCATAATTCTTAAGGAGGCAACGACATGCTCACTTCCAGAAATTCCGCAACGATTTACGTTTCCCAGCAGAAAGGCCGCGACGAGGACTCCGGCTTTTATCCCAGAAAACCGGAAGGAGAAAACCCGGATGCGATCGGCTCCGGTCCGTTTTGGTCCATCGATAAAGCCCTGAAGGCGGTCCAAGAGATGCGGCAGGACGGGATGTTCCAGCCGGTAACGATCGCCGTCGACGGGGACTATTATATCGATCACCCCATCGAGATCAATCCGTCCGTCTACCGCGTAACGCTCACTTCTCTTCCCGGCCGTCGCGCCAGGATCATCGGCGGCAGAAAACTCACCGGCTTCAAGAAGGATACGTTCAACGGGCAAGACTGCTATTCGCTCTGTCTGCCCGACGTCCAGTCCGGAAAATGGTTCTTTACGGATCTGTATGTCAACGGCGCGTTCGCGCACCCTGCCCGCTGGCCTGTCGAAGGAACGCTGGAGGCCGTCACGACCGAGCACCCGAAGTCGACGGCGCTGTTCAACGGCTCTTCGTGGTTCATCGCCAAGAAAGAGGATCTTGCCAAGATCTCCGGCATTGAGAACGCGACCGTCAATTTCTACCATTTCTGGATCGACGAGCATACGCCCATCGAAAAGGTGGATTACGCCACCGGCAGGATCGACCTGAAATACCGCTCGAACTTCGAGATCACGACGGAATATGACAGAGACATCTCCTCCGATCTGCATTACTACCTTGAAAACATTCCGCAAGGGTTCTGCCGCCCGGGCGACTGGTACCTGGAAAAGGAATCCGGCAGACTTTACTATATCCCGCTCTCCCCCGACAAAAACCCGGACGAGCTGGAGATCTTCGCACCGGTCGTCAGCCGTCTGTTCAGCATCGAAGGGACCGAGGCGTCCTCCGTTTCGGACATAAGGCTCGACGGTCTGGATCTTCTTTGCACCAAAGGAGACTACGCTGCCAAATTCGGCGATGAGTACAGAGCTGCCGACAACCAGTCCGTCTCCGGCGCATACGGCGCCGTCAACTTCAAGTACGCGGACAACTGTTCCGTCACGGGATGCCGGCTGTCCTGCGCGGGCCTTTACGGCATCAATATCGAGGACGGATGCCACGCGACGAGGATCGAAAAGAACATCATTCACGATCTTGGCGCCGGCGGGGTAAGGATCTACGGCGGAAAGGAAGCGGGCCTTACCACCCACTGTGTCATCCACGGTAACAGGATCCGCAGCGGCGGCCACAGGCACGCGGCAGGCTGCGGGGTCCTTGCCATCGACACGTCCTACTGCGAGATCTCGGACAACGAGATCTGCTGGTTCGACTACACGGGCGTTTCCGTGGGATGGGTATGGGGCTATGCGCCCTCTCTCACGCACCACAACCTGATCCGCAACAACCACATCCACCATATCGGCACGGGGCTCCTGTCTGACATGGGCGGCATCTATACCCTCGGCAGACAACCCGGAACCGTTCTGGAGGGGAACGTCATCCACGACATCCTGTCCAACCACTACGGCGGATGGGGTATCTATCCTGACGAGGGGTCCAGCTACCTTCTGATCCGGGACAATCTCGTATACGATACGAAGTCCGAAAGCTTCCACCAGCATTACGGCGCCTTCAACACGGTCCGGAACAACATATTCGCCTACGGGAGAGACAAAATGATCCGCAATTCCCGCAACGAGGCGCATCTGTCCACGCTGTTCGAGTATAATACGATCATTTCCCGCGGCAAGGAGATCTACACCACGCTGCCGCAGTCCATCGAGGCCCATGACAACACGGTCTGGGATACGGAAAGGCATCCCGTGTTCTACGCAGGCCAGACGCTGAAGCAGTGGCAGTCCGGTTACGGAAAGGACGAAGGGACCGTCGTCAGGAACCCTCACGTCGACGTTTACAAGCTGGCAAAGCAGCGCATCGAGAAGATGGATACCGTCGAAGAGTTCTGACGGCCAGTGTAAAAACAGAAGTCCGCAGGGTCGGCGCATCACGCGCTGTCCCTGCGGACTCTTATTCTGTTCGGATCCTCAGATCACGTTGATGATATTGCTGTTGACGATCTCGGCCGTCACGCCCGGAAGGATCTCTTTTGCGAAATCCGCCAGTGCGTAGCAGACGGGCTGCTCCGTCCAGAAGTGCCCCGCCTCGATGAGGTTGATGTCCCCGTATGCCAGATCGGTCATGGCATGATAGCCGAACCTGCCGCTGACGAACGTGTCCGCGCCTTCTTCCACGGCGGCTCCGATCTCATCCTTCCCTTCGCCACCGAGGACCGCCACGCGCCGTACGTACAGATCTGTGTTCGTCACATAGACGGCAGGCGCATGCAGTTTTTCCTTGACGTGTTCCGCGAACGCCTCAAGGGTCAGTTCTCTGGGAAGCGTGCCGATCCTGCCCATCGGGACGGGGCCTTCCCTGCCGAACGGCGTCGTATCGAAGAGCCCGAGCGCCGCTGCCAGTCTGTCGTTCACGCCGCCTTCCAGCGCGTCGAGCCTGGTGTGGAAGCACATGATGCTGATCCCGGCCCTGACCGCGTCCACGGCTCTTTTCGCGACCGGATCCGTGCAGACGACCTCGTGCAGTCCGTTGAAAAAGACCGGGTGATGCGTCAGGATGACGTCAAAGCCGCCCGACGCGGCTCTTGCAATCACGTCTTTCGTGGCGTCCAGCGCGATCATTACCTTCTTTACCTGCCTGTCCGCGTCCGGGCAGCACATCAGCCCGTCGCGGTCCCATTCGCAGGAAAGCGAGCGCGGGATCCTGCGGTCCAGTTCCTCATAAAACTCCAGTACTGTCATTTCTGGCTCCTTTCAACTCGTTTTCGATGAAAGAAAGCAGTTCCGTTTCCGCCGAGACAGGTTCGCCCGCGGTTGCCCTTGCTTTCATTTTGCGCAGCAGGATGGTCTGCTGCTCCCGCATCCATTCCGAAAAAAGCGTGCCGCCTCTTTCGATGTTTTTCTTTCCGTAATACAGCTCCGGCAGCGTCAGAGTATACGGCCTGCCCGTAAAACAGGCGCAGATCGTCTGGTACAGCCTGTCCGTATAGGAGATCTTTTCGTCTTTTATGCCGAACCCGTTTGCCGCCAGCCAGGCGCGCAGATCGTGCGCGTGCGTCATCGGCTGCAGCACCAGCGTGATCTTTTTCGTCCTGATCCATGGCGCCTCCGCGAGGATCGCGGCGATCAGTTCCCCGCCCATCCCGCAGATCGTGATCACGTCAGGCTGCTCCGTCTCAAGGTCCCGGATCCCGTCGCAGAGCCTCGTTTCGATCTTAGATGCAAGCCCTGCCTCTGCGATATGAAGGCGCGCCGCCTCGAGCGGACCTTCGTTGATATCCGTCGCCAAGGCCGACCGGATCTTTCCTTCACGGCACAGAACGATCGGAAGGTAAGCGTGGTCGCAGCCGACATCCAGCATTTTCGCGCCTGCCGGAACGAATTCCGCCGCGCTTCGCAGCCTTGCGTCCAGCTGTATCATTCAACCACCCCCCGATCCTGTTCCTACGCTTCCATTGTAGTCTCTAGGAGCCTCTTTGTCAACACGTATTCCGTTCCAAAATAATTGAAATTACTACTGAAATATGATATACTAAACTGATATTAAATTGTGATTGCCGGCAGATTCTCTTTCCGGCAAGGGAGGTTCTTTTGATTATCGCGCTCGACGAAGCAAGACTGAAACTGATAGCCATGCGGGACGACCTGGCCGATCTCGGACAGGCGCTGCACATCGACCACCTGAAAGAGGAGGTCGCGGAACTGGAATCCCAGGCCGCGGACCCTGATTTCTGGAACGACGCGTCTAAAACATCCAAAGTCCTGCAGGCGACAAAACAGAAAAAGGATACCATCGAAAGTTACGAAAAACTCTGCGCCAGACTCGAAGACGCGATCGCCCTTTGCGAAATGGCCATTGAGGAGGAAGACGAGGGATCCGTCGAAGAGGTCCAGTCCGAGGCGGATGCCATTGCCCAGGAGGCGGAGGAACAGCGCATCAGCATCCTGCTTTCCGGCGAATACGACAAGAACAACGCCATCATTTCCTTCCATCCGGGCGCAGGCGGCACGGAAGCGCAGGACTGGTGCCAGATGCTTTACAGGATGATCACCCGCTGGTGCGAGAAGCACCATTTCAAAGTCCGGCTGACGGACTGGCTGGACGGCGACGAGGCCGGTCTGAAAAGCGCCACGATCTTCGTGGAGGGGATCAACGCATACGGATTCCTCAAAAGCGAGAACGGCGTCCACAGGCTTGTAAGAGTCTCCCCGTTCGATTCGCAGGGCCGCAGGCACACGTCCTTCGCGTCCATCGAGGTCATGCCGGAATTCGAAGAGCTGGACGACGTCGTCATCCGGGACGAGGACATCGATTTCATCCCCTTCCATTCAAGCGGCGCCGGCGGCCAGAACATCAACAAGGTGTCGTCCGCGGTGCGTCTTGTCCATAAGCCTACAGGCATCGTGGTCACCTGCCAGACGGAACGTTCCCAGCTGCAGAACAAGGCGACGGCCATGACCATGCTGAAATCCAAACTGATGGAGATCAAGATCCGCGAACGGCTGGACACCATCGACCAGATCCAGGGAAACAAAGCCAACATCGAATGGGGCGCGCAGATCCGCTCTTACGTCTTCATGCCCTATACGCTGGCCAAAGACACCCGGACAGGCTATGAGGAAGTCAACATCGATTCCGTCATGGACGGAAACATCGACGGCTTCATCAATGCCTATTTAAAACAGATTGCCAAATGATCAGCTATCTTACCCGTGAACAAATGAGAATGTGCGACAGGGCCGCCGCGGAAAATCTTCCGCCGTTTTCCGTCCCGCTGATGGAACGGGCCGCTTCTGCCGCAGCCGACTACCTGCTCAACCACGCCGATCTTTTCCCCTGCAAAGACGTTCTTGTCGTCTGCATGGGCGGCAACAACGGCGGGGACGGGATCGCCATGGCCCTCATTCTGCGCAGGCACGGCGTGCCCGTGCGGATCGCCTATGCGGGGCCTTCCTGTAACGGCTTGCCGGACCCGTCATCCATGACCGAGGAGACAAAGCGTTATCTTGCCCTCGCAAAAGAAGCCGGCATCCCCTTGGGGACGGAGCTGTCCCTTGCCGGCGCGACATGCGTCGTGGACGCGCTTTTCGGCATCGGCCTTGACAGAGCGCTGCCGGAGCGGGTTGAGACCTGGATCCGTGCCGTCAACGCCTCCGGCATCCCGGTGCTGTCTATGGATATCCCCTCCGGCTTATGCGCCGATACGGGCGTCGTCCTTACCGAAGCCGTCAGAGCGACGGCTACCTGTACGTTCGGCCAGCTGAAGCCGGGACTGTACCTTTACCCGGGCGCCGGTTACTGCGGAGCGGTCGAACATTTCGAAATAGGCATCGGTCCGGAACCTGTGGCGGATGACGTAAAGATCGTCAGTCTCGAGGACAAAGACGCCAAAGCTCTTCTTCCCGCAAGACCCGTCCGTTCCAACAGAGGGACGTTCGGAAAGCTGGATCTGTTCTGCGGCAGCGTCAACATGTGCGGCGCAGCCGTTCTGGCGGCCCGCGCTGCGTTCCGTTCGGGCGTCGGGCTCGTCCGCGTCGTGACGCCGGAAGAAAACAGAGTCATCATTCAGACAAGCGTTCCCGAAGCCGTCCTGTCCACCTATACGGAAAAAGCGGATTTGCATCTTCTGCCTGAGGACGGCCGGACTGCCGTCGCCGGCTGCGGGCTCGGGCAGAGCGATCTGTCCCTGGCCGTACTGTCAGCCGTTCTGCAGTCCGCAAAAGGTCCTCTGGTCCTGGACGCCGACGCGCTCAACCTTCTGGCAGCGCATGAATCGCTTTGGGACTGCGTTCCCGCAAACAGCATTATCACCCCGCATCCAGGGGAAGCGGCCAGACTGCTGCATTGCGACGCGAAAAAGATATGTGACAGCGTTTTAGACTCGGCACGGACCCTGGCGGAACGTCACGGGGTCGTCTGCCTGCTGAAAGACGCCCATACGGTCATTGCCTCACCCGACGGCCGCGTCTGCATCAATCGCACGGGCTGCACAGGTCTTGCCACGGCCGGTTCCGGGGACGTTCTTGCCGGGCTCGTCGGCAGCCTGCTGGCGCAGGGGCTGCGTCCGTTTGATGCCGCGGCGCTTGGCGCCTTTATCCACGGGAAAGCCGGAGAGGCCGCGTCCTCCCGGTTCGGGGTGGCCGGCATGGCCGCGTCCGATCTGCCCTGCAAGATCGCCAGGGTAATCTCTGAACTCTCTTTCTTTTGAGGTGTAATACGATGGAGCAGACTACGCAGCCGTCAGACTGGCGGCAGAAGAAGCAGGAACTATTCCTCAGACAGAAAAACACGCTCGATCTGTTTTTGGAAAGAGGCGCGATCACAAAAGAGCAGTACGAAAAAAGCCTGCACGATCTGCAGGCCAAAATGTTCAAAAACGACGGGACCTGATCTTTGTCCCGATACGATAACACCGCCGGGGTCCCTTTGAACGGATCCCGGCGGTGCTGTTTTACCTGATATGGACAAGTCCCGCCATGCCGGCCGCGAGGGCAGCGCACAGCTTGTCTATCTCTTCTTTGGTATTGCTTTCACAGAAACTGATGCGCAGCGAGCAGTCCGCTTCGAGCGCGGACATCCCGAACGCGAGCAGAGCCGGATTCGTCTTCTGCGAGCGGGACGAACAGGCGGATCCTGCGGATACGCAAATCCCCTTTGCGGACAGGTAGTGGAGCATCGTCTCGCTCTTGATCCGCGGAACGGATATGCGGAGGATGTGCGGCGCCCTTGCCCCTTCTGGCAGATGGACCGACGCCCCGCAGGCGCGCAAGGCTTCTTCGGCATACGCGCTAAGGGCTCTCTCAGCCGCTGCGTTTTCCTTCATCTTTTCTTTCCCAACCTGCGCGGCCTTACCGAAACCGGCGATCCCTATGGTGTTCTCCGTCCCGGATCTGAATCCGCTTTCCTGGCCGCCGCCCAGAAGGACGGGGGAAAGGCGCCTTTTCTTGAGCATGTCCGCGCTGACGTACAGCGCGCCGACGCCTTTCGGTCCGTGTATCTTGTGCGCGCTGAGGGTAATGAAGTCCGCGCCGAGCGACTGGGGCGTGAAGCTTTCTTTCAGGAACGCCTGGACCGCGTCGCAGTGCAGAACGGCTTCCGGGTTCGCCGCACGGATCTTCGCAAAGATATTTTCCACGTCATATCTCGCACCCGTTTCGTTATTGACGAGCATGACAGTCGCCAGCGCGACAGGTTTTTTCAGGACTTCGTTGAGCTGTTCCTTATCGATGACCCCGCCGCGCGTCCTGAGCCTGACCGTTTCCATCCCGAGTTTTTCCAGAAGGTTTACGTTCGCCGCTACGGAGGGGTGTTCGGAATCCGTCGTCAGGACGATCCCCGCGGGTCGTCTTTCCTTGGCGAAAAACGATCCGAGGAGCGCCAGCTGCGTGGCCTCGGAACCGCAGGACGTGAAGATCAGCTGTCCCGGCTTCAGATTTTTCGCGCCGAGCGCGTCGGCTACCCTGGCTCTGGCCGTGTCCATGATCTCTTTTGCTTCCAGCCCCTTTTCGTGCAGAGAGGACGGATTCCCGAAAGCGGCCATGGCCCGCTTCATCTCCTCCTCAACGGGAAGGCTCAGCGCGGTGGTTGCGCTGTTATCAAAATAAATGCTTTCCTGTCCTGCCATGGCGATCACCTGAACAGAAAATGCGTTCGGATCGACTCAACGTCGGGCAGATGGCTGTCGAACAGTTCCGGCGTGGACGTGTACGTAAGGATATAGGCCATCGGCCCGAAGACCAGATGATCCTTGATGACGACCGTCTGGCTGATCCTGTAAGTCACCCCGGAAACGGTCGTTTCGAACAGATACGTCTTGCCCGGATATCCGCCCATCTGCGTTTCTGTCTCGGACAGGAAGGAAAAACCCTGAAGTTCTTGGAAGGATTTCGCAGCAGCCTCCCAGTACTTGTCGACGGACAGAAGCGTCGAGTCGATGTAAACGGTCAGGGTGACGTTGGACTGGTCGCCCGGCGCGCGCGCGCTGGTGACCTCGTCGTTCCCGATCCTAGTCCATGTCTGCGGGATGAACAGGTAGTAGGCCACGTCAGGCCCCGAGATACAGACCATTCCATCCGGCGTCTCGTCGGGCGTCAGGATCTCATAGGAAGGACCCGGAACCGGTTCGCAGTCGATGACGAAAACGGAAACGATCTCGTAGACCTGGTCGATATATGTTTCATAAATCGTGTCTGCGGCCGTATACAGGATGACATAGGCGGTCGTCCCGGACACGATCGACACCTGCATGCATCTGAGCAGCGTTCCGGCATACGTCAGGCTGAAGACGCTGACGATCCCCTTCTTCCCGCTCACCGTGTTTTCGCTGCGGTTCAGCAGCTTGTAGTCTTCCCATCTTTCCCGGTAGTCCGCTTCGCACTGCAGCCAGAAATCCTCCGCGGACGTGTCCGCCGGGACTTCCTTCTGGTATGCCGAGACGTCGGACGTACTGGCAAGCGTCACATAGGCGCCGGAAAGGCCGCTCTGCGTTTTCGGCGTCCAGTTCTTCGGCACGTAGAGCCTGTATGTCGCCCCTGCGGCCGTCGCCGTCTGCATGCCGGAGGGAACGTCGTCCGACTCACCCGAGCATCCCGCCAGGAGCGCCGTGCAGAGTAGTGCCAGCGCAATCAGCAGGGCGCAGGTCCTGATCCCGGTTCTTTTTTGATTCAGAAATCTTTGCATGAGACAAAACTCCTTTTCAGACAGACGGACTGTCCAGCATGGACTGGGCGGCGGACATGATGCCTATCTTGCCGCTTTCATAAGTCAGTCCTCCCTGGAAATAGACCGTATAGGGACTGCGCATCGGTCCGTCGGCGGAAAGCTCGATGGAGGATCCCTGGGTGAACGTTCCTGCCGCCATGATGACCTGATCCGCATAGCCGGGCATATCCCACGGCTCCGGCGTGACGAACGCGTCCACGGGGGACCCCGCCTGGATCCCGCGGCAGAATGCGCACAGTTTTTCCGGCGTCCCGCAGATCACGGACTGGATGATGTCCGAGCGTTCCGCGTCCCAGGACGGCTCCACGTCGTATCCCATCTTTGCAAACATATATGCGGCCAGGTGCGCTGTCTTCAGCGCGTTCGCGGTCGTGTGCGGCGCGTAGAACAGTCCTTTGTAAAGACTCTTGTTCATTCCCAAAGAGGCGCCGACCTCGCACCCGACGCCGACGGTCGTCAGCCGGTATGAGGCAAGCCTCACGGCTTCTTCCGATCCCGCCAGATACCCGCCGGTTTCGGCCATCCCACCGCCGGGATTCTTGATCAGCGAGCCGATGATCAAATCGGCCCCGTGATGCGTCGGTTCTTCCGTTTCCACGAACTCCCCGTAGCAGTTGTCCACGACGACATAAGTCTTCGGGGAGCGTTTTTTGACGAACCTGACCAGTTCTCCGATCTCTGCGACCGTGAGCGTCCTGCGGTTCAGGTATCCTTTGGAGCGCTGCACGAACACAACCTTGACGGGGGCTTTCTCTTCCCGGAACACCGACTCGATCCCCTCGTAGTCGATGCCGCCGTTTTGCAGTTCGATCTGCCGGTAGCGGACGCCGAAATCCTTGAGGGAACCGTCTCCCGCCTGCCCCGTAATGCCGATGACCTGCTCCAGCGTGTCATACGGCTTCCCGGCCACGGACAGAAGAAGGTCTCCCGGCCTGAGAAGACCGAACAGGCCGATGCTCAGCGCCTGCGTGCCGTTGACGATATTGTGCCGCACGAACGCGGCCTGCGCGCCCATGACGTCGGCCCATATGCGGTCCAGTTCGTCCCGCCCGCGGTCGTCGTACCCGTATCCGCTCGTCGGGATGAACATCGAGTCGCTGACCCTGTGCTCCCTGAACGCGTCCATAACGCGGCGGGTGTTCTGGAAAGAAATACCGTCTATTCTTTTGAAGACCGGCTGCAGCGAAGCTTCTGCCTCGTCAGCCAGTTGAACGATCTTTTGCGAAAAATTCATCGAAATATAGCAAGGATACCCCAACCTCTAAGTGTCAGCGTAGGTTGGGGAGGAATTGCTCCTCCTTTGTTCGGTATCTTCTTATTTTCTCCTCTCAGTTAAAAATGCTTTTGAGTGTTCAAGTAATTGTATTTGTTTCCAGTTTGCACTCGCGTGCACTTTCGTCCCGTCAAGATGACGGAGATCGAAATAGCCGCTTGTCCTTCTGCCGTATATGAAGCAAGTCTGCCCCTTGTATCTCACATAGTC
>JAFSSK010000101.1 GCA_017451045.1 Clostridia bacterium
AGAGCGCCTGCCGTCGCGACCGGCGTCAAGCGCGCCGATCCGGCAAATATCGTCTTTACCTATCAAGGTGACGGTGACCTCGCGTCCATCGGTATGGCCGAGACCGTTCACGCCGCCACGAGGAATGAGAACATCACCATCATATTCATCAACAACGCGATCTACGGCATGACGGGCGGGCAGATGGCCCCAACGTCTCTGCCGGGCCAGGTCACGCAGACGTCCCCCTACGGCAGGGACGTCACCCAGTGCGGCTACCCCATAAGGGTCTGCGAGATGCTGTCCAAGCTGGACGGGCCCGAATTCATTGCGCGCGTAGCCGTCAACAACGTCAAGAACGTAAAGAACGCGAAGGCGATCATCCAGAAAGCCTTCGAGAACCAGATCAACAAGAAGGGATTCTCCCTCGTGGAAGTCATCTCCTCCTGCCCGACCAACTGGGGCATGACGCCGCAGAACGCGCTGAAGTGGGTGGAGGAGCAGATGATCCCGTACTACCCGCTGGGCGTCTACAAGGACAGAAGCGCGCAGGAAAAGGAGGCGCAGGCATGAGTACCACACAGTTTCTGATTGCCGGATTCGGCGGACAGGGCGTCCTTTTCGCCGGCAAATTCCTGGCGTACAAGGGTCTCATGGAGGACAAGCAGGTCAGCTGGCTTCCTTCGTACGGACCGGAGATGAGAGGCGGCACGGCCAACTGCTCCGTCATCATCAGCGACGAGCCGGTCGGCTCGCCGATTGTCAACAAGCCGGACGTGCTTGTGGCCATGAACCTGCCCTCGCTTGACAAGTACGAGGACGCGGTCGTCCCCGGAGGCATCATCTTCGTGGACTCGACGCTCATCAGCCGCAAGGTGGCAAGAACGGACGTGAAGACCGTTTACCTGCCTGCGACGGGTCTTGCCAACGACAAAGGCTTCTCGGGTCTTGCCAACATGATACTCATGGGCAAGATCATAGCGACCTGCGAAGGCGTCGGGAAGGACAACATCGAAGCGGCCCTGAAAAAGGTCGTTTCCGCGAGACACCAGGATCTTTACGACGCGAACCTCGCGGCGATCAAACTGGGTTTCGGAGAATAACGGAGGAAAAACCATGCTGGATATCAGATTTGAAAAAACGAAACAGCCGAAGGAGAAACCCGCGGACAGCGTGCTGGGCTTCGGCAGATACTTCTCGGATCACATGTTCGTGATGGATTATGACAAGGCGCACGGATGGCATGACGCAAGGATCGTTCCGTTCGCCAACCTGTCCATCCATCCCGCGTCCACCGTGCTGCATTACGGTTCCGAGATCTTCGAGGGCCTGAAGGCGTACAGGATCGCAGACGGCAGCATCCAGCTGTTCCGGCCGGAAGAGAACATCAAGCGGATGAACAACTCCGCCGAGCGTCTTTGCCTGCCGCAGCTCGACCCGGAATTCGCGCTTTACTCGCTGAAGGAATTCGTGAAGACGGAGGCGGACTGGGTTCCGCATTCAGAAGGCACGTCCTTATACCTGCGCCCGTTCATGTTCGGCAACGACGAGCATCTGGGCGTCCACAGCGTCGACCACGCGACCTATATGATCATCGCGTCTCCCAGCGGCAGCTACTACAAAGAGGGCATCAACCCGGTCAAGATCATGATCGAGTCCGAAGACGTCCGCGCTGTACGCGGCGGAACGGGCTACGCGAAATGCGGCGGCAACTACGCGGCGTCCAACCGCGCGGGCGCCAAGGCTGAGGAAAAGGGCTACTCCCAGGTCCTGTGGCTCGACGGCGTACACCGCAAATACATTGAGGAAGTCGGCGCCATGAACGTGATGTTCAAGATCAGCGGCGAGATCGTTACGCCCGCGCTGTCCGGATCCATCCTTCCCGGTATCACCCGCAAATCCTGCATCGAAGTGCTGAAGGACAAGGGGTACAAAGTGTCCGAGAGACTCATTTCCGTGGATGAGATCAGACAGGCCATGAAGGAAGGAACGCTGGAGGAGGCCTGGGGAACAGGCACGGCAGCAGTCGTCTCCCCGATCGGGAAACTCATGTACGAGGATATGGAATACATCGTGAACGGGCAGAAGATCGGCCCCGTCACGCAGATGCTTTACGATACGTTGACCGGCATCCAGTTCGGCAGGCTGCCGGATCCTTACGGCTGGATCGTCAAGATCCAGTAACCGTATATACTGACGGCCGGGTCGGAACAAAGACGCCGGCCCGGCCGTCAGGTCCCCTTACCATTAAAAACAGGCCCGCGCAGCGCAGGGCGGAGAGGAAAAGAAATGGCATTCATCCGTAAAAGAGAAGAGGAGAAAACAGGATTCCAGAGTTCGTACAAAAACGGGTACGAATGGGATTTCGCGGCTGATTTCGCGATGGTATACGGCATCGGCGATTCGATGATGGAGACCATCGACAGCTTTAAGAAGACGGGACACGTCATCCACCTGATGACCGGCATCTCCTGGGGCAGCTACAGGGATTACCTGGAGGGCCGCTGGGACGGCGAGGAACATATGGACGAGGCGCAGGAGGACAGGTTCGGCAACAAGATCATGCACGGTCTGAAGGGCGAGGACATCAAGCCCTACATGGTCCCTACCATCTCGTTCGCTGACTACCTGGCCGAGAAGCTGAAGAAGGCCGTGGACGCGGGCGTCGAGGCCATCCACGTGGAGGAACCGGAATTCTGGGACCGCGGCGGTTACTCTCCCGCTTTCAGGCGAGAATTCGAGATCTATTACAAGACGCCTTGGGTGGCGCCGTGCTCCAGCGTGGACGCCCATTACAAATGCGCAAGACTTAAGGCATACCTGTACAAGCGCACGATCGAAAGGGTGTCCGCCGTCATCAAGGATTACGCCAAGAAGAAATACAACAAGAACATCCGCTTCTACGTGCCGACCCACTCGCTCCTCAACTACACGCAGTGGAAGATCGTCAGCCCCGAGGCGTCCTTGACGGAAGTCCCGGGCGTCGACGGATACATCGCGCAGATCTGGACGGGCACCGCCCGCACGAACAACGTCTACGAAGGCGTGATCGGCGAGCGGACGTTCGAAACGGCCTACCTGGAATACGGCATCATGCAGGAACTGGTCAAAGGGACCGGCCGCCGCATGTGGTTTCTGCACGACCCGATCGAGGACCAGCCCTGCTACGACTGGGCGGGATACCAGGAGAACTACCTGAAGACCGTGACGGCGTCGCTTCTGCACTCCGGCATCAACGACTACGAGATCTGCCCGTGGCCGACCCGCGTGTTCCAGCCTGGGTCCAAATACCCGCGCTTCTCGCCGAACGGCAGGGAGATCGGGGACGAGTACCGCTCCATTTTGGCGGGCTGCTTCCAGATGCTCGGCGACATCCCCGTCTGCAAATCCTCTGCGAAGGTGAACGTGGGGATCCTGATGAGCGACACGTCCCTGTATCAGCGGAACTTCCCGGACGGGATCCTGAAGCAGGCCCAGAAGAACGAAGTGGGCACAGTGCTCAAAACGAACGAAGACGAGAAAAAAGAATTCGAGGAGGTCCTGTTCGCGGGGAAGGGAGACGACGATCTGCGTCACCGCTTCGAGATCACGGACATGCTGCCGGCCTTCTACGGTCTGGCCCTCCCGCTGCTCATCCACGGCGTGCCGATCCGTCCGGTCCTTCTGGACAACGCAAGAAGGTACGTTGGGTACCTCGACGACTACGACGTTCTGGTGATGAGCTACGAGTACTGCAAGCCGGACTATCCGGATGAGAACGCCGCGGTGGCCAACTGGGTCCGCGCGGGCGGAACGCTGCTCTACGTGGGCGACGGATTCGACCCGTTCCACAAGATCGAAGGATTCTGGACAGGCAGGTACCCGACGGCCGCGGAGCATCTGTTCGCCCTGCTCGGCATCGAGCCGAAAGACAGCGGCGAAGGCCAGCTGTTCAAGGTGGACAAGGGAACGGTCGGCGTCTGGAAGACCTCTCCCGCCGCGTTCAGCTACTCTCGAAAGAACGCGGAAGCCTGGCGCAATTTCTACGGCAAGGTCGTAGGATCTGCCGGGCACGAATGGAAAAGAACGAATTATCTTACCGAACAGCGCGGACCGTATACCGTCGCCGCTGTGTTCGCTGAGAACGAAAACAAGGAGCCGCTTTCCCTCAAAGGACTCTATGTGGATATGTACAGCGCTGATCTTGCCGTCGTGAAAGACCCAGTGGTAAGGTCCGGAGAGGATCACGTGTATCTCGATCTGTCCAAGATCGAAGACGAGAAAATCCGCGTCGTCGGAACGCAGGGGCGCGTCATAAGCGCAGACGTGAAGGATGACAGCATCGAACTTGTCCTGCACGCGGCTGGACGCGTCAAGGCGCACACGAGGCTGCGCACGCCGTGGCCCGTCAGTTGCGAAACGGAAGGTGTTGGCGCGCAGTATGACCCACTGAGCCGTACCGTGCTGCTGACTTTCGAAGGGGAAGCAAAAGAATTCCCGGTCACTCTGCGAAAGGCTGGCGATTGATTTGAAAAAGATCTTCAAGCTCATCTTTGTGCTCATAGGGATCCTTTTGCTGCTTGCGATCGTGACGGTCGTTGTGATCGGAATATCCATCTGGGACACGACGGACCGGTCCGACCCGGAGATCCTGGAGAATCCAAGAGATCTCACGGAGCTGATCAACGAATACGCCTATGACGCCGTGAACGGAGCCAAGGCCACGGAGCAGATCTCGCTGCTGCTCACCGAGAAGCAGCTGAACACCGTGCTCGAGGCGGTTCGAAAGGAGATATCCATCCCGCTTCTGAAGATCCGTTCGCTGTATGCGATTTACAACGAGGACGGGACCGTCTCGCTTGAAGGACCCATCTCCTTTTTCGGCTTCAAGAGTCTGATCCGCGCCCAGCTGAGCATCGAACTGGACGCGGACGGGACGATCCTTCTGGACGTTTCGGACATAGGACTGGGGCATCTGGGAACGAACAATTTCATCGTGAAAAACCTTGTCATCCGGAACATCAGGACAGATAAGATCGAGCAGAGCCTTTCGGAAGCCAAGATCTACCTGACGCTTGATATGTCCGAAGGGATCGTGCACGCAAGCATGAGCAAGGCCCAGATAGAGAAGACGGTCGCGGAACTCCTGCCGGACGAGACGAAGGATCTCGTCGGGGCCATCGCGGACGAGGTGCTGGGGAACGAGGAACTGTTCAGACTTTATTTCAACGACGATGCCGTTATCGGCGCCAAAGTGTATCTGCACGAGCTGCGCTATACCCAGGCGCTCAAGTATCCGCTGGGGAACAGCAGAAGGGATATGAACGACGTCAAAGCGGACATGTCCACGCTGATCGGCGAGGGGATCGTCAACTGCGAAAACGCTTCGACAGTCCTGGACTTCCTGGTCCGCGGATACGAAGCGCTTCCCGAAGAGGAGCAGAAAGTCATCTCCTCTCTGTCCTTCTTGTCCGTCGGCATCAGAAACGCGAAAGACTACAATGGGATCGTCAACCGGTCTGACCTGACCATGCTGAAGGTGTTCATGGACGCGGCCGTGACGGATCCCGGCTCGCTTGTGACGATCGTGACGAAAGGGTATTACGACATCACGGTCACGGAGGAAAACCTCAACGAACTGCTCTCGTCCCTTGACTTCATCGGTACGTCGTTCGGCTTCATCAAGGGGCAGGAAACGGCCGCGATCTCCATCGTGTCGCTGTACGCGGATCTTTCGGACGACGCCCTGACTGTCTATCTCGTCCTTGACGTGGACGGCATTTGCGTGTACTGCACGGCATCCGCCGCCACGGAGGAGAACAGGGACGCACTCGTGACGCTGCGGATCGATTCGCTGAAACTGGGAACGATGGCCGTGACGGACGAGGCAAGGCATGGGCTTCTGCAGTACCTGTCCAAGGTCCTGGAAGTCGACTTCCTGAGCGTCGACCCCGATCACGAGACGATGAGTCTTGACTTCTCGGCCTACCTGAAGGGGACGTTCATCGAATACCTGCAGAGCCAGAATTTCGCCAACGTCAGTGTTGCGCTGAAGAGCAGCAACGGCGGCGAGATCGCGATCAGACTGTCCAGACAGTAAACAAGATTCTTTTGAAATAATACAAGGAAGGAAAAAACGATCATGAAACACCCGTTTCTTTTCTATTCTGCACACGATATCGACAAGTACCGTGAAAAACTGAAAAAAGACCCGCAGGCCAAGGCGCGCTACGACTCGATCGTCGCCTCGGCGGACAAGTGCCTGAAAGAGCCGATCGTGTCCTGGAAAGAACTCAACGGCGGCATTTCCCAGCACGCCAACTTCGGCATGATGAGCGGACAGGCCCGCAAATGGCTGAACACGCTCGGTCTGAAGTACCTCGTGGAGAGGGACGAAAAGTGCGCTGAGAAGCTGAAGGGGCTTTTGCTGAAATACATATCCTTCGAGCGGTGGTTCGGCATCGCCTATACGAAGCGGACGCCGGTGCCGTGGCATTCTGACCTCAGTTCGACGGCCACGACGCTCGCCTGCGGCATGATCTACGACGCCATCCACGACTACCTGACCGAGGAGGAACGGAAACAGATCTCGGAAGGGCTGTTCGAGAAGGGGATCCTTTCGGCCCTGGGCGACTGGGCGCTGCCGGAAACCAGGATCCACGCGATCGATTCCATGGGCCACAACTGGTGGGCTGTCTGCATCGCCGAATCCGCAACGGCGCTCCTGGCGCTGCAGGATCAGCTTCCGCAGGCAAGAGTCAAGGAAGTCTTCGGATACGTGAACGAGGCGCTGGCGACCTATCTGTCGTACAAGGGCAACGTGCTGTTCAACAAGTTCGGCAACTTTGACGATCAGGGCATGTTCTACGAGAGCGTCGGGTATAACAACTACGGCACGGGAACGCTTCTGCGCTACCTGTGGTGCTACGAACGGTATTTCGGCCGGAACGACGTGATCAGGAAAGAGATCCCGCCCCGTCTTTGCGACGGCGTGATGGGCTTCAGTTATCCTGTGAGCCGGGAAGACGGCAAGGTCGACTACCTTTTCTTAAATTACGGAGACAGTTCGCTGCATACCCAGATCGGACTGCTGGGCACCTACGCCTACCGGAACGGGCTGGACACGTCCGCCCTTCGGGCCTGCATCAAGAATTACGGCGTGGATATCTGGGAGGAGATCGGCGGTCTGGACCTTTCGCATCTGGAAGGATCGGCCGAAAGCCTGGAGAAGACGATGATCTACTCTTCCGGCTATGCCGTGACCAGGGATTCCTGGAAGCCTGACGCGACGCTTCTGTCTGTCAAGAGCGGCTTCTGCTGGAACCATTCCCACAACGATTCGGGCTCGTTCGTCATCTTCCATAAAGGAAAGGAATTCTTCAACGACGATGGATCCTGCAGCTATTACGGGAACGTTAAAGACCTTTATCACAACTACTACTGCCAGGATCACGCGCACAGCGTCCTGAAGGTCGGCGGAAAGGGCAGACGGGACGAGGAACTGTACCGCGGAACGAAATTCATCGGCAGGATCATCGATCACTACCAGAACAAAGACCTTCTGTTCCTGCAGACGGACTGCACGGGACCGATGGCGCATCTGGTCTCCAGGATGTACAGGAATTTCGTCTGGATCGACAGCAGGATCCTTGTCATCGTGGACGACGTGTTCGCACACGCCGAGGACACCGTCCAGTTCACGCTGCACTACAACGGCACATATGAAAACAAAGACGACGGCGTCTACTTCACCTACGAGGACTGCCG
>JAFSSK010000102.1 GCA_017451045.1 Clostridia bacterium
CTATACAGTTTCATATGAATCCAAACACCTTCTGTTTATCTATACTGATTATACCTGTTCTTGTGCATCGTGTCAACTATTATGGACTCAAAATACAAATCACGTGCAAATCATATGTAAACTAACGCATACTATCCGCAATTCATCTCACCGCCTATAGAGGACGGGAGAATTCTTGCTGTATGCTTGTTAAACAGTCCCTGTCTCTTTGCCCTTTCGATTACTTAAGGGTTTTCAGCAGTTCTTCCACTTTCTGGCACAGGTTCTTCGCATAGAGCGCAAATCCTTTGTCGTTGGGGTGGATGCCGTCTTTCAAAAAATACGGATAGTTGGGGATGAGTTCCCGGCCGTTGATGAGCGGCAGGTCGTATTTCTTGGTAAGCAGTTCATACGTTTCGTTCATATACGCGAATCTGTCGTCGAACTCGTGCTTGGTCATCAGCGTCGAGAAGATAGGCGTCACGACGATGATCGGCACGTCGGGGAACAGGTCTTTCATTTTTGCGTAGTACGCGTCTATGTTCTTGCGGACCTCCTCGCCTGGAAGTGCCATCGTGTCGTTGATGCCGTAGGCTGTCGTGATGACGTCGGGACGTCTGTCCAGACGGTCAAGGGTATCAAAGTCGTGTACGTAGCCTGCGATGCCCTGGTCGACGATGTCGTATCCGTACTTTATGTTGAGACGGGCCGCCAGCGTGTTGGAGGCGTCTATCGCCAGCGCGCCGTGCGTGATGGAGTCTCCGTGCAGCAGCCACAGACCCTTCTTCGCGACGGGCTTCACGGTGCTGCCGTCCGCCACTTCCACGCGCAGCTGCATCGTGGCGTGATAGGGACCGACGAACGTGACTCTGCCCGGCTTCTTCAGGCTGACGCTCAGATTGCCCGGTTCCTCCGTGCGGATGACTGACTTGCCGTTCACCAGCACTTCCGTGTTGTTGTGTATGCCGACCAGCACCTTGAACTGGTTTACAAGGAAGTTTACGTAAGGGGAGTCCGTTTCAAAATCCAGCACGAAGCCTGCCATGCAGTCGCACATGGTGGCGTAAAGGGCGTGCTGCTCGTCGGACTGCATCGAAAGCGTCGCACCGCGGCCGAAGGCCTCCTTCTGTCTTGCGTTGATCCGCTTGAACACGAATCCTTCCTCTGCCTGTTCCATCGTGATTTTGCCGAAGCTGATCGCATCCATCTGCTTTTCGTTCAGTATCATAAATCCACCGCCTTAATCTCAGTTAAGATTTTCTTTTATGTGTTTGATCCAGCACTTGATCAGTTCTTTCGCGCCTGCCGATTTCGTGTCTTCCGCGAAAATGCGGAGCAGCGGTTCCGTCCCGGAGAACCGGCAGATGACGAAAGCGTTTTCGAAATAGACCTTGCAGCCGTCTTCGTAGCTGACGCGCAGGACCTTCCTGTCCGGTCTGTCCGGAAATTCAGGCAGGCTCCCGGTCTCCATGATCATGCGCTTGATGCGCTCCTTCACCTCGGGATCGAGCCGCAGGTTCTCCTCCTCCATGCAGAAGTGTCCGAACCTGCGTTCGAGTTCGCTCCAGTAGGCGGACAGGGGCTTGCCGATCTTCGAGACCATTTCCACGAACAAAGAACCTGCGTAAACGGAATCCTTCCCGTGGATGTGTCCGCGCACGGTAAGACCGCCGCTCGATTCACCGCCGAGCACCGCGTCTACTTCGTCCATGCGTGCGGAGATCCACTTGAATCCGACGGGCACCTCATAGCATTTTTCGCCAAGACCCGCGGCGACCCTGTCCAGCATGTGCGTTGTCGCGAGGTTTCGGACGACGGGGCCTCTCCAGCCCTTGTACTCGTGCAGGTAGTAGTAGAGCATCACGAGGATCTTGTTCGCGCTCAGGTATTCGCCGTCGGGGGCGATGATGCCGAGCCTGTCTCCGTCGCCGTCCAGCGCGATGCCGAGGTCGTACCTGTCACATATGACCCTGTGCCGCAGTTCTGTCAGCTGGCTTGCGCCGGGAGCCGGATCCATGCCGCCGAAGAAGGCGTCCTTGTTGGAGTTCATCAGATCGATGGTGCAGCGGCAGCTGGTGAGAACCGTGTTGAGCGGATAGGCGCCAGAGCCGTGCATGGGATCGAACAGGATCCTAAGCCCACGCGAGCGGATGGCCTCGGTGTCAAGACTGTTCATGATGGAATCGATATAGTCGTTGAAAGGATTCTTGAGATACCGGACAAGGCCCGCGTCCGCCGCTTTCTGCAGCGGCATCGCTTTCGGTTCGTCTGCCGGCAGGGAGTCGATGAGCTTTTCAAGACCCGCCGTGCACTCCGCCGATGCGTCCCGGCCCTCCGGCACGATGAGCTTGATGCCGTTGTACTGGGAGGGGTTGTGGCTGGCGGTCACTTCAAGACCGTACCTATATCCTTTCTCCTTGACCAGGTACATGATCAGCGGCGTTGGCGTGCTGCGGCCGATCAGGTGCACGCAGATGCCGTGGGCGCAGAGGACTTCCGCGATCCATACGCTTGCCTGCGAGGACAGAAAACGCCTGTCGTACCCGATCACGACCGGTACGTTTGCGCAGCCTTCCTGCCTGACGAGGGCGCAGACGCCCGCCGCGACCTTCTGGATGTTCTCGCGGATGAAATCATCGCCGATGACGGCTCTCCAGCCGCCTGTTCCGAAACGTATCATGAAAAACCCCCAAAACTCTACTTATGGAATGAAAAGGTCAGATGATCTCCAGACTGTCCTCGTCTGGCAGTGCGGGAAACGTGTCGCAGACGGAATCCTGGTACCAGTACGCGACGGACGAGATGTCGTCCTGCAGCGGCAGGTAGCGACCCTTGTCCCGCCAGCCGAGCGCCTGGATGGTGACCTTGATGTCCTCACTGAAATGGATCGGATCCGGGATGTGCCAGCGGTACAGGGAGAAACGCTGGTTGGCACGATAGAGACCGTCGGGTCTTATCACTTTCGCAAGCCCCGAATAGGGCGTCGTGAATTCCGTATAATGACCGTCCACGTCAAAATTCCAGGAACCGCAGAAGTAGTCTTCCGTTCCAGTCCCGCAGATGGTGGGGAATTCCTTGTCCCCGTCGAGGTAGAACTTGATCTCGCCTTCGCCCCACCAGCCGTTGCTGTTGACACCCCAGAAGAGGTAGGTGCCCACGTATTGTCCGCATCCCTTCACGTTGTCAAGGATCGTATAGACCTCTTTGTACGGCAGCGGGTTGACGCGCCGGAACTGAGCGTGAAAATATGCCGCGTCCCCGGGGATATCCGTCAGTATATAGTCTATCTGGTAGTACAGGATGACGTCCTCGTTATGCATATTCTGTACCGTCACGCGGAATCCTTTGCGGAAGGGCATCTCCCAGTAGCAGTTGAAGGCGCGCTTGGGGTTCACGCACACGGCGGCGCTGGTGAGCTGTCTGTAATGCTGGTAGTCTGCACAGGCGAAAAAGTCTCCGAGCGGCACCTCCACAGAAGGCTTTTCGCTTCCGTCCCAGAAGATCCGCAGAATCAGCCTGCGGTTGGCTGGACAGGTGTCCGTCATCCAGATATGTCTGATGGCGCCCATACCGGCGATGTCCGCAAGGGTGAACGTCTGCCCGGCTTTGATACAGATCGAAGGAGAGATCTTCCAGCCGCGTCCAAGTTCGCGTGCGCAGCTTGCGCCGGTCCCTTCCTCCGCCATGCCTCCGCGGCCTTTCTCCCCGGTGAAATTCTCGGGGCTGACCGAGCGCGAAACGGTATTGCTGATCCTGGACAGGGAACTCATTTCTTGTTCGAACATATGCATAGCCCCTCCGTAAACAGAAGTTGTCTTTTCTAAAATAGTATACCATAATTCGACACTCCGTACCACCGATTTCGCAATTTTCTGTGGGCGTGATTGCTATTTTAGGCAATTTCCTGTATAATATGCTTTGTGGGAAGGCGCGCCCGGCGGGCAAAGCCTTTTTGCGAAGGAGGAACTGACGCACACATGCTGGAACTGAAACACATATCGTTCGATGTGCACACATCGGATACAGATAAAGAAATCATCAAAGACGTAAGCCTTGAGATCGGGGACAACAGACTCGTCGCGGTCACGGGACCCAACGGCGGCGGAAAATCCACGCTGGCAAGGCTCATCGCCGGCATCGAAAGACCCACTTCCGGGAAGATTATCCTTGACGGCGAGGACATCACGGACCTGTCCGTCACGGACCGCGCCAAGCGCGGCATCGGGTTCGCTTTCCAGCAGCCCGTTAGGTTCAAAGGCATCCAGGTGCTGGACCTTCTCCGGATCGCCTCGGGCAAAAAGCTGTCCGTTTCGGATGCCTGCCCGTATCTTGCGTCCGTCGGGCTCTGCGCCCAGGACTACATCGGGCGGGAGGTCAACGCGAGCCTTTCCGGCGGGGAACTCAAGCGGATCGAGATCGCGACCGTGCTGGCGCGCGGCTCGAGACTGTCCGTTTTCGACGAACCGGAGGCAGGGATCGATCTGTGGAGCTTCCAGAACCTCATCGAGGTGTTCGAGGGCATGCGGCGCAAGATCAGCGACAGTTCCATCATGATCATCTCCCACCAGGAGCGGATCTTGGCGATCGCGGACGAGATCGTGGTCATCAGGGACGGAACTCTCGCGGATGCGGGCCCCCGGGAAAAGATCCTTCCCGGTCTTATCGGGACGGCGTCGGCATACGCCGGCTGCAGGCCAAAGAAATACGTGGACGGGGAGTGATCGCTATGCAGCTTGACGAGATACAGAAAAGACTTTTGCGCGAAGTGGCGGATCTGCACAAGGTGCCGGACGGCGCATACAACATCCGCGCCAACGGGAAATCCGTCGGACGTAGCTCCAGCGCGCACATCGAGATAGAACCCCGGGAGGACGGCGCGGGCCTTACCGTGCGCGTTCAGCCGGGCACGAAAAACGAAAGCGTCCACATTCCCGTGGTCATGTCCCAGAGCGGGATCAAGGAAGTGGTATACAACGACTTTTTCATCGGAGAGGGCGCGGACGTCCTGATCGTCGCTGGATGCGGGATCGACAACTGCGGCCCGAAGGATTCGCAGCACGACGGCATCCACCGCTTCTGGCTGGAAAAGGGAGCGCACGTGCGGTACGTGGAAAAGCACTACGGCTCCGGAGACGGCGCAGGCAAGCGGATCTTAAACCCCGGGACAGAGGTGTATCTGGGTGAGGACAGCGCCATGGAGATGGAGATGGTGCAGATCAAGGGCGTGGACGATACCGTCCGCTCGACGAAGGCCGAACTTGGCCGCGGCGCGAAACTGGTGGTACGGGAAAGACTCATGACCCACGACAGCCAGAACGCGATCAGCAACTACGAGGTCCTGCTGGACGGCGAAGGATCGTCCGCGGACGTCGTGTCCAGATCCGTCGCCAAAGGGAACTCCTTTCAGAAGTTCGACGCGAAACTGGTCGGGAACGCGCCATGCACGGGACATACCGAATGCGACTCCATCATCATGGAGAACGGCAGGATCCTGGCGGTGCCGGGACTCGAAGCCAATCATATCGACGCGGCGCTCGTCCACGAGGCCGCCATCGGGAAGATCGCCGGGGATCAGATCATCAAGCTCGAAACGCTGGGCCTTACCGAAAAGGAAGCGGAAGAGCAGATCATCAACGGTTTCTTAAAGTAAAATATGCGGGCTAGCCCGCAATAATAAAGAGGTATGAAAATGAAAAGATTCATTTCCCTGGCAGCAGCTGTCGTCCTCGTCCTCGCCCTGTTCACAGGATGCGCGGCCAGCTACAGCGACACGTCCCTTGCAAACGGTCTTGCAAAAGCCGGATACACGGTCGACCGTTACGACAAGAACACGTTCGAAGGCGCGCAGCTGACCGTTGCGCTCGAGACGTCCAAGATGGAAGGTCTGCAGAAGGTCATCTACGCCTACAAGACCGTGAACGATGCTAACGACGGCATTCTGATCCTTGTGTTTGACACCACCGAGCATGCGGACAAATACGGCTCGACATCGACCGGGACCGCTACGGCGACGATGAGCCTGCTGTATGCGTTCGGTAGGAGCCACGCCCCCGAATCGGACACTTCCGTATACGGAACTGCCAACAATATCATCTGGGCAGGATCCTCGGCCGCCAAATCCGCCGCGGGCATCGAATGACATTTTGAATAAGACTTCAGCAGCGCCGGGTCTCAAGGGCCCGGCGCTCCGTATTGCCAGTGGATGAATTATAGACAAAAGAATTGGTTAGCAAATGCTAACTGATGGTGAAATCGCCGAATTTTGGGGATGCTGCGCGAAAAGTGTTGAAAACAGGCTGGTGGAGCGGTATAATACCGGTAGTTAGCAATGGCTAACGTATTTTTCACGGCAAGGGTTAGCGAAAGCTAACTATTCTTTAGCGGCACAGGTTAGCGAAGACTAACTGAACTGCGGACCGGAATGGAGGGACTGTTTTGATACCGCTTCTGTTCGCGACACCGGGTACCGAGAACGTCGTCAAGAAGATCGGCGGCTCGCCCGAGATCGTACAGCATCTGAAAGACATGGGATTCGTCGCCGGCGCGAGCGTGACGGTGGTCAACTCGCTGGCGGGGAACATCATCGTCAGCGTCAAGGGGACACGGGTCGCCATCGGGCAGGACCTGGCGAGAAGGATCATGATCTGTTGAAAGATTATTTAACAGGAGGAAGATAGAACAATGAAAACACTGGCACAGGCCAAGATCGGCGAGACCGTCAAGGTCGTCAGGCTGAACGGCGAAGGCGCTGTCAAACGCCGGATCATGGACATGGGGATCACCAAGGGCGTTGAGATTTACGTCAGGAAAGTGGCGCCGCTCGGAGATCCGGTCGAACTGACGGTTCGCGGATACGAACTTTCACTCAGGCGCGCAGACGCCGTGATGGTGGAAGTGGAATAGGAGGATCTTATGGCGGAAACGAAAGAGATCAAGATCGCGCTGGCCGGCAACCCCAACTCGGGTAAAACGACGCTGTTCAACGCGCTGACCGGATCCAACCAGTTCGTAGGGAACTGGCCCGGGGTGACGGTCGAGAAAAAAGAAGGCAAACTGAAAAAGCACGAGGGCGTGACGGTCACGGACCTTCCGGGCATCTACTCGCTGTCCCCCTACACGCTGGAGGAAGTGGTCGCCAGGAACTACCTGCTCGACGAGCATCCGGACGTGATCCTCAACATCATCGACGGATCGAACCTGGAACGCAACCTGTACCTCACGACGCAGCTGACCGAGATCGGCATCCCCGTGGTGCTGGCCGTCAACATGATGGACGTCGTCCGCAAAAACGGCGACCAGATCAACATGGCGGAACTGAGCCGCCAGATCGGCTGCAAGGCCGTTGAGATCTCCGCTCTCAAAGGGGAGGGCGTCATGGAGGCCGCGGAGGCGGCCATCGAGGCTGCGAAAGGCGGGAAGACGAAACCGAACCATTCCTTCTCCGGCCCCGTAGAGCATGCAATCGCGCATATCGAGGAAGCCGCGCTTCACGATATGGACGAGGACAGACAGCGCTGGTACGCTATCAAGATCTTCGAGCGCGACGAGAAGGTCCTCGAGTCCCTGAACATCTCGCAGGAGCTCAGGGATCATATGGAGCAGGACATCGCGGCTGCCGAGAAGGAGCTGGACGACGATGCCGAATCCATCATCACCAATGAAAGATACGTTTATATCGGGCAGGTCATCAAGTGCTGCTACAAGAAGAGCAAGAGCGGCATGTCCGTTTCGGACAAGATCGACCGCGTCGTGACCAACCGCTGGGCGGCACTCCCGATCTTCGCCGTGATCATGTTCATCGTCTATTTCGTCTCCGTGACGACCGTCGGCACGATCCTGACGGACTGGGCGAACGACGGTGTGTTCGGCGACGGATGGCATCTGTTCGGCATCGGACAGAAAGCCTATGAGGCGGAAGCCGAGGACTATGCGTCCGCCTATATCGCAATCGACGCGTTCGGCGGATTCGACGAGACCGACCCGTCCGACGAGGACTTCGACCCGGACGTCCATCTGGCAGCACTCCGCACAGCGGCAGCCGTGGGGTCCGCGGTGAACACGCGCGTTTCCTATGAGATGCAGGACGAGGAAACGCTTCAGGACTATGAGATCAACGTCTACTTCAATACGGTCCCCGAAGGCGATGAGGACGCGAACGCCATGTCGTTTGCGGACGCGGTCGAGTATTTCGGGGAAAAGGGATTCGAGGAACCGGATCCGGCCGCTTACGGCGTATACGTCCCCGGTATCCCCGCACTGCTAACGAGACTCCTTGACGCCATGAACGTATCGGAGGAGGGAGCGGGCGCCGTCGTGCGCGGCGTCATCCTCGACGGTATCGTGGCGGGCGTCGGCGCGGTGCTCGGATTCGTACCGCAGATCTTCGTGCTGTTCATATTCCTTGCGTTCCTTGAATCTTGCGGATATATGGCCAGGATCGCGTTCGTGCTCGACAGGATCTTCCGCAAGTTCGGACTGTCCGGCAAATCCTTCATCCCGATGCTGATCGGATCCGGCTGCGGCATCCCAGGCATCATGGCCTCCCGTACCATCGAAAACGAGCGTGACCGCAGGATGACCATCATGACCACGACCTTCATCCCGTGCGGCGCGAAACTCCCGTTCATCGCCATGGTGGCAGGCGCCATCTTCGGCGGCGCGTGGTGGGTCGCTCCCTCCGCGTACTTCCTCGGCATGTTCGCCATCATCGTGTCCGGCATCATGCTCAAGAAAACGAAGATGTTCTCGGGCGATCCCGCACCATTCGTCATGGAGCTGCCGGCATACCACTGGCCGACCGTTTCCAACGTGCTCCGCTCCATGTGGGAGCGCGGATGGTCCTTCATCAAGAAGGCCGGAACGATCATCCTTCTGTCCACGATCGTGATCTGGTTCGTTACCTACTTCGGCTGGATCGACGGTAAGTTCATGATGCTCGCTGAGGATCAGATCGACAGCAGCATCCTTGCAAAGATCGGCACGGTGCTCGCGTTCGTGTTCATCCCGCTCGGATGGGGCAGCGGCAACTGGCAGGCAGCCGTGGCGGCCATCACAGGGCTTGTTGCCAAGGAGAACATCGTGGGAACGATGGGCATCGTATACAGCAGCGCCACCATGACGACATACCAGGCGCTCCACGCGGCATTCACCAGCGTGAGCGGCTATTCCTTCCTGATCTTCAATCTGCTCTGCGCACCGTGCTTCGCGGCAATGGGCGCCATCAAGCGCGAGATGAACAGCCATAAGTGGTTCTGGTTCGCCGTCGGGTACCAGTGCCTGTTCGCCTACGTCATCGCGCTGATCGTCAACCAGATCGGATCCATTTTCCTTGGGCAGGCGAACGTGATCGGGATCATCGCGGCGGTCCTTCTGCTGGCCGGACTCATCTTCATGCTTGTCCGCAAACCGTACGAAGCCAAAGACAAACTGGCTGTGAACCAGTAACGAAACAGAAAAAGACTTTGAAGGAGGTGGCATGATGCTGGAATGGCTTTCCCAGTACTGGGGAACGGTCCTTGCCGCTGCGGCCGTGGCCGCGATAGCGGCTGCCGTGATCGTCAAGCTGGTCGCGGACCGGAAGAAAGGAAAAAGCAGCTGCGGCTGCAACTGCGCGCACTGCGCCATGAGCGGCGCCTGCCACAAGATGCAGAGTTCAGCTCAACCTGAAACCAAACAGAACTGAAAACAGTAACAGGCGGCGCTCCCGACAGGGAACGCCGCCTGGCTGCTTTTGGCGCAGAGAGAAAGAGTTTGACAGTATAGCGAAAAGGTGTATAATGGAAAAGGTATGAATAGTCCGGGAGGAAAGAAATGAGAGACATTTTTCTTATCACGAAAGAAAGAATCACCTGGGGCAAATGCAAAGAAACGATCAAAAGCGTGTTCCCGAAAGCAGAAGGAAGCAATTCTTTTGTGCTGATTGGAAAATCCCCGAAAACGATCCAGATCTGGTTTGACGATACGGAATCCGGAGACAGACTGACGGATACGCAGCAGGACGCGACAGATTTCACTGACGAGACGAAAAAGCAGATCCCGTTTCCGAACGGATACGTGACGAATGTTGAATTCCATTTGAAAAAGGAAGCGGCTAAACTGGTCAAGGCTTTAGAGACGCTTTATCCGGAGCTCTATATCATCGACGATGAGGATAACGTTTTCAGCGCGAAAGACTATCTGATCCATGTTGAAGTCGAAGGAGAAGAGTGATCATTTACGGCAACCGATAATTGAAAAGATCCGGCAGTCCAAAAGCTGCCGGATCTGTCTGTGTTCGGGACTCTGTTACCAGGATCCTTTGTACCCTTCGCCGTATTTGTCTGTATAATAGTCTATCCGGTGGTTGTTCTTGAACAGCGGCGGATAGAGGTTGCTGTCCGGATCGATGCCGGCCAGCTCGCAGACCGCCCGGTGGCACTTTACGGTGAGTTCGTCGCGGGCTGCCGCGAGCGGTTTGCTCTTATCGGGGAAGATGGGCTCGCCGATGTTGAGGGTGTAGGAAGGACCGCACTTGAACAGCTTCCTGAAAAAGCCGTTCTCGCGGTAGGAGAACGCCATCGGAAGGATAGGTTTGTCGCAGGTCAGCGCGTAATGCGCAGCGCCCGTTTTGAAGGGCCTGATGGGCTGATACCATTCCCACATGCTGCCCTCGGCGTAGATGTGCAGCCACCCGCCGTCCATAAGGACCTGCTTGGACGCTTCGATCGAGGCGTTCATGCCGCGGATGTTGTCCGTCGGAACGGGGATCCCGCCCTCCAGACGGATCAGCGTACCATTCTCTCCGCGGATGTTCTGGTCCCAGACGAGGATGTTCGTCTTGAACGGGAAAACGGCGGACATGATCGCCAGGTAATCCCACATATGCACGTGGTTGGCAACGGAGACGACGCCTTTTTTCAAAACGTCCTTGTATTTCCTTAAATTCTTTTTTCCTTTCACGCGCAGGTTGATCCTGATCGCGCAGACGGGGAATCCGATCGCGGCGGTAAGGATGCGGAAGAGGCCTTGTTTGAACCGGAACCCTGCCGATTTGTCCACATACGGGTAGTTCTCGTCAAAGACGAGACCGTTGTTCTTTTTCAGCGGCAGGTAGTGGGTATCCGTCTGTTCGGGATACGGGAACCTGTCTGTTTTGGGATCGTAAGGCATGACAGCCCTCCTGATTATTATAATTTCGGAATGTTTCTTGACAGCGTCAAAGACACTTGCTATACTGGATTTGAAATCAGCGGCATGCCGCGAAAAGAGGGTGGAATATATGTACCAGTCTAAAGTCAAACCGTTTTACAGGGAAGAGGACAGCGCCGGAAACAAATACCGCGAGGAATACCTTGCGCAGGTCAACCAGCTGATAGAGAGCCGGAAGAAGCAGCTCGAGAAGGAGCGGCACGCGTACGGCAAAACAATCGCCGCCGACCGCGAGAAGGCAAGAAACGATTTTTATTCGATGCTCGGCTGGCCGCTTACGGAAAAGAGACCCAAGGGACCCGTGAGCTGTCGCGAGATCCCCTGTTTCGAGGATGAAAAACGGCTGATCACAAGGCTGCAGATCGAAGTGCTGCCCGGGTTTTCGCAGTACGGTATCCTCTTCCGGCACAAGACGGCGGAGAAGCTGCCGCTCATGATCTCCCAGCACGGGGGCGCCGGCACGCCGGAGACATGCTCCACGTTCTTCAGCTGCGACAACTACAACGACATGACGCTGCGTCTTTTCGAGCGGGGCGTGAACGTATACGCGCCGCAGATGCTTCTGTGGGCGGTGCCCCGGTTCGGCAAGGAATACGACAGAGGTTCGATCGATTTCAAACTCAAGCAGCTTGGCTCCTCCATCTCCGCCGTGGAGATCTATGCCTTGATGCGCGCGCTGGACTACTTCGAGGAGCAGGACTTCTCGGACGGCCGCTTCGGTATGGCGGGGCTTTCGTACGGCGGCTTCTATACGCTGCACATGGCCGCCGCGGACACGAGGATCCGGGCAGCGCTCAGTACCGGTTATTTCAACGACCGGGACAAGTACGGATGGGGGGACATGACTTTCACGGGAGCCGCGGAACGTTTCTTCGACGCAGAGATCGCGGCGCTCGTCTGCCCGCGCTTTCTGCGGATCGAGGTGGGCAAGGTAGACCAGCTGTTCACGCCGGAAACTGCCGAAAGGGAATACGAAACACTGAAAGGGTACTACGGAGAGGCCCCCGGCAAACTGGAATTCGAAGTCTTCGACGGAGACCATGAATTCTGCCCGCAGGACAGAGGCGTCGACCGCGTGATCGAGGAACTTCTCAAGAGTTAACGTCTTTTTTAGTTCCGCCGTAATGATACACCAGGAGCCGGGATAATGCAATACCGGCGGCAAAAAAAGCGAACAGTCTCAGGCAAGATAGTCCGGGACTGTTCTTTTTCTTATCAATTGGCTCTGTCCAGATAATTGCAGGCTGCAAGCGCCGCGACGGCTCCGTCCGCGGCGGCTGTCGCCACCTGACGGATGCGTTTGGCGCGGCAGTCTCCCGCGACGAATATGCCGGGGGTGGAACTCAAACAGTTCTCGCCGGCGTCCGCGTAGCCGCGGCCGTCCAGCTTCACCCAGTCCGCAAAAGGCTCGTTCTGGGGGATGAGTCCCACGGCCAGGAAAACGCCGTCAGCGGGGATCTCGCGGACCGTTCCGTCCGCCTTGAAGCGCACGCGCAGACCGCGGATCTCCTCCTCGCCAAGATACGCCTCGACGGTGCACCCGGTGAAGATCTCCACGTTCTTGCAGGCGCGGAGCTGATTCTGCATCTTTTCCTCGCCGGTGAGGAAATCAAGGTCCTGGACGATCACGAGTTTCCTTACCAGTTCGGACAGCAGCAGGGCCTCCTGCAGAGCGGAGTTCCCGCCGCCGACCATGATGACGTCCCGTCCTTCGTAGAACGCGCCGTCGCAGACGGCACAGAAGGAGATGCCGTTGCCGATGAAGGCCTCCTCTCCCGGGATCCCGAGCGTCCTGTGTTTCGCTCCGGATGCCAGGATGACGGAACGGCCGGTATAGTCTCCGCCGTCCGTCTTGAGGGTGAAGGTCCCGTCTTCGCCGCGACTGACGGAAAGCACTTCACAGGACTCGAGCTCTGCGCCCTGATACAGGGCCTGATCCACGAGCTTCTCGGCGAATTCGTTGCCGGACAGCTCCGTGAATCCGGGGATGTTTTCAACTTTCGGGGAGAAGGTGATCTGCCCGCCGAACGTTTCCTTTTCAAGCACCAGCACGCTCTTGCTGGCGCGTCTTGCGTATACGGCGGCCGTCAGTCCAGCGGGACCGCCGCCGATGATCATGACGTCGTACAGCATAGTTTAGACCTGCAGATACCGTTTGATGTCCGAAACGCCGGTGTATTTCTCGACCTGGCCGCCTTTGACGACGACGAGGGTCGGAGCCTGTCTTACGCCGTAGGCTCTCGCAAGATCCGCGTGCTCGTTGGCGTACAGCTTTTCATAGGCGTAGCCGAGTTTGTCCATGGTCGCGCAGGCGACTTTGCAGTTGGGGCAGGTCGGCGTCGCGAACAGGTAGCTGCCGTCCGCAAGGGTGGCTTCGGCTTTTTCTTCGCAGGCGCATTCGGACGCGTTCTGCTTCGCCGTTCCGCCGCCGAAATGGGAGTTCTCGATGTCATAGACCTGACGGTCGCGGAATTCCTGGGCCTTGCCGTCGTTCCAGTTCTGGACGGGACGGTAGTACCCGGTGATCCGGCTGTATACCTCGGTGGGCTCGCC
>JAFSSK010000103.1 GCA_017451045.1 Clostridia bacterium
AGTTCGTATTTTGTATTACTCAGATAATGATCGACATCATCCGGAGCGACTGGCACAGTGTTGGCACACCCAATCAATAATAAAGCAAAAGTGATAATAACAGCCAAAAATCTCTTCATAATTACTACCTCCTGAAAAGGGAAGAACGAATTGCAAAGAATAAATGTTTAAAGAACGGTATATGCGATCTTCTGCATCTGCTCTTCCGTCCAGTCCGGGGAAACAAGCAGGAAGTCCGTGCGAGCGAGCAGGTCGAGCGTAACGGGGAAGACCTGGGATTTGTAATCCGGAACGAAGGGAGCGTTCACGGGGAACTTGAACGGATCCAGCAGCGGATGCAGTGCGCCGCGCTGCTCCAGGATGGCGGTCCAGTGTGTGTAGATGTGCTTGCCGGTGTCGATCGGCAGATAGTTGCCGGTGCCGACTTTCGCGGCAAATGCACGCGCTTCGGCTTCGTTTTCGAAAACAACCGGCAGCGTCGTGCCGCAGTCGCCTTCCAGGTCGTTGGAGGCGCCGATCTTGTATTTTTTCTTCAGAAGGCCGGTCAGATACGCCTTGTTCTTTCGCAGGTCCGCAAGGATCCCGTCCAGCTTCTCCAGCTGCCTGTGGAGGACAGCCGCGGCGATCTCGTTCGTCCGGAACTCAGAACCGCAGAACTGGGGCTCGCTGATGCCGTCGAGCTGGTTGCCGAAGAACGCGATGGCGCTGGCGTCGTGGTAGATCAGCGCACGCTCGTAAATGCGGTCGTCGTCGGTCAGAAGGGCGCCGCCCTCGCCGGCCGAAATGATCTTGAACTGGTTGAAGCTCAGCGCGCCGGCCGCACCGATGGTGCCGAGGCGTCTGCCGTGAAAGCTGCCACCGTCTGCCTGGCAGGCGTCCTCGAGGATCTGGAAACCGTATTTGTCGGCCAACTTTCCGATGGCGTCAAGATCGCAGGGGAAACCCTGGATATGCACGGGAATGACCGCTTTTGTGCGGGGCGTGATCTTCTCCTCGATCTTGCAGGGATCGATCGTATAGGTCTCGTCGATATCCGCGATGACGGGGATCGCGCCGGCTGCGACGACGGCCATGGCCGTCGCGATGTATGTGTAGGCCGGTACGATGACCTCGTCTCCGGGGCCGATGCCCATGCCGACGAGCGCGGAAGTCAGCGCGGCAAAGCCGGACGTGACCAGCAGGCTGCGCTTCACATTGAATTGCTTGCGCATCATCTCCTCGCAGATCTCCGTTTCATGAAGCGCGTCGTTGATCTTGAAAAGGTTTTTGCTTTCGATGACCTTTGCGACTTCTTCGATCTCTTCTTTCCCGATCCTGTACATTGATAGGCCTCCTGTTAGAATATGTAAATGTAAACTTTTTCTTAATTATACTACACGGCGTTTTTTTTGGCAACCGCATGTTATAATAAAGGCGGACAAAACAACGCCTGGTTGGCGGGAGGATTTTGATGAGGATACTGGACTGTCACCTAAATTTCGGCGCGACGAACAACGGAGAACCCTACAGGAACTGCGATACGTTCGAGGAACTGCTGGCTGAGCTGGACCGTTCCGGCATAGAAGGCGGACTGATCCGCTGCGGCTATTCAAATACGGTCGGCGTCAATTACGGCAACCGCTTCCTGGCTGAAAAGCTGGCGGAAACCGGGAAAGAAAACCTTTTTGGGGTATGGGCTGCGCTGCCTCCGTTTACGAACGAGACCCCTAAGCCGGAGCAGCTGCCGGGGCTTATGAAGGAAAATCGCATCGGCGCGTTGTACCTGGCGCCCCAGGCGCACAGGTTCGTCGTGGACCGCCTGACGCTTTCAGGGCTGCTTGGCGTCTGCTGCGAGGCAAAGATCCCGGTGATCCTGAACACGTCCTGCGGGGTATCGATGGAGCAGATCTACCAGATCCTTTCCTGGTTCCCGGGGCTGACGGCCGTCGTAGGCGACAAGGACGCCTGGCCTAACGCAAGGAAACTCTATCCGCTGGCATATACCTATGAACGAGTCTACCTGGATCTTTCCTATGTGATGGACGCCGGCGGGATCGAGGACATGACGGGCCGCTTCGGCGCCGGCAAGCTGCTGTTCGGCACGGCTTTCCCCGAAAGGTATACGGGGTCAATGCTGGCAGTGACGCGGACTGCCGCGATCTCGGACGCAGACAGGGAAATGATCTTCGGCAAGAATCTTGAACGGTTAATCGGGGAGGCGGAATTAGTATGATCAATCGCAGCAGTGAACTGGCGCAGGCATTCTGGGAAACCGGAAGGCTTCCGTGCGACATCAGGGATTTTCATGCGCACATGGATGAGCATCCCTCGATCTATTTCCCGTTCTCTTCGGCGGATGAGATGGTGGCGGACATGGACCGCAACGGGGTGAAGAGCCTTCTGTTCTGCGGGCACTTTGCGCTGGACGACCCGCTTTTCGGGGAGAAGTACAATATCGAGGCGGTAAGGAAACATCCGACTCGTCTGCGCGCTTATCACATCATCCATTCCAGGCATCTTGACCCGGACAGGGAGATCGCCGAAGTGGACGGGAATCCGGATATATACGTCGGATTCAAGCTGCTGGGGGACTATAACAATTTCCCGGTGGATGATCCGTGCCACGACAGGTACTATGATTATTTGCAGCAGACTGGGAAATTCCTGCTTCTGCATACATGGGGCGGGTCCCCTAACAACGGCAGCAGGCAGGTGGCGAACATCGCCAAACGGTTTCCGAAACTGACTGTTTTCTGCGGACACAGCTTTTTCGGCAGGTCGGTTGAAGGGATCGCCGAAACGAAGCAGTATGAGAATATTTATTATGAACTGACAGCTATCCCGATCGTGCGCGGATTCCTGGAAGACATTGTGAATGCGGCAGGAAGCGAAAGAGTGCTGTTCGGGACCGATCTGCCCTGGTTTTCCACCATGCACGGGGTAGGGATGATCCTGGGAGCCGATATCACTGACGAAGACAGGCGCAACATCTTCTACAGAAACGGTGAACGTCTGCTAAAAGGAATTCTTTGCTGATATGGACAAGAAACTGATTCGAACGGTTATAGCGCTCGTGTTGAGCATGGGACTGCTTTTGTGTTCCTGCTCACCGACGCTTGCGGGTCCCGAGACGGAAAGCGATGTTTCTTCCGACAGTAGGGAGACTGTTCAGGAAATAACAGATTATAGAAAATACAGCGGTTTGCTTAATTATTTTCAGGGGTATTTGTACTTTTTCTCTGATGGTGTGTTGAAAAAGTGCAACGTTCTGACCGATGAGGTGTCATGCGCCTGCATGGATCCGCTTTGTAAACACAACAGCCCGGACTGCCCGGCATTCAGTATGAACAATCCGAATAGGTATGCAGTTTCCTTGAAGGGGGAAAGACTGTACTATACCAGGGAATTAGGGAACGGGCGTTGGGAATACGGGTATATGGATCTTGTCAGCGGTTCTTTCTCTGTGCTGGACAAAGGCGTGGCGAATGGATGGACGCAATTCGGGGTCGATGTTTATACGGACAATTACCGCTACTGGCATGAGCAAATACAGGAAAACGGGGAACTGTTTTACCTGGTCAATCGGATGAATCTTCAGAACGGAACCGTTGAGGCCGTGAAAAAGACCGCCTCAACGGATATATACGGCTTTTATAATACCGAGCGATGCGTAGTTGCTGTAGGCGACAGGATCATCACAGCGGACGCACATCATCTGTATTCATGCGATGAGAACCTTGAGGACAGGAAACTGCTGCTGGATATCGAAACTGAAAATCTCAGTATCCACGAAGGGGAAGACTGTGTTTACTACTGGTCTATGGATCCCGGAGCAGTGAAGACCATCACAAAGCTGCCGCTCGACGGTTCTTCTCCTGAAGTGATTGTCCGCACGGCGGTTGTATGGACGATAACGTCAAAATATGTATACTATCTGAAAAACGAAGGAAAGGATTCCGAGTTCTCGTATTATCAGAAGAACGGGAAAACAGGCACAGAACCGCTCAGGTACACGCAAATGCGCAGATGCTGTCTGGATGGGAGCGAAGACGAGTTTTTGATGAATCTCGTAACAGACATAAAGATCATACGCTTGTCCGATCTGTTTCCCGTAGGTGATTATGTGTATGCGCTGGCAAGGATATTCGTCACACCGGATGAAAACGGGATATATACGCTGTACTCGACAGGGAAGGAAATCAGTACCGGCGGAGGAAATATATCAACGCTTGTGAAGATTGACGTCA
>JAFSSK010000104.1 GCA_017451045.1 Clostridia bacterium
CCGTCAATGGTCAGACACAGGTTCTTTTCCCTGAAATACACGTTTTTGATCTCGATGACTGAACTGTCTGAAAACAGCATCGGCCTGATCCCGAGATTCTGTGAACAGACGGCCGTGACGCACAGGCATCCTACCTTCGGGTCCACGATAGGACCGCCGGCCGCCAGCGAGTATGCCGTCGAGCCCGTCGGCGTGGCCACCATGATCCCGTTCGCGCGGACTTTGCAAACGAACCGGTTGTTCTCATACAGTTCAAGGTCCACGATCTTGGAACGCAGCGCGTTTTCGATCATCGCCTCGTTCAGAGCCAGCGAGATGTTTTTTTCCTCGCCTTTCGTATTGATGCTCTGCACGTTTATCATGCTGCGTGTATCGATGGAATAGTTCCCCGACATGACTTTCTTGATGAGTTCAAGCTCGGTGGATTCTATCTCGGCGATATAGCCGAGTTTCCCCATATTGACGCCGAGGACCGGCGTGCCGCGCACGGCAGAGCGTTTGGCGGTGTCAAGGATCGTTCCGTCTCCGCCGATCGTAATGATGAGGTCGGCGTCCTGATAGATCGGATCGAGCGGCAGGCTCTTGATACCGCGAAGAACAGTAGAATGCTCGATCGGATACCTGAAATAGGAATTGACGAGAGGCTCGCCGCCGGCATCCTTCACGATCTTCACGACCTGTTCCGCGACAGACAGCTTATCCGGTATATTCAGATTTGTCAGAATTGCGACTTTCATGATTGATCCTCGTTCCAGGAATTAGTCTTTCTTCTTACAGAACATCAGATATTCCGTGTTCCCGTCCCCGCCCTTGACGGGAGACTCGATGATTTCAAGAACGGACAGTCCGGATTCTTCGGCAGCCGTACGGACTTTTTTGACGGCCAGGTCGCGAAAAGACTTGTCTTTGACGATCCCGCCCTTTCCGATCCCTTCAGGGCCAACTTCGAACTGTGGCTTGACAAGACCGATGTAAAGACCTCCGTCTTTCAGGACATTGACAAGACCCGGAAGAATATAGGTCTGTGAGATGAACGACACGTCCATCACCGCAAGGTCGAAAAGGCTCGGAAAATCCGCTGCAGATATGAATCTTGCGTTGTAATTCTCCAAGGAAACGACGCGGCTGTCCTCCAAAAGAGATTTTGCCAGTTGGGCGTGGCCAGCATCGACGGCATAAACGGTTCTGGCGCCGTACTGGAGCAGGCAGTCGGTAAACCCGCCTGTAGACGCCCCAATATCGAGGCAGACGAGGTCTTGGACACTGACGCCGAAGGATCTCAGCGCATGCTGCAGTTTCAATCCGCCCCGGCTGACGAAAGGACAATCGTCCAGGATGACGATATCGTATCTTTTGCTTTCGTCGACCTGTTCCGACGGCTTTTCGACCGGCTTGCCGTCCAGCAGTACGTGACCGTTTTCGATCAGCGTCCTTGCGTGGCTGCGGCTTTTCGCGAATCCGCTTTGAAACAGGTAGCAATCGATTCGTTCCATTCGATCAGACGACTTCCGGATGGACGATCAAAAACGGGATATACTGGCAGAAGAAACCGACAAGGAAACCAAGGATAGCGCCGAAGAATACCTGCAGCGGCGTGTGTCCGACAAGTTCCTTGAGGCCCTTCGTGAAATCATCGTAGGTACCGCTTTCGTCCTTGGCGATCATGCGGTTCAGGATGGCTCCCTGCAGACCGGTTTCACGTCTGACTCCCGTCGCGTCGACCAGGACGATGATGGTCAGGATACCGCAGATCGCAGCGTACGTTGATGAAATACCGTCTTTGATGATGACGGATGTCAGAAGCGCCACGACTGTCGCCGCATGGGACGACGGCATTCCTCCCGTGGCTGTCAGCAACTGAAAGATATTCTTCTTGTTGTCGACGAACCTGCCTGTGAATATTTTGAAAAACTGTGCCAGGAGCCATGAGAAAATCGCGCTCATCAGCACATAGTTGGTTGAAAAATCCTTTAAAAACTGTAACATTGCGTCCTCTTACTGTTTTCGTTCAAGTAACCATCCGGCAAAAGAAACCAGATGATCGGAACCGGGATAGTCCTGTATGGATTCCTGTGCCCTGACTGTCAGTTCTTTTGCATCTTCCGCGGCCTGCTCCAAAGTCCTTCTGGAAAGCCAGCCCGATTTCTGCTGGGCATCGTCTTTCCCGGCGGTCTTTCCTAGCTGTGAACTTGTTGCCGTCGCGTCCAGAAGATCGTCAAGGATCTGGAATGCTCTTCCGATCGAATTCGCATAGGTCGTCAGCGCTTCGCTGATCTCTTGATCGTCTGACTGCGCGGCGCACTGGCCCAGCAGTACGGAAGCCCTGATGAGCGCGCCCGTTTTCCGGTCATGAAGCTTTGCGATCTGTTCAAGGGAAAGCTGCTTCCCTGTCCCTGACAGATCGATTGCCTGACCGGACGCCATGCCTTCCGTACCTGCGCAGGAAGACAGGATCTTTGCAGCCATGACCCTAAACTCCGGACTCACAAGTTCGTTCCCCGCGATGACGCCGAAAGCGTCAGTCAGCAGCGAATCGCCGGCAAGAAGTGCCGTGCTTTCGCCGAAAACGACGTGGTTGGTAGGCCGTCCTCGTCGCAAGGTGTCATTATCCATGCAAGGAAGATCGTCATGGATCAACGAATAGGTATGGATCATCTCCACGGCTTTTGCAAAAGGCAGCGCCGCCTCCGTCGTCCCGCCGCAGAAGAGGCAGGATTCAATGACGAGGAACGGCCTTATCCGCTTGCCTTTTCCCGTAAGGCTGTAAATCTGGGCATCGATGAGAGGCTGGTAGTCCGGATCGCCTGACAGATGAGTCGTCAGGACCGCTTCTACCTGTTTCGCATGATGCAAAAGAAGTTCTTCGACAGAATATGTCTGTTCCTGCATAGTGCTCAGACGCCTGTACTGGTCGCGCTGTCGCCGTCTTTGATGACTTTGATGCGCTGCTCTGCCTGCTCAAGATAAGCGCGGCAGGCTCTGACAAGCGTGATCCCCTCTTCATAGAGTTTCAATGATTCGTCAAGAGGCGTTTTTTCCGCTTCCAGCAGCTTCGTGATCTCCTCAAGCCGTTCGAGCGACTGCTCAAAATTCAATTCTTTATTTTCCATGGCTGTACCTCTCAGTCATTATCTTTGATGATTTGATCGACGGTGGCCCGTACGGATCCGTCGCTGAGTTTGACGTCGATATCCGACCCGATCGAAAGCTGATCCGTTTTCGTGACGGCTTTCCCTTTGGCGTCCCTCACGAGCGAATAGCCGCGGCCGAGTACTGCCAGCGGGCTGAGACCGTCCATGGAGGCGCAAAGACGCGAAAGCTGCGCGTCAAGCCGCATCATTTTCTTGTCCATGCCGGACGTGACGGATGTTTCAATCTGTGTCAGCCGATTGTATCTGGCTTCAAAATCACGGTCTGCACAGGAAGCCAGTCTGTCTGCAAGATAGGCAAACTTGAGTCGCTTCGGATCAAGGATATGTTCGATATTGGTCAGAACGCGTTTTCCCGCCAGATAGTCAAGGGCTGATTGCCTGCTGCGGAACGCGGTCGTGACGTCTCTTGTCAGAACGGCTGATAGCGCTGACAGAGACGAAAGAAGATCCTCCCTGTCTGGAACAGCCAGTTCGGCGGCAGCAGAAGGAGTGGGCGCGCGGACGTCTGCCACATAGTCACAGATCGTGAAGTCGGTCTCGTGCCCGACAGCCGATATGACCGGGATCGAGCAGTTGAATATCTCTCTTGCCAGCGTTTCGTCGTTGAACGCCCACAAGTCCTCGATGGAACCACCGCCCCGGCCGATGATCAGGACGTCGGCGGCTTTTTGTGTAGAAAACCACCTGACAGCTTCCGTCATCATGGCGGCTGCGCCCGGTCCCTGGACAAGCGTCGGGTAGACTGTCACCGAGCAGACCGGATAGCGCCTTTTCAGGATCTTCAATATATCCTGCAGAGCCGCGCCAGTTTCGGCGGTGATGACGCCGACAGTCTTTGGAAACTGCGGCAGAGGCCTTTTATGGCTGTCTGAAAACAATCCTTCGCTCATCAGCTTTCTCTTCAGCTGCTCATAGGCAAGATACAGCGATCCGAGACCGTCGGGCTGCATGCTTTCGACGATGATCTGGTACTGCCCCGTTTTCGTGAAAATGCTGATATAGCCTGTGACGATGACCTTCATGCCGTCCGAAGGCTTGAACTGAAGAAGCATATTGGAAGAACGGAACATGGCGGCAGCGATCGCGCCGTCCTGATCCTTCAGCGAGAAATACATATGACCGGTCGGCAGGTGGTATTTGAAATTGGAAATCTCACCGCGGAGAACGACGCCCTGGAGAAGGCAGTCTCCTTCCAGAACGCTCTTGACATATTCATTCAGTTGTGAGACCGACAGGATTTTTCTCGATTCCATTAGCTTCTTATCCTTGTGTCAGATACTTGCTTCTCGCCAGCAGCGCGATCCCGGAGGCATTGTCCGTAGCCAGCTGCGGCTGTGTAAAAAATGCGTTGCAGACCGACGAGATGTCATTCCGTATGAGCGCATTGCTCATCACGCCTCCTGCAAACAAAAACGAGGCGTCTGGATACTGGTGCTTTGCGAATCTGATCATCTCGATCAGCGTCTGCTTGATATATTCGAGTGTAAAATGCGCTACAAGATTTGCGTCTTTCGTTTCTTCGAACAGCTTCTGCGCGCGGGTGACGACGACTGAAAGATTGCAGTTCCCTTCGCTGACCGATGCCCGGATGTCCGGCAGCTTGCCGTGGTTCTGCAACGCCAGTTTTTCGAGTTCCGCTCCGCACGGGAACGGAAGCCCCAGCATAACGCCGACCCTGTCGATGGCCTGGCCACAGCTGATGTCGAGCGTGTGAGAGATCAGACGGACGGCAAAAGAACCGTCTGCGGGAATTATCCGCAATGCTTCCGTAGTCCCTCCGGAAACGTGAAAAGCGATAAAGGGAGAGGTCAAGAACCTGTCCCGTTCATCTGTTCCGTGGATCGCGGCCATGATGTGTCCCTGCTGGTGGGAAAAAGGAAACAGATCCGCTCCGCAGGCGCTGGCGAACGCCGTCGCGGCATTCACACCAGCCAGGAAGCAAGGCATATAGGAGTCTTCTGCGTCCCGCGGCTTTGTCGAGCATCCGACGGCCAGAATCCTGTGACCTGCCAAAAAAGGCCTGAGTTCGCTCAGCAGCTGAGGCAGCTGTCTTGTATGCTCGAAAACGGCATCGCTCTGGCGAAGGCCCTTCTGCCCCGCGGGCACAGGCAGTAGCTTTTTCAGGTTGCAGACAAGCGTGCCGTCAGCATCTGCAAGAGATAGCGACGTCGTATAGTTGCTTGTGTCGAAACCGACAAAACAGTCAGGCATTCCGCTCTCCTGATCCGGCGGATTCGATTTCATCCTTGATCCCGTTGAGAACACCGTTGATGAAAGGTCTTGCCTTCTCGTCGTCAAATTTCTTGGCGAGTTCAACCGCCTCGTCCAGCGACACGGGAAGCGGGATGGAATCCATGAACTTCATCTCGTAGGTCGCAAGGCGTATGATGCTGCGGGAGGCGACGCTCATGCGGTTGAGTTTCCAGCCTTTTGCGTGTCTGGAAATGATCTCGTCAAGCTCGGCCTTCTTCTGGCAGACGCCGAAATAGACATCGGATATGTACTGGTCTTCGGCATATTCCCAGTTCTGTGTCGATGTGGCAAATATGGATTCGGGAGCCTGTCCTTCCTTGAATTCGGTTTCAAAAAGGAGAGAGAAAACGGCTTCCCTTGCTTCTTTTCTTGTCATGCTTTGTTTGTTCTGCGCCATGAGCGGGTACCAAAATTGCCTTTCACATCTTTAATCTAATTAATTATATAGTTATCATTTTTAGAAGTCAAGGAAAAAGTGAAAAAACAGGAAAAAAACGGGTGCCGAAAAGGCTCGGTGATCCGGTTTCATTACCTGTTGACACTTGACTTTTCAGCGTCTTAGGGTACAATTGAACTGACAGTATTCATCTCATTACCTGGAGGAGCCATGAACAGCATCAACATCGTTCTGCATGAACCGGAGATCCCGCAGAATACAGGCAATATCGTAAGGACATGCGCCGCCACCGGAGCGTCGCTTCATCTCATAAGACCTCTCGGCTTTTCCGTTTCGGACAAATACCTCAAGCGCGCAGGGCTTGACTACTGGCACTATATCGATATAACGATTTACGAAAACCTTGAAGATTTCTTTTCCAAGCAGCCGCAGGCCTTCCCCTATTACTACACGACGAAGGCGCCACAGGTATATACGGAGGTATCATACCCCGACGATTGCTGGCTGATGTTCGGCAAGGAGACGGCCGGGCTTCCTGAAAAACTGCTTTTTGAAAATAAGGACAGATGCGTCAGGATCCCCATGTGCGAAGGCCTGCGCTCCCTCAATCTTTCGAACAGCGTCTGCGTGGCTGTTTACGAAGTGCTCAGGCAGCGGAATTTCCGCGACCTCCAGCTCAAAGGGCAGCTGCTGAACTATGACTGGAACGAATGCTGACGAGGCCTGGAACGGCAGTTAATCGAATGAAAATGATTAGCGGGACGGATTTTCCGTCCCGCTAAAAATATGCAAAAATGCCTTAGTTGTAATCGAAAAATGCTACTTTTCGACAACATTTTCTGCACCAAGCATTTCCCTATACTCGTTCAAGATATATCCGTCAAGCGCGATCCCGCTCTGCAGCAAGATCGATCTTTTGTCTTTCGAACTGTAAAGGATCAGCTGTGCAGGACCCGGAAAGATCTGTGCCAGATTGACAGCCTTCTGGTAGGGCCTTCCTTCAAAGTCTGGCAGTCTTAGGTACAGTTTTTTCATACCTTGATGGCTGTCGGATGCGGCTGCCGGTTCGTATATCTCAACCGGCGTATTACCGCCGGAAGTCTGGTTTACGGGATCCGAAGTCTTGAAATCTTCGTTGTCTCTAAGAGGTTCTATCGTTTTCACGATGATCTCCGGCGGTTCGTTATCGCGGTGGTTGATGGTACCGGTCAGAATGATTGCATGCTCTTCCCTGATCTGATGATTGACTTTCATGAGCAGGCTGCTGAATACAAGACCTGTTATGTCCCCGGTCTTGTCTTCCAGAAGGAATGTCGCCATCTGATCCCCGCGTTTCGTCGTCCTGCGCGAAACGTTCTTGATGATACCTGCCAGCGTGAGGGTCTCTCCTTCAAGATCGGGATCCTCCTCTTCCGAAAGGATACGGAAGATCTGGACAGGCTTCAAAAAGCTTATATGCCGGGAAAAACTATCCAGAAGATGTCCGGAGAAGTACATGCCGGACACTTCCTTTTCCATATTGAGTCTGTCTTTGAAACTCAGTTCCGGAATATTCGGATACTCCACGGTCGGATCGGCATCTTCAATGCCGGACGCTGAAAACATGTCCAGCTGCCCGTCCGGGTTGTCCCTGTTGTATTTCGACTCGTGGTCGATGAGCTGCTCGTAAACGACCAGCAGCTGGCTTCGGTTACGGCCGAGGCTGTCGAACGCGCCTGACTTGATCAGAGATTCGACCATGCGCTTATTAAGGCTGTTCCCGCTCATTCTGCCGATGAAATTCTCGAACGAACGGAACGGACCGTTCCTGCGCTCCTCTTCAAGGCTGCGGATGAAATTCTCACCGATGTTTTTCAGGGCGGAAAGACCGAAGCGGATATGGTCGCCGCTCACATGGAACGAGGCATGGCTTTCGTTGATATCAGGCGGCAGGACTTTTATGCCGAGACCTGCGCACTCATCGATATACTGGGATATTTTTGCCAGGTTGTCCAGAACGGACGTGAGCAGCGCGGCGAAGTATTCTTTCGGATAGTTGGCTTTTAAGTAGGCTGTCCTGTATGTCACAAGGCCGTACGCGGCCGCATGGCTCTTGTTGAACGCGTAGTTGGCAAAGTCTTCCATCCCCTCGAACAGTTTGAGCGCTTCCCCGCCGTCGATACCGTTCTGTCTGGCGCCCTCAAGGAAGCTTTCCCGCTCGGCGGCCAGAACGTCCGCCTTCTTCTTGGACATGGCGCGCCTGACGATATCCGCGTGACCGAATGAATAACCTGCCACGACGCGGAAGATCTGCATGACCTGCTCCTGGTAGATGATACAGCCGTATGTGGATCTGAGGATCGGCTCAAGCTGCGGGATGGCGTAACGAACGGAGGCCGGATCGTGTCTTGCCGCGATGTAGGCAGGAATCGAATCCATCGGGCCCGGACGGTACAGCGCGATGGCCGCCTGGATATCGTCGATCGTATCTGGACGCAGTTCTGTGAGCATTTTCTTGAAGCCGTCGGATTCAAGCTGGAAAACGCCGTCCGTCCTGCCGCTCGAGATCAGCTCATATGTTTTCTTGTCGTCCAAAGGGACTTTGTCGATCCTGAACGAGGGATCGCTTTCCCTGATCTCCCGTTCGGCATCATCGATGATCGTCAGATACCGCAGGCCCAGGAAATCGAATTTCAGCAGACCCAAATGCGCAACGGTGTCCATATCGAACTGCGTGATCTGGTTCCCACCGCTTGTTGCCAGCGGCACATATTCCGTTACAGGGCAGTCGGTGATGAGAACGCCTGCCGCGTGGACGGAAACGTTACGCGGCATTCCCTCCAGCGCCATGGCCGTGTCGATCAGTTTTTTGACAGAATTGGAGGATGAATACAGGTCCTTCAGTTCCTTCACTTGCATCGCTTTTTCCAGCGTGATGCCGAGATCTCTCGGGATCAGCTTCGCGACCTCGTCAACATCCGAATACGACATGCCGTACGCCCGGCCCACGTCCCTGACGGACTGCCTTGCGGCGAGCGTGCCGAACGTAATGATCTGGGATACTCTGTCGCTGCCGTAGAGTTTTTTGACGTGCTCGATGACTTCCTCGCGTCGGATGAAGCAGAAGTCAACGTCGATGTCAGGCATACTGACGCGCTCGGGATTCAGGAATCGTTCGAAAAGGAGGTCGAATCTAATGGAGTCGACTTCCGTGATCCCGATCACGTAGGCGACGAGACTCCCGGCGCCGGATCCTCGCCCCGGGCCGACGGGAATATTGTGTTTTTTCGCGTAATTGACATACTCCTGAACGATGAGGAAATAGTCCGCATATCCCATTTTGTTGATGACGGACAGCTCGTATTCGAGGCGCTCGCGGTACGTCTTTTCGTCATGTTCCGGCGTGAATACGATATCACCTTCGGAAACTCTTCTCTCAAAGCCTTTTTCCGTCAGCTCAAGAAGGTATGACTCGGCTGAAAGACCCTTCGGACAATCGAATTTCGGCAGCTTGAAGCCCTCTTTCGGGAAAACGAGATCGCACATGTCTGCGATCTTGACGGTATTGGAGATCGCGCCTTCGTAGTCGGCAAAGAGAGATTCCATTTCTTCCGTCGTCTTATAGTAGAATTCGTCTGTTTCGAATCCGAGGGGTCTTCCGTCGGTGATCACGGAGTTCGTCTGGATGCACTGAAGGATCGCCTGGTTAGGCGCGTCTTTCTTGCGCAGGTAGTGACAGTCGTTCGTCGCGACCATCGGAAGGCTGCAGATCTGCGCAAGGCGCTTCAGCTGCGGCAGGATCTGCTTCTGCTCGGCGATCCCGTGATTCTGAAGTTCGATATAGAAATGATCGGGGCCGAATATCTTCGAGAAGGTCCTGGCAGTATCGCACGCAGCCGTGAAATTGCCCGCGCTCAACTGTTTAGGGATCCTTCCGGCAAGACATGCGGATAGACCGATAAGGCCTTCCGCGTGGGATGAAAGAAGTTCCATATCGATGCGCGGCTTGCTGTAAAAGCCTTCCGTGAAACTCTTCGAGACAAGCTTGATGAGGTTCTTGTATCCTGTCATGTTTTCGCAAAGCAGGATCAGATGGTCCGGCCCCTGCGTTGAAACGGCTCTTTCGTGCATGCTTCCTGGCGCGACATAGACTTCGCACCCGATGATGGGTTTAATGCCGGCGCTGACGCAGGCGTCATAGAAAGCCATGACGCCGTACATGACGCCGTGGTCGGTCAGCGCCACGGCATGATGGTTGCATGAGGCTGCATATGCCGGGATCTCGCTGATCCTGCAGGCACCGTCAAGCAGGCTGTATTCACTGTGCAGATGCAGGTGGACAAAATCGTTCATGGCTTCCCCTTTCTTTCGTTATTTTACAGTTTTATGCTAAAAAACGGCTGATTACTGCTTTTTCCATCCGCGCTTCTTGGCGTACACTTCGATCTTCGATAGCCTGTGATTCAGGCCCGATTTGGTCAGCGGAGGTTTATGAACGGCGGCAAGCTCAGCCAGGTTCAGGTCAGGATACTCCATCCGAAGATTCGCCGTTTCGACAAGCTCTTCCGGCAGTTGCCTGATGAGATCAACGTCTGTCAGGTATGTGATGGCGCTGCGGATGCTGCTGCTGGCCCTGATCGAGCTTTCAATGTTCCTCGCGACACAGTTCGTCGCGCGTTGCTCCCTGTTTTTGAGTTCCTGCTCGAACTGCGTGTCGATAAGCCCGTAGGCAACGGAACCGCATCCGACCAGGAGGAGGAAATCCTGGATATCGTTTTTGCGTTTGAGATAAACGTTATATCCGTTTTTCCGCTTGAGTATCTGGGGCTCCAGACCGTGAGATGCCAGAAGCTCTGAAACAGCCATAGCGACGTCTTCGCCGTGAAAGAAAAAGTCCAGCTGGTTCTGCTTGGCGGGGTCTGAAAGATTCCCGCATGCGATAAACATCCCGCGAAGGAAACTTCCGCTGCATGTATCGCATCTGAAAAGACTTTCTATACGCTGAAGATCTGCAGCATTTGAAGCGATCTCAGCCCCTTTTGGGGATGACGCTGCAACAGTGAACACGGTGCGGCCCAGGTAATGTCTTTCGCAAATGGAGCCGGTTCCCTCCTGTTTCGGAACGATCTGCTTCCTGACCCATTCGGACGCCTCCCTCAAAAGGAACGATACGCTGATGTCGTTGTCATAGGTCACGGCGGCGTCGCTGAGCATTCCGGCCAGGAACGCGGACTGACAGCAGGACTTCCGGGGCTTATCTTTGAATAGCTGCTCTTTTATCTGTAAAGAATAACTCATAGTTCCTCCGGAAAACCGATCTGACGTATCTCGCATTCAAGAAGGACGCCGGTCTTATCGAAAACCGTTTTGCGGACGTGGCGGATCAGATCTCGAACGTCGGAAGCGGTGGCGTTTCCGGTGTTTATAATGAATCCGGCGTGTTTTGCCGACACTTCCGCAGAACCGATCCTGTATCCTTTGAGCCCTGATTCCTCGATGAGCTTACCGGCGAAATTGTCTTTCGGACGTTTGAAAACACTGCCGGCGGACGGATAGTCCAGCGGCTGTGATGCCGTTCTTCTCGCCATATATCCGTTCATTTCGTTCAAAATCGAGGTTTTGTCGCCTTCCGTAAGCGTAAAAGTCGTTTCTAGCACGGCCAGTGAAGGATCGTGCAAAAATATGCTGTCTCTGTACCCGTACTGAAGATCGCAAGGCCGATACTCGACAGTGCAGTCTTTGCCTTTATCATAGCACAGGACGGACGAAACGACCTGATCAAGACTGCCGCCGAAAGCGCCGGCGTTCATAACAGTCGCGCCGCCGATGCGGGCTGGGATGCCGAAAGCGAAAGCAAGCCCCGACAGCGACAGATCCGCAGCTTGTCTGCAAAGCCTCTGGAGAGAAAAACCGCAACCAGCCGTGATCCTGTTACGGTCGATCATGCAGTCCCTGACCTCATCTGTCGAGATGACAAGGCCGTCAAACCCGCTGTCAGCAAAAAGAACGTTGCTGCCGTTTCCGAGAATGACCGTATCGATTCCGCACAATGCAGCGTTTTTCAGGCATGAAACCATATTCTGAACATTCCCGGGAATCGCATAGAGGGCTGCCGGCCCTCCGATCGAAAACGACGTATGCTTCGCCAGCGGTTCTCCGGAAACGACGCGGATCCCGAGACTTCTCGCTGCTTGCAGGAATGCTTTTTCAGAAGATTGCTTCATACGGTTCGGTGATCCTTTCCGGATGGACGAAGTCTGCTGTGTGCATATCGCCGACCTATTTCATAACTTAATTTTAAAGATTAAACATAAAAATGTCAATAGTTTTTCGACCTTGTGAAGCACTTTGAAACCACTCGATTCCAGTACTGCAAATGCTGCCCGGAAAGTGAAAAGAAAACCGAGCCATAGAAATACCGACGGCTTTTGTTAAGTGCCGATTATCTGAATTGTGCTGAAATATTTGCATTATTTGTAAAAATTATGCCCGAAATTTCACTTTTTCTAAAGCCCTTCAAAGCTTGGCAAAATCGGGCTTCGCTCCTATTTTCATCTTGTTATTTTTAATTGTTTGTAGTATAATTATAATGCTATATTGTTAGATTTCAATTCTCAGGGGAGGCGCTCGCGATGCAGAACAGGTTGCGGATCGGTTTGGTTGGATTCGGCTCTATGGGCCGTACGCATGCATACTGCGTCAGTGCCCTCCCTTTCTTTTATCAGGGACTGCCTTTTCAAGCCGTGATCTCGGCGCTCTGCACGACGGACCTTAAAAAAACAGAAAGACTCTGCCGTGAATACGGGATCGAAAAAGCTTGCAAGGACGACATCGAGAAGATCGGGGATCCCG
>JAFSSK010000105.1 GCA_017451045.1 Clostridia bacterium
GATGGTCGCGGCTTCGATCTGGAGCCTCCTTGTCCCGGCGATGAAACAATGCGAAGAGTACGGAAGATGGGCTTTCCTGCCCGCGTTCATCGGCTTCTGGCTGGGCATCCTGTTTCTCCTTCTGCTCGATAGGATCATTCCGCATTTACATATGTACGCACAGCAGGCGGAAGGTCTGAAAAGCAAGGCGAAAAAGACCACGATGATGGTCCTCGCGGTCACGTTGCACAACATTCCCGAAGGGATGGCGGTCGGCGTCGTATTTGCAGGACTTCTTTCCGGATCTGCCGAGATCACGGTGGGCGGCGCGCTGGCGCTTTCTATCGGTATCGCGATACAGAACTTTCCGGAGGGCGCGATCATTTCCATGCCGCTTCATGCGGAGGGCAAAAGCAAGGCAATGGCGTTTCTCGATGGTGCCCTTTCCGGCGCGGTCGAGCCGGTCGGCGCACTGCTGACCGTTCTTTTGGCGGGAGCGCTCGTTCCGGCGATGCCGTACCTGCTCTCTTTCGCGGCAGGCGCGATGATCTATGTCGTCGTTGAGGAACTGATTCCGGAGATGTCCGCGGGCGAACACTCGAACATCGGCGTTTTACTGTTCGCACTCGGTTTTACGTTAATGATGGCGCTCGACGTAGCGCTTGGGTAATATACGGAGGTATTTCATGGCTATCGTACAATTCGATAACGTTTCAAGGATCTATACGAGCGGCGATCATGAACTTCGCGCGCTCGATCACGTCAGCTTCACGCTCGACGAAGGAAAATTCGTTGTCATTCTAGGCCCGTCCGGCGCAGGCAAAAGCACCCTGCTGAACCTGCTGGGCGGTCTGGACAGTCCGAGTGAGGGGACGATCACCGTTTCCGGCAAGGACATTTCCAAACTGACTGACAATGAACTTGCAGACTACCGGGCATCAACGGTGGGATTCGTATTCCAGTTCTACAATCTGATCCCGACCCTGACGGTTTACGAGAACGTCAAACTCGTTTCCGAGATCTCGAAAGACGCGCTCGATGCCAGGGAAATGATCGGAAAAGTCGGACTGCTCGATCACCTGAACAACTTCCCTTCCGAACTTTCAGGCGGTGAGCAGCAGCGTATTTCCATTGCCCGCGCGCTTTGCAAAAACCCGAAGATCCTGCTGTGCGACGAGCCGACCGGTGCACTTGATTCAGGAACGGGCGTGATGGTGCTGAAGCTTCTGCTCGATATGGCAAAGACTTACGGCAAGACCATCATCATCGTCACGCACAACCAGAATATCGCAAAAATGGCGGACGTAGTGATCCGCGTCAAGAACGGAAAGATCTGTGAGGTGACAGAACAGGAAAATCCGCTTTCCGCTGACGAGGTGGAATGGTGATGCTTCTGCGCAAACTGCTACGCACCGCGTGGTGCTATAAAGCCCAGTTCATTTCGATGATCATCATGATGACGCTGGGGATCGGCATCTTCCTCGGTTTCAATATGGAATGGAAGACCATCGAATACGACGTCGGGAAGTTCTTCGACGAAACAAACTACGCGGATTACCGGCTGTACTCTGAGACCGGATTTACAAAGGATGATCTGGAAAAGATCGCCTCGATAGAAGGCGTGGATGCGGCGACGAGGTATCTTTCGGTCAATCTTGAGATAAAGGGCGACAGCAAGAAGGCCCTTGCGCTCGATGTTTCGGAGAACTATACCGTCTCGACGTTTACCCTGATTGCAGGCGCCGGATACGACGACAAGAGCGACGGCATCTGGCTGTCTGACAAATTCGCGAAGCTCAACAGCATCTCGATCGGCGACATGCTGACGCTTGAATTCCAGGGACTGGATATCGAAAGCAAAGTGGTTGGCCTCATCAAATCAGGCGAGCATATGATCTGCCTTGCCGACAGCAACCAGGTCATGCCTGATTTCAACACGTTCGGTTACGCATATATTTCGCCAGCGAAACTAAGTACGATCATCCGGCAGAAGGCGCTGAATACCGTCACCGACGAACTGCTGAAGGCGGGCGTGCCGACTGACAAGGCAAGCGAAATGGCGGAAACGATGCTGACGGACGAGGTGCTGACAAAAGCTGCAGACAAGGCCTTCCCGCAGATCAATCTTCTTTCAAAGCTCGAAAAAACCGAACTGGAAGACGCCGTGAAGGATAAACTCGGCAAAACGCTGATGGTCGTGTCAAAGGACGATCACGCAGTTTACAAAGAAGCGATGGGCGAAGCGAAGGAAGGCAAGGCGATGGGCTCCATCCTGCCTGTTCTCTTCCTTGCGATCGCGATTTTGACGATGGTTACAACGATGCACCGCATCGCCACGCAGGAAAAGACCCAGATCGGCGTGCTCAAGGCGCTCGGATTCAAAAACAGGACGATCCTGGCCCACTACTCTTTTTACGGCCTGTTCATCGGGATCGTCGGTTCTGCGCTGGGCGGCGTGCTCGGCTATTTCGTGTGCAAGGCGGTCATGAGCGAAAACGGGATGATGGGCACCTATTTCGATATGCCCGACTGGTCTGCCGCGACACCCGCCTTTTGCTATCCGGTCATCGCAGGAACGGTCCTGCTTCTTGCGCTCATCAGTTTTCTGTCAGTGCGGGCGCAGCTCCGCGGGACGCCTGCGGACGCGCTCCGTCCCTACGTGCCGAAGAAAATGAAGAAAACCATCCTTGAAAGACTCCCTCTCTTCTCAAAAATGAGCTTCGCGACAAAATGGAACCTGCGCGACCTTGCACGGCATAAGAGCCGCTTCGCCATGACGCTGGTCGGTATCATCGGCTGCATGGTCCTGCTCGTCGGAGGCCTCGGCATGCGCGACACGATGGCGGGATTTCTCGACCTGCTCGACAACGGGGTTTCGCATTATACGACGAAAGTCAACATCGTCGAGAATTCGGAACGCGAAAAAGTCGACCGGCTGATCGCGGATCTTGACGGAGACTGGGAAAGCTATTCAGGCATCAGCATAGACGGCTACACCGCGACGCTCGATATCGTCCACAACGACAGTGGCAGGTTCAGCGTCATCGACGAGAGCAACAAAGAAATCGATCTGAGGGACGACGGCGTCTACCTCTGCCTGCGTCTCGCAGACAGAGCGAAGATCGGCGAATATATTGAGTTCTCACCCTACGGCGGTGAGGAGACATACCGCGTGATGGTCGTCGGATACAATCGCTCGATCATGACAGAGAGCGTCACGATGACGGACAGATACGCTGACGAACTCGGGATCAGCTACAGCGTTTCCGCCGTTTACACGGACAAAGATTCAAGCGAGATCCCCTCGTCTGAGATCATTTCGGGCAAGCAGGACAAGCGACAGCTGATGGACAGTTTTGCAAGTTTTGTCGGGATCATGGACAGCATGGTGCTCATCCTCGTCGTGGCCGCCGTGATCCTCGGGATCGTCGTGCTGTACAACCTCGGGATCATGAGCTACGTGGAACGTTCCCGCGAGCTTGCGACGCTGAAGGTCCTTGGCTTCAGGAGCAAAAAGATCGGCCAGCTGCTGATCTCTCAGAACGTATGGCTGACGGTGATCGGCGTACTGCTCGGTCTTCCGGCAGGACTCGGGGCTCTTTACTGGATGCTGACAGCGCTTGCGGGCGAGTATGAAATGAAGCTGATGCTGGGACCGCTGACGTATTCCGTTTCGATCCTTTTGACCTTCGGCGTTTCCCTGCTCGTAGGCTGGATGGTCGCGCGCAAGAACAGAAAGATCGATATGGTCGAAGCGCTGAAAAACGCAGACTGAACTTAAAAATCAGGGGCTCATGTCCTTGATTTAAACGCATAGGGTTAGTGATCGCTAACCAAAAGGAGGAAAAATGATCAAGGTAACCGTAAAGATCGAAGGCATGATGTGCGGAATGTGCGAAGCGCATATCTGCGACACGATAAGAAGAGCCTTCCCTGACGCGAAGAAAGTATCGGCGTCCAGAAAGCACGGAGAGGCGTCGTTTCTGACCGAAAGCAGGATCGACGAAGAAGCGCTGAAAAAAGCGATAGCCGACACCGGCTACACTTTTGTTTCCGTTTTGTCGGAGGAATACAAAAAGCACGGGCTGTTCGGCAGATAAGGAGAACAGGAGAATATGATACTGCGGTGGCAAAAGCCACGACTGTAAAAGCAAAGAAAAAATATCAGGAAATCATCTTCTCTCTTCCTGCCTTTGAGCGAGGCGGGCAAAGCCGACGTTTTCATCAGAAAGTACACGCTCGCATCGGGTGGCCCGTACTGCGACTGCGGATACAAAAAGAAAAGGATATGATTATGGGACTGTACAAAAAGTTTGTGAACCAGACAAGAAAGCCCGAGGGGTTCCTCGGCAAAATGATGGTGGACGGCATGAACAGCGGACACGCAAAGCTTGCAGACTGGGGGATGACGCATCTCAGCGGAACGACCCCCGAAAAAATAGCTGAACTCGGCTGCGGCGGCGGACGGAACACTGCCGAGCTGTTGAAGCGCTATCCGAAGGCAACCGCGACAGCACTCGATTATTCAGAAGTATCTGTCAAGAAAGCGGAAACGCTCAACAAGGGTATGATCGCATCAGGCAGGTGTACCGTTATACAGGGCAATGTTGCTGAGATGCCTTTTGCAGATTCCGCGTTCGATCTTGCCACGGCGTTTGAAACGATCTATTTCTGGCCTGGACTCGAGCACTGTTTTTCCGAGGTTTGCAGAGTGCTGAGACCGGGCGGCGTGTTTTTGATCTGCAATGAATCCGACGGCACAGACGAAACGAGCCAAAAGTACGAAAAGATCATCGAAGGAATGAAGTGTTATACAGTCGAAGAGATAACTGAGGCACTGACGGCGGCAGGCTTTTCCGACGTCAGTTCGGATCACTATAACGGTAAGCCGTGGATCACGGTTGTCGCCAGAAAGTAAAATGCAGTTGGGATATTAACGACTGAAGACGCTGAAAAAGAGGATGTTCAAAAACCACATTGGTTTTGAAACAGCCTCTTTCTTTTTACACATTTTCTTGCTATAATTGAAACAGAGAAGAGAGAGACAACCTGGGATTTGACGAGATGTGGAAAAAGCCGGAGGAGAACCACTATGCGTAAAGATCAGCGACTCGGGATGCTGCCGGATCCATTCATCTGCCGGGACGGACACAGAGTCAAAAACCTTGCCGATTGGGAGAAAAGGCGGCAGGAAATACTCGAAGACACGATCGGGCTGGAATTTGACGGAATGCCGCCGAAGCCTGAAGTCTTCCGCGTGGAGCCCACGCACCTGCGGGGAAAGGGCGCGACGTCCAGTTACCGGATCCACTGCGGGACGAAAAAGAATCCTTTTACTTTCTGTTTTTATGTATTCCGCCCGGATATTGACGGACGGCTTCCGGTCGTGCTGACCGGGGATCTGACCTACACTGCGAACTGCAGCGATGAGGTGATCGCAGAAGCCAACCGCCGCGGATTCATCGTCGTGAAGTTCAACCGGAACGAGCTGGCTCCGGATTATCCCGATCCCAAAAGGCAGTTCGGCATCAACGCACTCTGGCCGAAAATGAAGTTCAGCGCGATATCCGCATGGGCATGGGGATATCACAGGGTCGTAGACGCCCTGGAAACGCTGGACTACGTCGACACGGACCATATCGCCATTACCGGGCACTCCCGCGGGGGAAAGACCGTTCTCCTTGCCGGCGCGACCGACACGCGGATCCGCTACACCAATCCGAACGGAAGCGGCACCCACGGCTGCGGCGCGTACAGGTTCTTCCAGGTGGAGGACGAGGACGCGGGATATGAAGACGCCCACAGCGAGCCCCTCAGCTTCATGATGGAGAACGTCGGCTACTGGATGGGACAGGGATTATGGGATTATGTTGGGAAAGAACAGACACTTCCCCACGACTCCCACTTCATAAAAGCCCTAATCGCCCCCCGCTGCTATCTGGAGACCAACGGCTACGGGGACATCTGGGGGAATCCCCGCGGATCGTACCTTTCCCTAATGGCTGCGAAAGAGGTATGGAAGTTCTACGGAGCACAAGACAAATGTGCCTGCTGGTACCGAGAGGGCGGACACCGTCACGGCTGGGCAGACTTCAACGCGCTGTTCGATTTTATGGAGGCCGATATGAAAGGGACTCCTCTTCCGGATGATATCACCCGTGTCCCCTATGATGATATGGAACCGCTTCACGACTGGGAGGTGCCCACAAAATGATCCAGTCAAGCCAGCATGATTTCGCGATGGAGCGCCGCCTTCGCAAACTGGACCCGGAACTGCACAGGCGTTTTACGGACGCTGTCTTCGGGCTTCAGCACGTGCTTTCCAATTACAAGCTTCTTTTCCCGGCCTACACGGATCACTCGGAGCTCCACTCGCTGAATGTCATCAACTTCTGCAACCAGCTGATCGGCCCGCAGATCGACCGCATGAGCAAGGACGAGATCTACTCGCTCCTTTTGGGATGCTACTTCCATGACACGGGCATGGGGATCTCGAAGAACGACTTTGAACTTTTCTCAAAGGAGATCGACTTCGGAGACTATTTCGAAACGCACGAAAAAGACGACTACCCGCGCATCATCCGGGATTTCCACAACGAGTTCTCCGGACGTTTCATCAGGAAATACGCAGAGTTTTTCGAAATACCGTCAGAAGAGCATCTCTGGGCTATCATCGAGATCTCCCGCGGCCACAGGAAGACTTCCCTTATGGATGTGAGGCAGTACCCCCTGTCTCTCGAGATGCCTGACGGTGGGACCGTCTGCCTTCCCTACCTTGCAGCCCTGATACGCCTGGCGGACGAGATAGACGTCTCGGCAGCCCGCAATTCTGCACTCATCTATGACTCGGATTCATACAACGGTATCGATTTCAAGCGCCACAATGCCATCCGCGATCTTCTGATCGAACCGGAGGAATTCATCCTTCTCGTCAGGACAACGGAAGAAGACGTGAAGGAAAGCGTCCGCAATGTCACGGCCAAAATGCAAAAGGTCCTGGACGACTGCCGGCAGGCGGTCCTTGCCCGGACGCCGTTCGTGATCACCCAGGAGCGCGTCTCCATCAGGTTTTCGGACTGACCTCAATTTTCGAAAAGCAAAACATACCAGTAATACAAAAACAGACTGTTCCACAAAGGGAGGAAAACCAATGGCAAAAATCATCATCAACCGGGAACAAACGATCGGGCCGATCAAACCGATGCACTGCGTCAACAACGGACCCATGTGCGCCAGGGCCGAGCAGGTCCGGGGCAACTTCGACACCTACAAAGCCCTGAAGATCCCCTTTGCGCGCAATCACGACGCGTCCTTCTGCTCCTCGTACGGAGGTCCGCACACCGTGGATATCAACGCGGTATTTCCTTCTTTCGACAAGGACGAGAACGATCCCGCCTCCTACGACTTCCACCTGACGGACGAGTATATCCGGAACACGCTCGCCGCCGGCACCCAGACGTTTTACAGACTAGGCTCCAGGATCGAGCATGAAACGAAAAAATACGGGACGCTTCCCCCGCCCGATTTTCACAAGTGGGCGCGGATCTGCGAGCACATCATCCGTCACTACAACGAGGGCTGGGCCGACGGCCACCACTGGAACATCCGCTACTGGGAAATTTGGAACGAGGCCGACCTGGCGCAATACGACCCTGAGGACAACCGCCTAACTTGGGGCGGCACGCAGCAGCAATTTTTCGACTTCTACACCATCGCGGCCAAGCACCTCAAGAAGTGCTTCCCCAACCTGAAAATCGGCGGCCCGGCCTTTGCCGGGGAATACTGGATGGACGCCTTCATGCAGCACATGGTCAAGGAGCGCGTGCCCATCGACTTCTTCTCGTGGCACCAGTACGCCACAAAACCGCAGACCATGGGCGAAAAGGCCCGCCGCATCCGCCAGAGCCTGGACAAATACGGGTACAAGGACACGGAGACCACGCTCAACGAATGGAACTACGTGCGCAACTGGACCAACGAGTTCCTCTACAGCATCAGGAGCATGCGCAACCAGAAAGGCGCGGCGTTCTGCTCCGCCGTGATGAGCGTATGCCAGGATGCTCCGGTAGATATCCTGATGTACTACGACGCACGGCCCGAAACGGTGTTCAACGGCCTGTTCGACATGTACACCATGCACCCTACGCCGGCTTACTACCCCTTTTACGCCTGGAGCCGTCTGGCCGAGCTCGGCACGCAAGTCAAGGTCACCAACGGCGAGAAGGACCTCTATGCCACCGCCGCCACCACGGCTGACGGAGAAGGCGCGCTGCGCATCCTGTTGAGTTACTATACCGACGACGACAACACCGTGCAGCGGCGCGAGGTCACCCTCCGCGTTCCCGGCATGGCCGACGGTGACGCCACGGGCCACGTTGTCGACTCCGGCCGCCTGTACACCGAAATACCCCTTACCGTTGAAGGCGGTGCCCTCACCGTCAAAATGGAGCCCAACTCGGTCATCATGATTGAAATAGCGCGGTAAGGACAATCCGGTGTGAAACCACGTTTGGAATTATTAAGACTCCCCGGCCGCAGAAAAAAGGCTTTTTTGCCACCCAGTCGGCGCAGATTGCTTACCTTTGCCCCCGAATACTATAACAAATTACGCCAATGAAACATTTACGCATTGAATCACTCATCATCGCACTGGGTCTCATCATCGCCGGTGCATTCATTTACTTTGGCATCGAAGCCTTCGGCGAGCGCTCACGCACCGTCGAAGTGCGCGGATTCTCCGAGCGCATCGTCGATGCCGACAAGGCCA
>JAFSSK010000106.1 GCA_017451045.1 Clostridia bacterium
AGCTACGGCCAGACAGGCACACTTTCGGGCACTGTCACCGGACTGGCATACACGCCGCCTTCGCTCAGCAACGTGGCTATATGCCGGTATGTGGCGACGTTGAATACGCAAGGCGAGACCGTATATGAGTTGGACGACGACGGGACGAGCCTTTGGTTCGACGCGGCGATCACGGTGCAGACAGCGCTCGGCAGCGGCAGCAATAAATGGTCACTGCGTATAACACCGAGCGGTGGCAGTACGCTCAACATTCTTACCAATTCGAGCCTTGCCACGAAAACGTATACGCACGACCGAACAGTGCTCACCGGGACCTACGCCAACACGTCATCCTTTGATTTCACGGTTGAGTTATCCGACGCCTTTACAACGATCACGTACCAGGTGAACGTTCCGAAGGCGGGCGGCATATTCAACATCGAAACGACGGGCGTTGCAGTGGGCATGAGATCAACCGGCACGTATGCTGCGCCGCTGTTTCAATCCGCTTATCCCGCGCACTTCCTCGGCGGAGCGTACGGTGCGGACGGGAACCGGATCGACGTGAGTGACGATACCGGCTGGCAGGCATTGACGCTGGTAAACAGCACGGCATATGACAGTACAACGACGCCCATGGCCCGGCGAAGGAACAAGGTGATCTACGTCAAAGGCGCGATCAAGTTGAACGCAACGCTATCCTCATATGCCCAGAACGCTACACAGAGAACGCAGGTCGCTACGCTGCCGACGGGCATCCTGCCCGGAGACAATTACCAGTTCTCCATCGTCGTGGAAGCACGGTACATAAAACTGATAATCGAGACGGACGGCAAAATGTATCTTATGAACCACTGCGGAAACGCTGTGGGCTCATCATTGAAGATCTCATTGGCATGCACTTTCATGGAAGATTAAGGAGGAAACGATATGATTACCTCAGAAGGATGATCCGCCGTGCTTTCATCTGAAGACGGCCAGGGCGATGGAATCAGCCGGAAGACCTCTCGCTGGATCCGCTTCGGCAAGACGCCGGGTCTCATCAGTTACGCGGAGGGAGAGTAGTTTACCCGGAAGCTGCGTAGAAAACGGTATGGTCTCGCCGTTCGTGTTCGCGAGCACGAGAGCGCAGTCTTCCTCACCCTTCGCCGCAGCGGCATACACGCCGGGGAGATCGCAGATGACTTCAAGCTGTTTCCCGCGCCGGTACAGCTCGTTGAAGGCGAGGAACGCGTCGTAGGCGGGATAGATTTCATCCTTCATGGGGTGGAAAAGGCCGCCGTACAGGGACAGTCCGTAGCGCGCGTCGTAAAACATGGCGGAATCCACAGGCTCGTTCTGCATCTTCAGCATCCAGCCCATGATGAGGGCGGCATGATGGGCGGTGCCGCGGAGCTCGTGCGAGGGGTTCCATTCGTTGCAGGTGGTTTCACAGTTCCTGATGCCTGCATCGTCCAGTTTCTTTCTCGCGTACTGCGCGAACTCCGCCGTCTCCTCGATCCCGGCGTAGGAGTGCCATGAGAAGAAGTCTAATGGAGAACTGTGGGATCTCACATAATCAAGAAATCCGTCGAAGAAGGTGAGAAAATAGGCGGAGCGTTTGTCGGCGGGATTGCGCAGGGCATAGAAGCCGCAAGAGGCATATCCGCCGACCCGGATATCCGGGAAGAGCGATTTCAGGCGCTTCGCCGTCACGTCATAGAGTTCGTAATACTGCTCTGCTGTTCCGGTCCACATCTGGTTCTGCTTCGGATCGAAATGGTTCTCCGGTTCGTTCCAGATCTCCCAGTAGCGGATATTGTAGTGAAATCCGTCCGCCCAGCCCTGGTTGTAGTGGCGCACGATGCCGGCACAGATGTCTGCCCATTTCGGGTAATCCTTTGGCGGATGGATGCGGTAGGCTTTCACTTGCATGAAGTTCTCAATCGTCACGCCGAGCCGGAAGAAAGGCTCCACGCCGCCGTCCACGAGAGCCTTTATGAGCAGATCGGTAAAAGCAAAGTCGTAGGACCCGGGATCGCCCGGATCAGCATCGAAATCGCGGAAGATGTTCGGGATATCGACGTAGAGATTGCCGCCGAATGGGCCGCCCACGTCGTGCAGGCGGGAAAAGGGGATCCCGGCGGGGGTGAGCCAGCGTTCAATGCGCGAAAAATCGACTCCTGCGAACGGAGGCTGTCCGACGCCGTGCATGGGCTTGATCCTGTCGATGATCTTATCCGGATAAACTGCCAGCATGGTGACCTCCTTATTCCATCTCTTCGAAAATTTTGTCACAGAGGCGGGCGAATTCGCGCGTCATGGCATGCGGACAGACTTCGCTTTCCGTCCGTCCCTCCCGGATGCAGCGGACCGTCTCCTCGATCTCATAGGTGAAGCCGTTCTTGGTTTTGTTGTCGATGAAGTGTTCGGTGAGCTGTCCGTGTTCGTATAGGAACGCTTCATTCCCGACATTGGAGCGCGGCAGGACGATGCGCCCGCTCTTTCCTTCGATCACGAGCCTTTCGTCCGGCGATACGGCGACGGAGGACTTGCACACTCCGATCGCGCCGCCTTTGAAGCGAAGCAGGACGACATCGGTCGCGTCCACACCGGTCTCCATCTTCGTCGCTTCGACAGACGCGCGGAGAACGGGACGGTCCATTAGCCAAGTCAGCACATCGTAAGAATAGACGGTGATATCCAGGGCCGCGCCGCCGCCGAGCCTCGGATTGTTGATGCGGTTCCCCGGGTCGGGGGAGGAGATGAAGCCAATGGTCATGTCGCCGAAGACGGGTTCTCCAATGCGGCCCTCTTTCACCCATTCGCGAGCTTTCATGACGGGAGGCAGGAAGCGTGACCACATGGCTTCCATTGCAAAGACTGCCTTTTCTTCTGCCCGGGTGAAGAAGGCTTCGGCTTCTGCTGAATTCTGAAACATGGATTTTTCGCAGAGGACCGGGGTGGCGTAATCGAGGCAGAGCATACAGAGCGCGAAATGCGCGTCGTGAGTGACCGCGATATAGACGCAGTCGGGACGCTCCGCCTTCAGCATTTTCTCGTAGCTGTCGTAAGCGGCGGGAAGGTTGTGGTGGGCAGCGAAATCTTCTGCTCTCTCCAGGGACTTCGAGGCAACAGCGCAGACTTCGCAGTCCGGGACCAGGCGCACGGCATCACAGAATTTGTTTGCGATCCTGCCGGCTCCCATAACGGCAAAACGGAAGGAATTCATGTGTGCTCTCCTTTTTATCCTGCAGGAGTTTTTTCTGCATTATAAATTCTGGACGCCTGTTTGTCAACGACGGAGAGAAGCACGACCACCAGCTGAGCCGATGGCTGGTTTTAGCCCTATGTTAGACTCAACATCAGTAGGAGGATGAAACACGAATGAAATCAGAAGCTCAATACTACGAACCACTCGTCGTGGACGAGGTGTGGATCAGGCAGGACGGAAAGCTCATAAAGCTTGAGCCGGACGAAGAAAAGGAGGGCAAAGATGAACACGATTCGCAAGGGCAGTAAGGGCGATGACGTCCGGAAGCTGCAGGAACTGCTCGGCATCACTGCCGACGGTTTTTTCGGTCCGATCACGAAGGCGGCAGTGGTTGCCTACCAAAGCGTCAATGGGCTGAAAGCTGACGGAATTGTC
>JAFSSK010000107.1 GCA_017451045.1 Clostridia bacterium
GTAGGCAAAATCACCGCAGCAGCGGTAACGGCCATCGCCGCCGCTGCGACAGCCGCCGGAAAGGCGCTGTGGGATATGGCAAATCAGACCGCGGAATACGGAGATGAGATTGAAAAGAACTCCCAAAAAGTCGGTTTGTCGTTCGAGTCCTATCAGAAGTGGGATTATGCGATGAAAATCTGCGGTACGGAGATGTCCTCCTGCACCACGGGTCTGAAAACGCTGACAAATACTTTTGACGATGCGGTCAACGGTTCATCCTCGGCAACGGAAATGTTCAACCGTCTCGGGCTCTCCATCCCGGAACTGCAGGAAAAAATAACGGCGGTCAAATCGTGGCTGTATACAGAGCCGGACCGCTATCACGAACTGCGGGATACATACGATACGGATTGCTTCAGAAAGGCGGTTCTGAACAACGCGCTTGACATTGAAGACGAGCTGAATAAAATCGGGGTTTTCACCGTCAGTTTTTCCTGTCTGCCGTTCAAATATCTCGACGGCGGTCAGACGGCTGTTTCCTATTCGAACGGCGGCGGTTCAACGCTTGTCAATCCGACGTTCTTTGACAGCAAGCCCCTGATCCGCGTCAACGGAAACGGGAGCGGAACTCTGAAAATCATCAACCGGACGATTACAACGCTTGAAATAGAAGACATCGATTCTTTTCTGTATATCGACTCGGAGCAGATGAACTGTTACAAAGGCGCCGCTTCCATGAATGACAAAGTGACATCCGAATCGTTTCCGGTATTATGCCCCGGGCAGAATGTGTTTGTGTTCTCGGGCGGCATTACTTCAATCGCTGTAACACCGAGGTGGGTAACGCTATGATCCCTGTATTGTACAAAGCGGACGCAACCGTATTCACCACTTTCGGACTCGGCGCACTCTCCGATAGTATTTCATGCGAGGTGACGGAAGAACGGAACGGCGCATATGAACTGGTTCTGAAATATCCCGTATCCGGACAGAACTATGCTTATCTCGCAAATGAACGGATCGTCAAAGCAAAGCCGAACGACACCTCACATCCGCAGGCATTCCGCATTTACAGGATCAGCACGCCGCTGGGGTGATTGCAAGGCACAAGGCATTTTTACCACGTGTGAGGTCGGCTACGACGAGATTCGTCTCGAAAGGGTTGTACCCACGCTCTGCGCACTCGACCGACGCGTAAAAGCTCTTCATGTCTATGCAGAAGTATGTGCGCTGTTTTGCCATCGTGGGTACACTCTCCTTAGTCGTGCGGCGGCGGGGCGGTCATAGCGCCTGCACCGCTTCAATGCTGGGGCCGCCGTCCCGTTCGATCCTGTCGGCGAACGCCTGCAGCCGCTCCTTCGGAAACATCTCTGTGCAGTTGATATGCATGCACATGCCTCCGGTCTTTTTGTCGATGACGTGAATGTGGCCGTTGTACGCCTGTCCGACGTAGTAGCCAGCAGTCTCGACAGCTGCGCCGTTTCTTCGGCGCTGGGTGGTCGTTCTCATGGTTCGCACCTCCGATCACTCCAGATCCTTGAGCACCTTGACCGCGACACCCTGAATCTCACACATGGGAACGTAGATATCGTCCATGCGGGAATTCTCCGGGTGCAGGCAGACACGATGATTCTCCGGCTCCGGATAGAATCTCTTGAGAGTGGCTTCATCTTCCATGAGCGCGACGACAATCTGACCTTCGTCAGCGTAGTTCTGCTGCCTGATCAAAACGAGATCGCCATCATCGATGCCTGCTTCGACCATGGAGTCGCCGTAGGCGCGTAGGATGAAGAAATTGCCTTGACCGAACAGCGCGACAGGGAGTCGGACGTATTCCTCGATGTTTTCCTCCGCGTATTTCGGAATACCGCAGGCGATGGTGCCGAGAACGGGGACTCGAACGACCTGCGATTTCGTTTTCGTGGCGGTCATCGTGCGGTAGCCGGAGTAATCGAGAATGCCATCTTCGCACATCTGCGCGATGTACCTCTGTACCGTGGCCTTCGACGATCCGACGCTGTCCGCGACTTCCTGCATGGTTGGCGACACACCGTTCTTGTCCGTAAAGTCCATCACGAACTTCTCGATCGCCGCCATAAGGGTCTTGTCTTTGCTTCTCATGCGAAATTCCTCCTAAATGAAACCCGTGTCTCATTTA
>JAFSSK010000108.1 GCA_017451045.1 Clostridia bacterium
CATCCCTCTGTGGATCCGTTTCCCGCTGAACTTACAGGATTCTTCTTGTCCGGCCTGGTAGACGGGCATATCGTCCCTGTCCCAGAAAGATGCTTTTGACGTGTATCCTTCTTCCTGTTTGAAAAACGTCAGTCCGTTGAGTTCACAAAGGTATTCCAGTTTCTCATACAGTTTTCCAAACGGGATGTTGACAAAGGTCTGATTGTTCCGCTTTCCCATATCTGCATTCATTTGAAACGTCTCGTTATATCCGACGACCAGTATGGGAACGTCATGTTCCAGGCAGTACCTGATGACCATCCGGGCAGCTTTGCTGATATAGTCGTTGACGGTGTCGTTCCGCTTCTTCCACAGAAGGACCTGTCTTTTTGTGATTTTGTCTCCCTGTCCGAATCGGTCTTTGAAACTTTGGAATTCAGCATTGGCTTTGTTGCATCTCTGATTGATCGATTTCAGGCGTTTCCCGTCGATGATGAAACTGTCTCCATCGCTGGATACCGCCGTCATCAGATTGTCGACACCGAAATCCAGCGCAAGTGCGTGTTGTGTTGTTTGTTTCCTTTGAGCGCATTCAGCTTCATAGTTGTATTGCACTTCAAAGAACCTTGCGTCTGCTTTCGGTATGATCCGAATCTCTTTGACGGTTTTCCCGATCAGGACCGGCGGTATTTTGAATCTAACGGGACTGTGCTGCTTGGCATAGGCTCTGGAATACGGCAGGAGCAGTTCGTTTCCGTTCAGTCTGACCATTCCGATGACAAGCGTGGTGAATCCGTCTTTAGGAAGATATTTGGGGATCCTGACCTTCCCGGAATCGTATTTACCTTCCTTGGCCAGTTTCAGTTGCCCGAAGAAGCTTTTGAACATACCGTCGACTTCCTTCAGGATCTGCTGGGCCATGTTCGAATTCAGAAGTCTGTAGTTCTCGCTGGTCTTGAGCTGCTTGTAATTGTTTTCGTAGCTCAGATAGCCGCCCGTTTCAAAGAAGTACTGACGGATATTGTATATGGCCTCATTGGCCAGATTCTTGGCTGCATGAGACAGTTCCCGCAGGACACAGTACTGATCTTTCGAAAGGTTTTTGACCTGTTGCTTTACAGTAAGGTACATTGATTCTCCTCCTTTCTGAGAATTGATGTTTCCATCATCATAATTATACCATCACATGTGCACCAAAAGCAGTACATGTGAAGAAAAATTACTTTTTTCTCAAAAAAGAGGCATTCATCTCACCACTTACAGAAGTGGGAGTCTTCTGCCTAATTAAGATAAAACAGGAGAACAAGCAACATGAAATGGTATAAGCCTTTGGTGAGGGCCAACGGGAAAGTCATGGTGGCAGTATTGCTTCTGGCAGGGATCTTGATGGTGGGCCTTGGCGTTTATTTCGGATTTGTCCGGACGAACGGTTATGAAAAGACCGCAGCGGTCATCACAGATCTTGAAAAGGACAGCAGCGATCCGGAAAATGTCTTCTGGTATCCTGTCGTGAAATATACGGTCAACGGCACGGAATACGAAAGAAAACTCGATTCCAACGTCAACAACGCAAAGATCGGGGACGAGATCAAGATCAAATATGATCCTGCCGATCCGCAGAAAGCCTATCTGGACTCTCCCGGCATGATCGTTTACCTGATCGCCGCGGGCGGGGTCATCCTTGTCGCCGCCGTTTTCGTGATCGTGAAGAACAGAATGCAGCTGTCGAAGTTCAAAGAGCAGGGGGACAAGCCGCTGTTCGATATCCCGCAAAGGGGAGACGAGGAACGCAGCCTGTATTTCCTTTCGGATTTCGGAACGGCCAAAGGGACCTGTCACATCGAGGACAGGGACCGGAACGTAGTTTACGAACTCAAATGCAGAAAGTTTTCGCTGCTGGCCGATTCGGAATACGAGTTTCTGGACAGAACGACGAACCGCAGCGTGATCCATTATATCGGCAAACCCGTTACCACCTCCTCGAGTTCCTTCTGGGTGCTGGACAATCATTCCACGTTCAGCATCGACGGAGCGGATATATGGAAAAAACTCCACGAAAGCGGCATCACGATCGAGACGAGCCTCGACGGCATCAGGTTCTGCTATACGATCAAGCGCAACAACGAGCAGATCGCCTATGCCGAAAGCACGAGCAAATATGTGCACGAAGAGGACGAAGAAGCCCACAGCTCGCTTGCCAAGCTGCCTTTCAGGGGGTTCTTCCGTATCAGGACGAAAGAGCTGAATCTGGATATCATATTCATGGTGCTGTTCGCGATCGGCCGTACTGACATGATGATGTACGACTGAGCAGCCGGAAGAAGGAAAAGATGGAAGAAAAGAAGAAAAACCAGAAAGCCTGGCGGATAACGGCGATCGTGGCGATCTGCCTGCTCATCTGCGTCGGTACGCTTTATGCCCTTGGCGTAGGGTGGAAGGCGGCGCCTGCCGCCGCTGCGAGCGGAGCGGACTATCTGTCGCTGTGGACAGAGGACGCAGACGCTAAAAACGCGCTGATCGACTACATGAAGGACATTACGGACGAGAAAAGTCCGGACTATATTCCCGTCGAGTACAGGATAGCCGTTTTCGATCTGGACGGGACGCTGTTCTGCGAGACGGATCCGAACTATTTCGACTACACCCTGCTAGTATACAGGGTGCTCGAAGACCCGGACTACAAAGACCTGGCGAGCGATTTCGAGAAGGAAGTCGCCGGGAAGATCGTGGAGCAGAACGAAACGGGCGCGTCTTTTTCGGGCCTTGAGGTGGATCACGGCCGCGCCGTTGCGTCCGCCTTCGCCGGCATGACCCCGGCGCAGTTCGACGCCTATGTCCAGGAATTCAAGAAACTGAACATGCCCGGCTACGACGGCATGCTGCGCGGCGAGGGGTGGTACAAGCCCATGCTCCAGGTGGTGGAATACCTGCAGGCCAACCAGTTCACGGTCTTTATCGTGAGCGGGACGGACAGACTCATCGTCCGGGGCATCGTTCACAACTCTCCTCTGCATATCCCGGACAGCCAGATCATCGGCTCGGACGAAAAACTGGTGGCCAGCCATCAGGGAGACACGGACGGTCTGTCCTACGTGTACGTTGACGACGACGAACTGGTCCTTGCGGGCGAATTCATCGTCAAGAATCTGAAGATGAACAAAGTTACCGTCATCGCCCAGGAGATAGGCGTCCAGCCTGTTTTGTCTTTCGGGAACAGTACCGGGGACTCCAGCATGGCGGAATACACGACAAGCAACAACCGCTACCGCAGCCTTGCCTTCATGCTCTGCTGCGACGATACGGTCCGTGAAAACGGGAACGAAGCAAAAGCAGACAAGATGTACGGACTTTGCGAACAGTTCGGGTGGATCGCGATCTCGATGAAGAACGACTGGACGACGATCTACGGAGAGGGAGTCGTGAGAAAGTGACGGGACGCGCTCAACTGAGACCGGAAGCGGATCCATCGGGCTTTGTCCTGCTGGCGGACTATGTGCCGCAGATCGTCCAGGAGATCCGCTACTATTCCACATACAATTTCATTGGCGAGCGCATCGACGGATACGAGGAGCCGTGCGCCCTTCTGACCGTCGAGGCCGCGAGGACCCTGAAAAGCGCGGCTGCGGAACTGGCGGTGAAGGGGTACCGCCTCAAGGTGTTCGACGCATACAGACCTGTCTGCGCCGTGAAGCAGTTCGTCCTGTGGGGAATCG
>JAFSSK010000109.1 GCA_017451045.1 Clostridia bacterium
GCCCTTAGTTTTAGCACTCCATTAGCACTACATCCAGATTCTGGCTTTTTAAAAGCCCAAACAATCAAAAATGTAGGTAAGTATTTTCTATAAATATATTGATTTGTTGCCGCTTTTGCCTTATAATGTAGGTAAGTATTTGTGCGGAGGTGGCTATGTTCGTACACTGCGTTAAAGACAACAGAGGCAAGAAAAACGGTTATTACTGTACCTTGGTCAATTCTGTGCGGGTAAACGGAAAGCCGGTGCATGAAACAGTTATGTCCTTCGGGTTTATTCCCGTGGAAAGAGTCCCGTACCTAAAGGCAACTTTCAATTCCGGAGAGCCGGAAGTCATCCTCGCCAACGAGCTTCGTAGGCAAGAAAGCGAGGACCGGTAACATGCCGAAAAGAGATCCAAAACTGGTCCAGTTATCCGAAACTCTTCATGAAATAATGGAATCCGAAGAGATCGATATGGATGAAAGCACCTTTATGGGCGTCATTTACAAAGGTTTTTCCACCCTCACAGACGAAAGAGAGCAAGGCAAGATCAAGCATAAACTCAGCGACTGTATCGGCATCATTCTTTTCTGCTCTTTTGCAGGTATAGACGAATGGATCGAGATGGAAGAGTTTGCCTGTGAGAATCAGGATATGCTTGCAAAGTATCTGCTCCTGTCTAACGGTATTCCTTCCCATGATACGCTGCAGCGCGTTATGGCTATTATCCGGCCGGAGCAGTTACAGAAGACACTGGTGCAGGTTTTGAGGGAAACCATTGCCAGAGCCAGTAAAGAAATAGACGAATGCCTGTACAGGAATCCCGATTTGGATATAACCGTTGAGGATATCATCGCGGTAGACGGGAAAGAGACGCGGAATACGGCGATGAAGGATGCTGTCCTGGAGGAAGACCAGCGCAACTTCAACATGCTGAATGTTTATTCCACAGAAACAGGCATTACATTGTCTTCTACCCGCATACCGGAGAAATCCAATGAGATCCCCGAGGCCCAACATATATTGAAGAACATGGATCTGTCCGGCTGTATCGTAACAACGGACGCCATGAATACGCAAAAAGAAACGGCACGGGTCATCGTTGAAGATTCACATGCAGATTACTGTTTGGCGGTCAAATCCAATCAACAGGGGATGTACGAGGATCTTATCGAATACTTTGAAGATCCGTACCTGCTGCAGGAGATCATAGAGAAACACCCGGAATGCTATTACAGGATTTCCGAAACAAGCAAGAACAAAGAAATTGTGCGTGAGCACTACATAACAGATGACGTAAAATGGTTTGCTGATCTGGACAAATGGAAGAAACTGCAAACCTTCGGGTATATCAAGAAGACGGTTCGAAATACCAAAACCGGAGAAGAAACCGTTGAAAAACGGTATTACATCTGCAGTTTCAAAGCAGATGTGAAACTGTTTGCTTTGGCGATTCGCCGTCACTGGCATATTGAGAATTTACTGCACTGGTGTTTGGACGTGGTTTTCAAGGAAGACAGTTTAAGGATCAAGGACAAAAAGGCCTTACAGAACCTGAGCCTGATCAAGCGATTCACGTTATCGGTTATAAAAGTACTCAAGAGTCACTACAACGGGTTGAGCATGAACCATATCAGAAGAAAGATCGGCCGGAATTTTGAAAAAGAAATGCCTATTGTCTTCGTTGCATTGAAAAAGCTCTATGAAATGGGTGGAATCTGACCTGATCCGGGCCGCGACAAGTCAGTTTTAACAAGAATTGAAACACCAGTCCTTTCATGCGTTTAATCTGCCCTTTTCCTGTTTTGTCTTGACACTTCGCTTTCTTAATGTTAAAATATACTACACTTGAATTGAAAACATTCGACCGCTGGAGGTTCCCATGAAGTCATTTATAGCCAAACTGAAAGATTTCGGACACAGTTTCGTCTTTTATTTCACGCATATAGACGCAGCGAAGATCGTCTCATGGGTGCAGTATGCGTTCGTGGCAGGCGTCACGATCACGCTGACGATCCTGTCCAGATACTGGTTCTATCTGACGGCCAAGAGCAAACAGACGTTCCAGGTCTACCTGAACAACAACCGTCCGCTGTTTGCTTCCTATACGGTCTGCGCCGCTCTGACGTTCCTGTTCCTGTCGGCCCTGATCGCGTGGGGCGTAGGAACGCTCGTCAAGAAGAAGTTCAACATCAAATAAGCAAAAGCAGCGAATATCTGACAGGCCGTTTTCAAGCGGCCTGTCGATTTGTCTGAAGGTATGGAAGACATCAACATCATTTATGAAGACGGCGACATGGTCGTCTGCGTCAAGCGTCCGGGCGTGCCGTCCCAGCAGGACGTCAGCGGGACGCCGGATATGGAGAGCCTGATCACGCGGTATCTAAGACGTACATCCGCCGCGGGCAGTGCGGGACTCGTTCACAGGCTGGACAGGGAAACGGGCGGCATCATGGTGTTCGGCAAGCGCGCCGCGGCCACGGCGAAACTCTGTATGTCCGTCAAGGACAAGGAGTCGACTGTGAAGGAATATCTCGCCGCTGTCAGTGGAACGGTAGCGCCGGACATGGGGACATGGACCGACAGGCTGAAGACGAACAGAAGCGCCGGAAAGACTTTCGTGACGGACAGCTCCGATCCGGACGGGAAAGACGCGGAGCTTTGGTATGAAACGATCGGAAAAGAGGATCACCCCCTGTACGGCGATCTGACACTCGTCCGGGTAGGGCTTCTCACGGGGCGGACCCATCAGATACGGGCGCAGTTCTCGTCCCGCGGGTATCCGCTGCTGGGAGACGGAAAATACGGCAGCCGCGTGAAAATCCCGATCGCGCTGTGGGCGTGGCGGCTGTGCATACTCCATCCGTCGACGGGCAGGATCATGGAATTCAGGTATCTGCCTGACGAAGGGCCGCTTGCGTCACTGCTTTCCGGGGAGCAGGTCTCGCTGCTACAACAGGTCCGGTAATCGAAAAACGGGTTTCTTCCCACTTGATTATAAGATTAAAATGTGTTATTATATTTTCGCTCAAGCATAAGATAACTTTAGAAAGGGGTCTGTTATGACTTACAACAAGAAAACGATCGAAGATATTGACGTAGCCGGCAAGAGAGTACTCGTCCGCTGCGATTTCAATGTGCCGATGAAGAGCGGCGTGATCACGGACAAGAAGAGGATTGTGGGCGCGCTCCCGACTATCCAGTACCTGGCGAAAAACGGCGCACGGGTCATCCTGTGCTCGCACATGGGCCGTCCCCACAACGTTCTGGATGAAAAGATCTCCCTGAACAAGAAAGAAAAGAAAAAGATAGCCGAACTTCCTGAAGAGGAACAGAAGGCTGCTGAGAAAGCGGCGCTCGAAAAGGCTGCCCGCGACGTCAGCGAACTCTCCCTTCAGATCGTCTGCGACGCGCTGAACGAACTCGGCATCGCCGCGAAGATGGCGAAAGACGTCGTCGGTCCGGACGCCAAGGCGAAAGCCGCCGCCCTGAAAGACGGCGAAGTGCTGCTGCTGGAGAACGTCAGATTCCATGCCGCAGAAGAGAAGAACGATCCCGCGTTCGCGAAGGAACTGGCGTCCCTCGCCGAGATCTACGTGAACGACGCGTTCGGAACGGCTCACAGAGCCCATGCCTCCACCGCGGGTGTTGCGGACTACCTCCCCGCAGTATGCGGCTACCTGATCCAGAAAGAGATCTCCGTTATGGGCAAGGCACTGGAGAACCCGGCCCGTCCGTTCGTGGCTGTCCTCGGCGGTGCGAAAGTCTCTGACAAGATCGGCGTCATCAACAACCTGATCGAAAAATGCGACACGCTGATCATCGGCGGCGGCATGGCATACACCTTCTTCGCCGCGATGGGCAACAACGTCGGAACGTCCCTCTGCGAAGCGGACAAGATCGAAGACGCGAAGGCCATGATGGCCAAAGCACGCGAAAGAGGCGTCAACTTCGTCATCCCCGTGGACAACATCATCGGTCGCGAATATGACGAGAACACGCCCTACATGGCGATCTATTCGGACAGCATCCCCGACGGCTGGATGGGCATGGATATCGGTCCTGTCACCCGCGAGCTGTTCGCGAAGACGCTGATCGGCGCGGGAACCGTCGTCTGGAACGGCCCGATGGGCGTTTCCGAATGGAAGAATTTCGCAGCAGGAACTGAAGCTGTCGCGAAAGCCATCGCTGAATCCGGCGCCATTTCCATCATCGGCGGCGGAGACTCCGCGGAAGCTGTCGAACGTCTGGGATACGCAGACAAGATGACGCATATCTCCACCGGCGGCGGCGCGTCCCTGGAATTTCTGGAAGGACTCGAACTGCCCGGCATCGCCTGCCTGCAGGATAAATAAGCAAAACACAGCCGGCACGGTGGCGAAAGGCAGTCACCGTGCCGCTCTGTAGAGTATAGAAAGAGGTTGCTCATATGAATAAAGCGAAAAGAAAAGTTGTCATCGCCGGCAACTGGAAAATGAATTTCACACCGTCCGAGGCAGATAAATTCATCCGCGAGATCAAGCCGATGCTGGCCGGAAAGAGCGGATGCGAGATCGTCTTCTGCGCACCGTACGTAACGATTGCCGCGGCACAGAAAGCTGCTGAAGGCAGCAATATCAATATCGGCGCGGAAAACGTCCATTTTGCCGAAAAAGGCGCCTACACCGGAGAGGTGTCCGCCGCGATGCTGAAGGAATGCGGCGTTCAGTACGTGATCATCGGTCACAGCGAACGCAGACAGTATTTTGCCGAGACGGACGCAACGGTTAACGCACGCGTCAAGGCCGCGTTGGCGGCAGGCATGACGGTCATCCTCTGTCTTGGCGAAGTCAAGGAGCAGAGACTGTCCGGCATTACCCGCGAGGTCGTTTCCATGCAGACGAAACTGGATCTTGAAGGCGTCACCGCCGAGCAGATGAAGAACGTGATCATCGCGTACGAACCCGTTTGGGCGATCGGCACTGGCCTTACGGCCACCCCTGAGCAGGCGGACGAGACCTGCGGGCAGATCCGCGACGCGCTTGCAGAGATCTACGGCCGCGAGATCGCGGACGGAACGACCATCCAGTACGGCGGATCCATGAACGAAAAGAACGCGGCCGAGCTGCTCGCAAAGGAAAACGTGGACGGCGGCCTTATCGGCGGCGCGTCGCTGGTTCCCGAAAAATTCAAGGTTATCGTGGAAGCGGCCGGGAACTGACAGCGAAAAGCGGCCGCGGGCCGCAACGGAGCCGGGCACGGCAGTGACGGCTCCTTTTCAATCTGTTTGGCAAGGGAGGAGAACCGGTGGCAAGATACAGACAGGACAGGATCAACGAGGAAATGGTCCGGGAGATGGCGGAAATACTGCGCGGCGTCAAAGATCCGCGCGTGAGCCAGTCTTTCGTGACGGTCACCGCAGCGAAGGTGACCCCGGACCTGAAATATGCCAAAATATACTATTCTTCCCTGCAGGGAGACAAGAAGGAAGTGGAGCGCGGGCTGAAGGCTGCGTCCGGATACATCCGCAAGGAACTGGCCGCCCGCATGAATCTGCGGATCACGCCCGAGCTGTCTTTTCTGCGTGACGAGTCGGTCGCGTACGGCGCGCATATCGAAACGCTGCTCGCGGGGCTCACGTATACGGAGGAAGAGGAAAAACCGGACGTCTCCGAAGGACAGGATGGCGGGAAACCGGGGAACGGGGAGGAAGGCAAATGACGCAGACATTCAAAGCCCTGTCGGCCGAGCAAACCGTCAGAAGACTTTTGTGCGAGGAAAAGGTGCTTGTCCTGTTCCACGCAAGGCCTGACCCTGACGCCGTCGGATCGGCGTTCGCGCTTCGACGCATCCTTGAAAGCTGCGGGATCAAGGCATACTGCCTGTGCGCCGACGAGGTGCCCGCAAGGCTTTCGTTCCTTTGCGAGGGGATACAGGATGACGTCAGCCCCGAATCGCTTCCGGAAGAAATGGAAGACGCGCCGGCGGTCTGCGTAGACAGCGCCGCCCCCGGCCAGCTTGGCCGGCTGTGGGATCAGTTCGGGCCGCGCATCTTTCTGATGATCGACCACCACGGGCGGGGAACGCCTTTCGCCGACGGGCTGATCGATCCGGACGCGGCATCGACGACGTTCGTCCTCGGCAAGGTGATCGACCGCTTGCATAAAGACGGCCAAATACCGTTCAGCACCACCTGCTGCCCGAAGGACATCGCGGGGCTTCTGTACGCGGGGCTCTCTGGAGACACGGGATGCTTCCGGTTCTCCAACGCGACAGGAGACACGCTCAGGTACGCCGCGAAGCTGTGCGACACCGGGATCGACACGGCGGAGATCAACCGCAGGCTGTTCGAGATCAAGACGGATTCGCAGATGCTCGCGGAATACACGGGATATGCACGGATGGAAAAACTGTTCAAAGGACGCGTGACGCTGATCCTGTTCGACCTGGACACGCAGAAAAAGCTGAAGCTTTCCGGCGAAGACCTGGAAACGCTGGTCGACGTGGCGCGGGCGCCGCAGGGAGTGGAGGTCGCCGTCGTGGCGAAGGAAACGGCGGCGCGGACCTGGAAGGTGTCCTGCCGGTCTTCGAACGATTTCGACGTGGCGGACTTCTGCGCGGCATTCGGCGGCGGCGGGCACAGGCGCGCGGCCGGCGCTACGTTCAAAGAGACGGACAAAGACGCGCTGAGGGGCACGCTCCTTGAGGCTTTGAAGCCGTTTTTCAACTAACAGAATAGAAAGGGGTAACAGCAGATGGTTTTCTCAAGCATCACATTCTTGTTCTATTTTCTGCCTGTTACCCTGTTTTTGTATTTCGTCGTCCCGAAGAGATTCAAGAATCCCGTCCTGCTTGCGGCCAGCCTCGTCTTTTACGCCTGGGGCGAAAAATGGCTGGTCCTGCTGCTGCTTTTGTCCGTGGCGATCGGATACGCGGCCGGGATGCTGATGGACCGGTGGCGCGGGAAGGCGGCCGCACGCGCGGTCTTCGTCATTTCCACCGTTCTGCTGCTCGGGTTCCTTGTATACTATAAATACACCGATTTCTTCATCGCCAACTTCAACGCGGTGACGGGCCTTGACGTTAGGCTTCTGGGGATCGCGCTCCCCATCGGCATCAGTTTCTACACGTTCCAGATCTTAAGCTATACGATAGACGTGTACCGTGGGAACGTCCCGGTCCAGAGAAACCCGTTCCGTCTGGCGACGTACGTGACGCTGTTCCCGCAGCTGATCGCCGGCCCGATCGTGCGGTACAGCACCGTGGCGGAACAGCTGGCGGAGCGGACCCATACGCTGGAAAAGGCCGCGTACGGGGTCAGCCGCTTTATCGCGGGCCTGGGGAAAAAGATACTGCTGGCCAACCAGCTGGGGGAGATCTGCAGCCGGTTCAAGGAAACGGCGGACGGGTCCGTCCTTTACTGCTGGATATACGCGATCGTGTTCACGCTGCAGATATACTTTGATTTTTCTGCGTACAGCGACATGGCCATAGGCCTCGGGAAACTGTTCGGATTCGATTTCCCGGAAAACTTCAACTATCCGCTGACGGCCGCCAGCGTATCCGATTTCTGGCGGCGCTGGCACATGACCCTGAGTTCCTGGTTCCGGGATTACGTCTATATCCCGATGGGCGGCAACAGGGTGCCGGCGGCAAGGCTGGTGCTCAACATCATGGTCGTCTGGCTGCTGACGGGATTCTGGCACGGCGCGTCCTGGAACTTTATCATCTGGGGCGTTCTGTACGGACTCCTTCTGCTGGCGGAACGGTTTCTGTTCAAAGGCAGGATCGAAAAGCTGCACGTGGTCAACCATATCTACGTGATCTTGACGGTCGTCCTGGGCTTCGTCCTCTTCGACGCAGCGTCTTTGCCCGAGGCGGGCAGGGTGATCGGCGGTATGTTCGGCTTCTGCGACCTTCCGGCCGTATCGCAGGAAGGGCTGTACGTCCTGCGCTCCGGTGCTGTGCTGATCTGTCTCAGTATACTTGGGGCGACGCCGCTGCCGAAGCGGCTGTATGAAAAGTTGTCCATGACGAAGGCCGGCGGGGCGATCCTTGCGGTCGCGAAGCCTGTCGCTCTGGGAGCCCTTCTGCTGCTGTGCACGGCATACCTTGTGGACGGATCCTATAATCCGTTTCTGTATTTCAGATTCTGAGGGAGGAGAGCTGCATGGAGAACAAAGAAAAGATCAAACAGCTGGCAGCAGTCCTTACTCCGGCGCTTATCCTGGTCGCGCTGACACTGTTCTGCTGGTTCAAACCGCATACAGACATTTCCGTTTCGGAGCGGCGCGAACTCGCGTCGTTCCCGCAGGCCTCCTACGCGGCCGTCGCGGACGGGACGTTTATGGAGCAGTTCGAACTGTATGCCGAGGATCAGTTCCCGCTCCGGGAAACGTTCCGAACAGGTAAGGCACTGAGCGGCAGATACCTTTTCGCCCGGCCGGACATCAACGGGATCTATTCGGTGAACGGGTATTCTGCGGCGATCCTGGCCCCTTTGGACGAAAAATCATTGGAACACGCCGCAGGGCTTTTCGAAAATCTGTATGAAGAATATTTGTCCGGGACGGACGTTCACGTATACCTGTCCGTCATCCCGGACAAGGGGTACTTCTTGGCACAGGAAAACGGATACCCGTCGCTGGATTACGGGGAACTCGTCCGTATCCTGCGGGACGGTACGCCCCACATGAGCTATATAGACCTTTTCGGCGAGCTGTCTGTTTCGGACTATTACAGGACGGATACGCACTGGCGCCAGGAAAAGATCCTTGACGCTGTCGGAAAACTGGCGCAGGGGATGGGCGTGTCCGTCGACGGGGCAGACGCTTACAGGGAAGTGATCGCTGACCGGGACTTCTACGGCGTATACGCGGGGCAGTCCGCACTGCCGACAAAACCGGACAGGTTAGTTTATCTTGTCTCCTCCGTGACGGAGCAGGCGCTCGTTTACAACTATGAAACAGAGCAGACGGGATCCGTATACGATCTGAAAAAGGCGAACGATCCGGATATGTACGATCTGTTCCTTTCCGGACCCGTGAGGCTCCTCAGGATCGAGAACCCGCTGGCGGAGACGGACAGGGAACTTGTCATCTTCAGGGATTCGTTCTCGTCGTCCGCAGCGCCGCTGCTCATCAGCGGCTACAAGACCGTTACGCTGGTCGATCTGCGGTATATCCGCTCCTACGAGATCGGCGACTGGATCGATTTCGACAGGCAGGACGTCCTGTTCCTGTTTAACACGGCGCTGCTCAACGGCAGCTGGAGCCTGAAATAGAATGCGTGCAAAAAAGCGCCCGGATCGTTCGTGAGAAGACGCTTCTCAGGATGATCCGGGCGTTATTCTTTAGTTCAAATGTATTTGAGGGCACGAGCCGTCAGCGGCAGGAAAGGTCCAGGATGGTTTCGCACAGGGAATCGTAGTCGATCCCCGCGGCGGCCGCCGCCTGGGGCAGAAGGCTCGTAGGAGTCATGCCGGGAAGGGAATTCGCCTCCAGGCACCAGCAGGTGTCCTGGCTGTCCATGATGAAATCGAAGCGCGCGTATGCGTTCATCTCGGCGGCCTTGAACGCGCGTTCCGCCAGCTCGGAAATGTTCTTCGCCTGTTCTTTTGTAAGCGGCGCGGGGCAGATCTCCTCGGTAAGGCCCTTCTGGTATTTGTTGCGGTAGTCGTAAAAGCCCTGGAGCGGCCTGATCTCGATGGCGGGAAGCGCTTTCCCGTCAAGGACCGCCACCGTCAGTTCCCGGCCGGATATCATCTTTTCTGCCAGTACCCGGTGCTCCCATCTGAACGCGTCTTCCAGCGACCCCGAGAGCATGTCGCGGTTTTCCACGATCGTCACACCGACGCTGGAGCCGCAGCTGCAGGGCTTGATGACGCAGGGATAGCCGATCTCTTTCTCGATCAGGTCCGCCGAGAGCGTTTCCTTCGTTCCGCACACCCAGTCCGCCGTGGGGATGCCTGAATGCCGGAACACCTTCTTGGACAGGTCCTTGTTCATGGCGATGGTGCTGCCGACATACCCGGAACCCGTATACCGGATCCCGAAGGAGTCCAGCGTCGCCTGGAGCTGGCCGTTCTCTCCCATGGCGCCGTGCATGGCCAGGAAGACCCGGTCGGCCCGCCGGCAGACCGGAATGACGTTCGGACCGATGAGGGCGTCTCCGTTGCCCGATTCCGTCTTCAGTTTCTGAAGGTCCGGGACCGTTTCGCTGATGGTATAGGAAAAATCAGGCGTCGTGCGGAACAGTTTTATAAATTCCTCCGGGGCTTCCGGACAGGAACCGATCCCCAGGTACGGATCCAGCAAAAGGACGGCGTGTCCCTTGCGGATCAGCGCGTTGGCGATCAGCGTTCCGGAGGACAGGGAGACCTCCCGCTCGGGAGAGAATCCGCCTGCCAGCACTAAGATTGTGTCTTTCATATGTTTTCCTTTCTTCGTTATAGCGTTTGAACGTCGCTGTACAGGTGCGCGACGCGGTCGCGTCCCCCGAGATCTCGGATGACCCTGCACTCGTATCCGTGCCCGGCCGCCAGGGCCGCAAGGTCTTTCCCCTGGTTCCAGCCGATCTCGAACAGCAAGGGGGCGGTCTTTTTCAGATAAGCGGGCGAAGTCTCAAGGATCGCCCGGTAAAAATCCAGCCCGTCAGGACCCCCGTCCAGCGCCTCGCGGGGCTCGTGAAGAACTTCCGGGGACAGGGTGGGGATAGTGTCCGTTTCGATATAGGGGGGATTGCAGACAAGGCCGTCGAAAGGACCGGCCTCACGGATGCCCTCGGCCGTCAGCGCGTTTCCATGCAGAACAGATAATCTGTCCGCGACATGCATCCGCTCGGCGTTTTGCCTACAGACGTCGAGCGCCTTGCAGGAAATATCTGCTGCGGCGCCCGTCAGATCCGCTCTTTCGCAAAGGATCGAGACGGCGATGCACCCGCTTCCGGTGCAGAGATCGAGGAACCGTCCGGCAGGCAGGCTTGAGACGGCCGTTTCCACCAGGATCTCGGTCTCCTGCCGCGGGATCAGGCAGTCCTCCGTTACGATAAAATCGAATTTCCAGAAAGGCTGTTCGCCGATTATATAGGCAAGCGGGACTCTGTCTAGCCGCCTGGCAAGCGCCTTATCGAGCACCGGAGATGAATAATCTTTGTCATGCCCGCCGGCCGCCAGCTGCGCGCCGGACAGGCCAAAAAGGCTGCAGAGCAGTATCCGTGCTTCCGCTTCTGCCTCTGTCTTTTCCGGGCAGACGGTACTGAGCGTCCTGACGCATTCCGAATAAGTCATCGCAAAGCGGGCGGGACCGCCGGCAGGACAATGCAGCCGCGCTCCGCCCTTCTCCTTTTTTTCACATTTGGGTTTGATCGGGAAAAATGAAAATATCCTTGTTTTTCAAAATAACTTATGATATACTACAGATGAAGAAACTATTAAGGGGGTTGACAGTATGGAAAACAAGAAAAAGTCAGTATGGGAAATCATCGCGATCATCGGGACTGTCGTGCTCGGCATTTGCGCGGTAGTGGCCGTTGCTATCAAGCTGTACAGCAAATTCTGCCTCTTGAACGAGCCGCTGAACGTAGACGACGCGGCGGACGACGACGCTGAGCAGAATGATGATGAGGAACAGGCAGAAGCCCCCGCAGAACAGGCATAAATGATCATTTCCCAATCGGATGGTTGTGCAGACAGGTTTTTCAATCTGTCTGCATTCCATTATACTCAAACCGCGCAGTTCTGTCAACGGAACGCAGCGGGGCGAATACGCGCGGACATCCGCCGGGAGACAAGTATTCAAAGCAGACAGGAGAAAAAATGAGATTCCAGACAGAACATCTTTTCGATGATCCGGAAACGTATCTGAACGTATACCTGCACGACCGTCTTTCGGGCGTCCGGGCGGATCCCAGGCCGGCTATGCTGATCTTTCCGGGCGGCGGCTACTGGGGCTGCTGCCATCGCGAGGGAGAGCCGATCGCCCTGTATTTCCTGCAGGCCGGGTTCAACGTGTTCGTCCTTTACTACAGCGTGGGACCGAAAGCGACGGAATACAAGCCGATCATCCAGGCCGCTCTGACCGTGAAGCACATCCGCGAGAACGCGGGCAGGTATCACATCCGTCCGGATCAGGTCTTCGTGACGGGCTTTTCGGCCGGCGGACACCTGGCGGCCACCACGGGAACGCTGTTTGACGCGCCGCCTGTCAAAAAGGCGCTGGAAGGAGCCCCGGACGGGATCAGCATCCCGGACGGCATGATCTTGAGCTATGCCGTGCTCTGCGGCACGAAATGGGCGCACAAGGGCAGCATCGACGCGCTGTTGGGCGATCCAGACGCGCCGGATTCCCTACGGGAGCAGTTCGCGCTGGACAAACACGTCTCGGACAGAACGCCCCCGACATTCCTCTGGCATACCAGCACGGACGACTGCGTTCCCGTCATGAACAGCCTTTTGTTCGCCGAACAGCTTTACCAGCACCACGTGCCGTTCGCGATGAGGATCTACCCGGTGGGCCCGCACGGGCTGGCTACCGGCGACAGGGAAACGAACGACGGCGTGTCCGAATGCCGCGAGTGGATGGAGCAGGCCGCCAAATGGGCGCTCGATATCTGCACGGGCAAAAACTGAATTGTAAAAAAATAGCCGGGGCGGTCCAGATTTTGGGACCGCCCCGGATCAGTATTCTGTTCAGCTATCTTCCGGGCTGTCTTCACTCTCGGCCTGTTCGTCAGGGGCATCTGCCCCAGGCTGAAGCGCGTTTCTCTCCTCGGCGAAGAAGGGAAGCCGGATCAGTGCCGGATACAGGGCAAGGAACAGAAGCGGCGCGCACACGATCGCGAATCCCGCGTTGATGGCGGATGCCGGGAACTTGGAGGCAAGGACCGTCATCGTTGCCTCCCATGACGATCCGTATACGAACAGCTGGAGCACGAAGTGTTTCAGCATGTAAAGGAACACATAGGACACAGCACCTGCGATGCCGCCTATGACGGCAAAGACGATCCGCACGGCCCGGGTTGAGGCTTTTTTCCTGAGCAGACAGCCGATGAGACCCGCCACGGCGCCCATCGCGAATTTTGAAACGAACGTGATGATCGCTTCCCAGAAAGGATATCCGGAGGTGACGTCCACCAGCGTCGAGCCGATGCCGGCGGAAAGGCCGCCGGAGATCGGGCCGAACAGAAGCCCGGACAGAAGACACATCGTGTTGCCGAAATGGATCTTGGATCCCAGGAAGGGGAACCGGAACATGGAAACGACGAAAACGATCGCTGCCATCAGACCGATGAAAACGATCCTGTAAACGGTGAAGTATTTACTGCGATGCTGACCTGACATGGGGATTCCTCCTGGTGCTTGTTTTTTTCCTTTGCTTATAGTATAATCGAAACTGGTATCAGTTAAATGACCAAAAATAAATTATTTTTTAATACCAGAGGACAACATGTTTCACTACCAGCTGGAAAAGAAAAGCGGACAGCCCGTGTACCTGCAGCTCATCGATCAGATACGAACCGACATACTGCGCGGCCTTTTGCCGGGCGGGACGAAACTGCCGTCCAAAAGGACGGCGGCGGCAGATCTCGGGGTCAGCGTCGTGACGGTGAAAAACGCATACGAGCAGCTTTTGGCGGAGGGGTATATCCTGTCTTCCGAACGGAAAGGGTATTACGTGGCCGATATCAACGGCGAACAGTATCATCAGCCAGAGCGGCAGGTGCACAAAAAACAGCCTGTGGCGCCTGTCGAGAAACGGATCAACCTGGCTTCGGGCGGCGTGTCGTCCGGCCTTTTCCCGATGTCCGTATGGATGAAGCTGTCCAGATCCGTCTATCTTGAATACGGGAAAGAGCTTTTGAAGAAAGCGCCTTACAACGGGCATCCGCTGCTCCGGGACGCCATCAGCGCGTACCTGTACCAGCTGTACGGGATCAGCGTCGATCCGGAACGGATCCTTGTCACGTCCGGGAACGAGCACGTCTACAACACGCTCGAAACGTTTTTCGGCGACGACCGTGTTTACGGGATCGAGGACCCCGGGCACCGCACGATCGCAAGCCTTTACGGCCAGCACGGCGCAAGGGTGGAATATCTTTCATTGGATGAAAAAGGCGTGACGGCCGGCGAGGTAAGGCACAAGAAGGTCCAGATCCTTCATATCTCGCCGTCCCACCATTTCCCGACGGGGATAACCATGCCGGCCAGCAGGCGGTCCGAACTGCTGGCCTGGGCCGGGGAGGCGGAAGACAGATTCATCATCGAGGACGAATACGACAGCGAGTTCAGGATGGCGGGAAAGCCGATCCCGCCGCTGCTCGCGGTCGATCAGAAGGGAAAAGTGATCTATATCAATACGTTCACGAAGACGATCGCACCTTCGCTGCGTATCGGGTACGCAGTCCTTCCCCAGGTCCTTGCGGACCGGTACAGGGAGAAGATGGGATTCCTTTCCTGCACCGTCCCCGTCGCCGAGCAGCTGATCCTGGCAAAATTCATGTCCGACGGGTATCTCAGCAGGCACGTCCACAGGATGCGGACCTACTACAGGCACATCCGGGACAAACTGCTCAGGTCCATCGAAGAGGGCTGCGCGGGGGAGGAATTCTCCGTTTCGGGCGTCGACTCGGGTCTCCATTTCCTTTTGCATGTGAGGAACGGAATGCCGGAAGACGAAATGAAACAGATACTGCGTGAAAACGGCGTGGACGTCCGGTTCCTGTCCGACTACACGGCAAAGGGGGAGGCTGGCGCAGACAAAGCGCTGGTGATAAGCTATGCCGACCTTGCGGAGGAGCAGATCCCGGACCTTATCGGCGTGCTGCGTCAGATCGCCGGCGGAGACAACAAAAAAGAGGCTGACTGAAACAGCCTCTCAAAAAAGCGGGGCTCTTGGGAAGCCCCGCTTTTGCAGTTTAGGTTTATTTGGCGGAGTCGCGCGCCTTTTCGGCGGCATAGTCCTCTTCGTCGCAGCAGGGATCGGCCACCTTTTCTGCCGGCGTGTCCGGCGCGGACTTCGTAGCGTCTCCGAGTCCTGTCGTTTCGGAGAAAATGACGTCTCTGGACACGGTCTTGACGGCGTCGGTGGGGATAATCAGCTTGGCAGCCTTGCCGTTGCACATCTTGACGAGCGCCTCATACTGCTTCAGTTCCAGGACTGCTGCTGTCGGAGAGGCCGCTACCAGTTCGCGGATACCGTCCGCCTCGGCTTTCTTAGCCAGGAAAACGGCTTTCGCTTCGCCTTCCGCGCGTGCGATGCGCGCGTCTCTTTCACCTTCCGCCTGAAGGATCATCGCCTGCTTGTCACCTTCCGCGCGGGTGATGGCGGCTTGCTTGTGGCCTTCGGCCTGGAGCAGCGTCTCGCGGCGGGTACGTTCCGCTCTCATTTCCGCTTCCATGGCTTCACGGATATCGGCGGGCGGCATGATGTTCTTGATCTCCACGCGAATGACCTTGATACCCCACGGGTCCGTTTCCTTGTCCAGGATGACCTGCATCTTTCCGTTGATGGTGTCTCTGGAGGTCAGCGACTCGTCCAGGGACAGTTCACCGACGATGTTACGAAGGGTGGTGGCGGTGAGGTTCGCAAGGGCCTCCACGGGGTTGACGACGCCGTAGGTGTACATCTTGGCGTCGAAAATACGGAAATACACGACAGCGTCGATCTGCATGGTGACGTTGTCTGACGTGATGACGGGCTGGGGCGGCGTGTCAAGGACCTGCTCTTTGAGCGTTACTCTGTTGACGATCCGCTCGAAAATAGGCACGAGCACATGGATCCCGGCGCTCCAGGTCTTCTTGTATTTGCCGAGTCGCTCCACGATGACTTCAGTCGCCTGAGAGACGATGCGGATGCTGCAGAGCAGCAGGAGCAGAGCGAGGCCGAAAATCACGATGAATGGAATAAGTACGGGTGGCATTTGAATGACCTCCTATTGAATTTTTGTCATATTGATTATACAGTAGAAACGTTTGTTTGTCAATCTGCGCGGACGCAGGAAAGAGGTCCGAAAACCGTTGACAGCGGGGACCGGTTGCTGTAAAATCAATCTAGAAGGAACTGTATATCAAGTTGGTCAAGATACTCTTCCAATTACTATTATAGGGGTGGACTGTCAACTACCCACCGCTTAGGCTCTGAAGAGCCTTGAAGCGGGGGCTTGCGGGAAATGCGGTCCAACTGTGTTTTCTGTAAGCCGAAGCTGACTACCCTCAGTCTGCGGAAGCAGGCTACGTTATCCCGGTCATCACACC
>JAFSSK010000008.1 GCA_017451045.1 Clostridia bacterium
AGGAAGAGGTCGCTGCGGCCCAGCGCCTTGATGGCGTTCAGGTTGGCCGTATGCACGCACCAGAACGCATAGCTGAAGCAGAAAATACGGATGAAGGGTACGCAGGGAAGCCATTTTTCCTTCAGCACCCAGCGGATGAAAGCCTCCGAACAGACCGCGAGCCCCATCATCATCGGCATGATCACGAAGGAGCTGAACGAGATCGCCCGGCGGGTCATCTCCCTGACCCGTGCGGGGTCGTCCTGCGACTCACTCATGATCGGCAGCAACACGCTGTCCGTGGCCGCATTGATGCTCGTGACCAGGATATTCGGGAAGGTATCGCCCTTATTGTAAAAGGCCAGGGCCTCATCGTCGTATTTCTTCGCGATCACGAGCTGGTACAGCCGGTTGTAGACCGTGTCGATCAGCGCGCTGACCAGCAGCTTCCAGGCGTAGGAAAAGAGTCCTTTCAGTCGTTCCCAGGAGAACACTTTCTTCGGACGCCATCTGACCGTCGCCCAGAGGATCAGCGTGTCGATCGCCGTATTGACGAGATTCTGAGCGATCAGCGCCCAGGCGCCGTAATCGTGCAGGGCCATCCGGATCCCGACAAAGGCCGCGATCACCGTACCCGTCAGCGTGGCAAAGAAGAAACGTTTGAACAGAAGGTTCCGCGCGACATAAGCACTCTGGATGTTCTTCACGCCGCCGAACACAAGGATCAGCGACAGTACCCGGATATAGGGAACCAGGTACGGGCGCCCGTAGAACTTCGCGATGAGCGGCGCGCCGAAGAACATGAGCGCATACAGCACGAGGCAGACAGCGATGTTGAAATAGAAAACGGTGGAAAAGTCGATGTCGTCCGCATCTTTTTTCTGGACCAGCGCATCGTTGAGGCCGCAGGTCACGAAAACGGAAAGGATCGAGGTAAAAATCGAGACGATCGCGACCGTCCCGTAGTCTTCCACTTTCAGGATCCTGGCAAGGATCAGGCCGACGACAAGTGTGACGCCCTGCGCGCCGAAGCGCTCAAGGAGCCGCCAGATAAAGCCGTTTGCGACTTTTTTGCCGTCTGCCATTTTTCCGCCTTCCTGCGGCCGTTCTCCTTTGCCGTTCTTTCGGCTCAGCCGAATAATCTGTGTTTCAGTCTCACCAGACCGGGGAACTTTTCATTCAGCATCCTGTGAAAAGCAATGTTCCTGTCCCGCCGGATCAGGGGCCTGTATTTATCTTTTTTCAGTTCCTTACGGTCGTTGGCTTTCCGCGCGATCCGGTATTCCGTCTCAAGAATATCCGTCTCGCGTTCTTCGACCGCTCCCGCAAAGGCCTCGTGATACTTTCCTTCGTAAAAACTGTCGATGCCGTTCAGCATTTTCACCACGGCCTTCTGATGGGCGACGTGTTTTTCAGGATATTTCCAGATCCGTTCCGTCCAGGAATCCCTGACGCCTTCGTTGTGGCATGACATCGGTTCCTTCAGACAGCGGACCTTCCCCCGGATCGCAGCATACATCAGGATCGTATAGTCACTGAAGTCCCGCATTTTAAAACAGTCGGGCGGATCCAGGAAAGCATCCCGCCTGACCATGAAGGAATTGGTCGCGAACATGCCTGCGCCGTGCCGGATGATCTCTCCCGCGTCAAAGTCGCAGTCTTCGGCAATGTCCGGATAGACCTTATCCTCCGATCTGTCCGTGCCGACGATGTGCTTATAGGCCGTATGGACACACATCGCATAGTCCGGATGCGTGCGCAGGAAACTGACCTGGCGCTGCAGTTTCAAAGGATCCTCCCAGGAGTCGTCGCATTCACAGAAGGCAAAATACTCACCGGAAGAAAGCGGAACCATAAGATCCCGCAGGACATCCATATCCGGATTGTTGAACTGGTTTTCCGTCTCGTAACAGCCGCGGATCTTATCCGGATACCGCGCTTCGTATTCGCGCAGGATCTCCGCCGTGCGGTCTGTCGACGCATCGTCGTGCACAATGATCTCGTACTCGAAATCCGTCTTCTGGCAGACTATGCTGTCCAGTGCATGGGCGATGTAGTCTCCGTGGTTGTAGGCAAGGCAGAAAACCGATACCAGAACAGACATAATCGTTTCCTTAAAGGTTTTTTTGCCTTTTATCCCAGAATGATATCGCAGATGCGGTCAATGTCATCAGCGGCAAGATCCGCATACATCGGC
>JAFSSK010000110.1 GCA_017451045.1 Clostridia bacterium
ACAGCGAACAACGTAAGGCTCGCTTACTATTTTGACGGTTACGCTGTATCGGTACCCAGTCTTGCACCGATGGTGAACGTAGAGGTACGTATGTTTGCCATCATGCAGGTCTGTTGTACGGACGGCAGGTACGTCTACGTCGCGATGGGCAACCAGAAAGACGGCGTCGTCGCGTACGTGAAGCTGTTCAAATATGATCTTGAGACCTGGGAAGAGGTCGCCGTGTCCGACCCGATCGTCGTCGGTCACGCGAACGGGATCACGTATGACTCGGTCAACAACAGGCTCGTCTTCTCGGACAGCACGGATGAGACCGGATACCGGGGGATCTACTTCGTCGATCCTGATTCGCTGATGGTGACGGGCAGCATGACGATTGACGCGGAGAACAGTTCCATCGTATATCTTCCGGACAGGGACGGATACGTATGCATCGTCGGTACCGGGCCGAACAACGAATTCTGCACGCTGACCTATACCGACGCTTCGTTCAACGTCCTTCACACCTTTACGATCGATATGGTCCCGGGCGTCGCCAATCAGGGATCTTCCGCCGATGAAAAGTACGTATACGGCGCGAAATGGTACAATCAAGAGGTCGAACGGCAGTACGTGCAGGCAACGGATTTAGACGGCACCGTCGCCTATCCGATCTCGAACGTCTACGACATCCCGGAAGTGCCCAACGAGGCTGAATTCATATTCAAATATGGCGATGTGTTCTATATGGGCCTGCAGGGCGACGGAGACAAGGTCGGGCGCCTGCTTCTGCTGCCCGAAGGCTGGTTTTCGGCTGACGGAGAATAAAAAAAGATCCGGGGCTGCAGAAACGCTTCTGCGGCCCCGGTCATTTAATGCTTTTTACGTAAAGAGGAAGATATAATCGCCGGCTTCCTGCCCGAAAAGGGTCCCGCGCTCTGCGTGATCCTTCACGGCCCCGGCGTGTCCGCAGTCCCTGAAATAAAGGGAACCGTGCAGGCTGGAATTGACTTTCGCGATCCCGTCGGCGCCTTCTGCGTAGAAGTCGTTCATCTGCCGGACGAACTCGAACGGGGCCGGCACCGTTGCGCAGTAGCGCGATTCGCGGAACTCCTCTCCTGCGCATGGATCGTCTGAAACGGTATCGTCCGGAAGCGGCCACACAGGATCGTCGTCATTGTTGTCATAGTACGGGGATTCCATGTCGATGATGCTGATCAGCTTCACGTGATGCCTATGCGCGATCGCACAGTACTTTTCGGGGTGCAGGGACTCAAGGCACAGGAAATCCATCGTGCCGGACGAAGCGACGGCCTCGAAATCGATCGCCTGGTCCGCAAGGGAGCAGTGCGAGTGATAGTTTTCCACCATGGACAGACTGCAGCAGATATGCCTGCCTTTCTTTTTGCCGATCTCGTCTGCCAGTTCGCGCATCTCGCGGCAGATCGTGAGCAGCAGCTGCGGGGAATGATATTTGCTGTCAAGGCATTTAGGCCAGCGGGTAAGGTCAAGGTTGATGCCGTCCGCGTCGAAACGCTCCAGCGCCTCACGGAAGACGGAAAGGTAGTACGCACGGACTTCTTTTTTGGCGAAATCAACCTTGTTGCTGTCGGGAAGACGGTATTCGGGGTGACAGGCCCACCAGCGGCCGTTCATATAGTCGTTGCCGCGCATGAATTTCGTGTCGGTGTCGAAATACAGGTTGGCGCGGATGGAGAAGTGCAGTTCCATATGGCGTCTGTGGCAGTCTTCCGCCTGCTGACGGATCCTGTCGATGCCGTTCTCGGCGCCGTAGCCTACGTATCTCATCGCACGGACGTCGGCAGTCCTCTTGCCTTCGAAATCCTCTTTTTCAAGGCCTTCGCCAAGATAGGAGTTCAGATCGCTTTTCCAGGTGAGCGCGCCGTTGATCTGATTCATGATGATGCGGACGTCGCTGCCGTCAAAGGCCTCGTCGAGACGCAGCGCGAAGTTTTCCTCGGGGATCCCGTAGGTGGCGTAGTTGGAAAAACCGTCGTCGAACAGGATGAAATCCTTGTCCGGCCGGCCAGTAACGGGGGACAGATCGGCGTCAGGCGGCAGTTTCCTGAAAACAATCGCCGAAAGGGCGGCACTGACGGAAAGAAGCAAGGTGGCGCTGAAGGTGCCGAAGGGGATCCTTATATGGAGAACGGAATGGTCCAGCAGAACGTTTTTCCAGAAAATGCGGTACTCGCGGCCCGATTCAGCGAGGCGCCTGCCGCGCCGCGCGCCGAACTCCGGCATCACGGACGTGAAGACAGAACCGTCCAGGGCCAGATCGACGCCTGTCACGCCGCCGATGAGCGGTATGTAGGCAGTGATCGCGTAGCGTCCCGTCATGGGCAGCGGTATGTCGATGACGGAAGGCATTCTGCCGGTGCCGAAATCGATCTCGGATACCGGGACGTCTGCAAGACCGGGGTCCTCGCTAAGGTACAGCATCTTCCCGGGCGTGGAGTCGAGCAGCCGGTAGTTTCTGACGGACCAGCCGATCCTTCCGTCCTCGGTTTTTTTGATGAAGGGAGAAAAATCACGCAGGACTATCTCGCTTCCGACATCAGCTGCAAGACAGGATTCCGTATCAAAAAACGATATTCTACGCAAAGACATATAAAGGTCCTCCCGTTCTGTTTTCCGGAATCATTTTACCACACGCAAAAAAGGTTGTCCACCATTCTTTTTTTGCGTCCGGGACAGTTGCAGAGCGCCGAAAAGTAGTATATAATTGAACTGTCAAAAACAGTATGGCGCGATCGGAGGATAAACGATGTTTGAACAACTGCAAAGTCATATGGATAATCTCAACAAGAACACTATTCCGTTCTGCGAGATGACCGTTTACAGAGATCACGAGGAATTGTTCTATCACAGGACCGGAAAAGCAGGCTTTGAGGAAAAGGAAGCCGGACGCGATCTCTATCTCATGTTCTCTACCACGAAACCGCTGACGTGTACGGCGGCCATGATGCTCGTGGAACAGGGAAAGATGGCGCTCGAAGACCCGGTCTGCAAGTATCTGCCCGAATTTTCCGAGATGACGGTCTCCAACGAAAAAGGCACCTGCAGAGCATTCAACCGGATCACGCTTGAGAATCTCTTTTCCATGACGAGCGGCATCACGTACGATGTCTGCAGCGAACAGATAAAGCGCGCAAGAGAAGAGAGCCACGATGAAGCGTCAACAAGGGACATGGTCAGAGCAATCGCGAAAATGCCAATCCTGTTCGAACCGGGCTCGAATTTCAATTACGGACTTAACCACGACGTGCTCGCGGCAGTCATCGAGGTCGTTTCAGGCATGTCATTCGGCGAATACATGAAAAAGTACATTTTTGATCCGCTGGGCATGGAAAACACGAGTTTTCACCTCACGGAAGAGAAAAAGGCGCTCATGCACAGATACTATGTGCTCGACCCGGATGCGCAGGAAGCCGTCGAGACGGAGCCCGTCAACGTATTCGAACTGTCGAAGAATTTCGAGAGCGGCGGTGCGGGGCTCATCTCCACGCTCAAAGACTATGCCCGTTTTACGGACACGATCGCCTGCGGGACAACGAAGGACGGATACAGGATCCTCAAGAAGGAATCGGTCGATCTGATGCGAGAGGGACACGTTTTCCCGGCGTCCCGTCCGGGATTCGTCAACAAGGGTTTCAGCTACGGCCTCGGCGTTCTCACCGTCGTTGATCCTGCACAGGTCGGCGCAAAGGGAACGAAAGCTCCGAAGGGCACGTACGGATGGGACGGAGCCGCAGGCGCGTTTTTGCTCATCGATCCGGACGACCACATCTCAGTCGTATACTGCCAGCACGTCAGCGGCGGTACAGGCATGGTATTCCACAATGTGATCCGCCACATGGTCTTTGGTGAACTTTTGGGCGGAAAAGATAAATAATTGAAAGGCGGAAAGAATATGAAAACATTCGGATCTTACAAAAGGGTGTTCATGCTAGGCATCGACGGTATGGGCTGCTTCAACCGCATGACCGATACCCCGAACATGGACAGACTGTTCAAAAACGGAGCTACGACGAACGCGTCGCTTGCATCCCGTCCCACCATCAGCGGCCAGTGCTGGACATCCATGCTGACCGGTGCGACACCGGCCGTGCACGGGCTTTCCAACGCGGAGATGCATCCGATCAAGGAACTGCCTACCATCTTCGGGATCGTCAGGGAAGCGTTTCCGGATGCCGAAACGGCCGCCTTCACGGACTGGAGTCCGATCGCGCAGCAGATCATCTCTCCGACAGGCGGCGCCAGCCATTTGGACTGGGGAGAGGACGACGAACTGAACGAAAGGATCCTGCAGTATCTGGATGAGAATGATCCCAAACTGCTTTTCATCCAGTACGACAGCGTAGACGGCGCCGGTCACCGGTACGGATACGGCTCCAAAGGGCATCTTGACAGGATCACGCATGTCGACGGCATGCTCGGCAAACTCATCGACAAGTATATCGAAAAGGGATACTATGACGATACGCTCTTCATCGTGTCGGCTGACCACGGCGGAACGCCCGGCGGAAGCCACGGTGGCTGGAGCCTGGGCGAGCGTGAAGTGTTCCTCGGCGTCGCGGGGAAGAACGTGCTGCACGGGACCATTTCTGCCGTGAGTCTGCGCGATTATCCCGCCATCGTTCTGTGGGCGCTCGGCGTCAAGGCCCCTGCTTTCAAGGCCAAGGGCTATGCCGCACAGATGCCGGTAGGCGTTTTCCCGGACGCGGGGATCGAGAACAGACAGGACGTTTTCGAACCGACGGGATACCAGATCGAAACGAAGCCGGAACCGGCAAAAGGAACGCCGCAGGACATTTCGAACTTCATCGACGCGGACAAGATCCTTTTGCATCTGAATTTCGAGGAAGACGAGCATGACGCGTCAGGAAAATGTCGCGTCTTTGAGAACACGGGCATCGTCAAGCGCTACAACTGCGGCGTCTACGGCCAGTGCGGAGAATTCGGCGCAGGTTCGCTTCGCGTCGAGGGAATGGCGCAGCCTGGCCCGGTCTTCACGATCGCGACCTGGAGCAAACTGGACAACCGTTTCCAGGGCTGGATGGATCTTGTCTCCTCCAAGGACTTCGACGTGGCAAGACGTCATTTCGTCTTCGTGTCCGTCGATACCGGTTTTGAACTGATCATGAAGGAGCACGACTATCATCAGACGTACAAGGTCGGGATGGACATCAAGTACGACGAGTCGGTCGAAGAG
>JAFSSK010000111.1 GCA_017451045.1 Clostridia bacterium
ATCGTCGGTATATTCGGCGTTCGACACGGCGCTGTAACTGAATGACACGGCGCCCTCGCTCTCGATATAGTAACAGAGTCTCCTCGTCACCCCGTCGTCCGGGTTGACGCTTGCGCGGCTCGCTGCGCCTCCGTCGCTGGTGGACGAGATGTTGGAGTATCCGATCATATACGTTCCGACCGTGTCCGCGCTTCCGAATACGGAAGCTTCCGCGGTAGATGCCGGGAACTGAACGGACAGGGAGTCCGTCTCATACGTCATCGAAACGGATTCAGAAATGGAGATCGTATAGTCCGTATACTCCTCCGGCGTCCCTTCGTTCCGCACAACGGGATTGTCCGCAGCGTATTTCAGTTTCTCCTTCAGGTCGCAGTCGTTGGTAAGGACGACGTAGGTGCTTAAGATCTCATAGTCAAGGTCATAGTCGTCCGGTACCAGGCCGTTGACGAGGTACGATCCGGGCACGACGGTGCTCGGGTCGACAAGGATACCTCTCTGGTTGGAATCCCCTCCGTTCAGCCTGTTGAGCGTGAGCATGAACGTCTGGTAGATCTTCACATTATCGTTCCCGATGTAGGAAGTGATCGACTTCTCGATCGCGTTCTCCGTGAACCCGACGGAGGCCGAGAGGTCCGCTGAAAGCGTCCTGTTGCTGTCGCTCATGACTCTGTCCGCGTTCGTTTCGGTGATGGTCACCGAATTGGTGAAGAGGTTCCCGAGGAAGAGATGCGGGACTTCGGATGCGCCGACCTTCGCGGACGGATAGAACGGATCGCCGAAGTTCGTTCCGGTGCTCTTGACCTCGAAATGGTAGATCTCGTCGTCCGACGGATCGACCTTCGTGTAAAGACTGATATAGTAGTGCTCCTGCACGTACTCGCCGTTGTTCTGGTAGGGCTTCAGGGCTATGCTTACTGCGTATGTCCCCGTCTCGGAGCCCTTCTTGGAGCGAAGGACGAGCCCGTCGTCGGTACCGCCGTCGTTGACGACAGCCACGATTTCGGAGGGATCATCCGTTCCGCTCACCCACGCGACGAGGTTCTTCGTCTCGGCGTCGCCGTCCAGCGATACCGTGATGAGGTCGTTGATCTTTGCCTGGACTAACCCTGTGAAGGCAGTTGAGTCCAGTTTGAGCTTATACGTTCGCGATCCCGCGTCTTCCGCCTTGTCCAGAAGGACGTCGCCGGAATGACCGTAGTCGAAGTTCCCGTAGTAGAAACTGTCCGCGTTGCCGTTCGGGTCGACCAGCACGATAATCGCGTCATCCGGGAACTGCTCGTCGGTCCTGAACGCCTTGATGTCCAGACTCTTCGGGTAGTTTCTGTAAACGCTCTCGCCCGCATTGATTGCATCCGCCCAGTCCTGCGCCGTCTGCCGGTACGTATAGGTGACCTTTATCGTGATTGGGTTGCCCAGGTTTTCCAGCAGATTGTTAGACGAGGCGGGATAATCCTGCAGGCTGTACGTCGTCGTGGATGCGGGCCTCACCTCGACGGTGTAGTGCAGCATCTTCTTGACGATGACGGGAACGTACAGATGGTATACGTCCTTCCCTGCTTTGTTGACCGTGTTGTTGGCTTTGAATGTCGGAACCACCGAGGGATCATAGAACTGAACGTCTATCAGCGAGAACTGCCAATTTTCGTTGTCCACGTCCGTAGGCGTGATGTAGAACCGGTCGTTCACGTAACATTTCAGGGAGGCCTCCCCGTTCTGTTTGACGAACTGACCGTAAGTCGCGCTTTCACTGTCGCTGTCGTAGCGCCATCTCGTGATGCTGACGTTGAATATCTGCCTGCTGCTGCCCGTATACGTCGATCCGTCGCTGTATCCGGTCGTGAAGTCGTAATCCGTGTTCGTCAGCAGCTGCAGGTAGCCGTTCACGGTCTCGTTGACCGTGGACAGGTCGTCGATCATGAGCACGGGAAGGTCTTCCCCGTCATATGCGAGCTGGCTTGACACGATGCTCCTGATCGTCTTCATGTTGGATGAAAGCCGCTCGGCAAGCGTCTCGATCTCGGATGCGCTCATGCCCGTCCCCCGGTACCCCTTGTTCGTGTTGATCCCGCTGATGATGCTCTGCGCGGCGGAGCCGAAATAGCTGTCTCCGCTGACACCGTCTCCGGTCAGGAACTGGGTGCCTGTGATGAACGTCTTAGGGTTGGTTATGACGAAAGGCGGTTCGGAATCAAAGATGTTCTCCTTGACAGTCTGGGTCACGATGATAAGCTCGACCGCCTCGCAGTTCATGTTGTCTTTATAGAGGCCTGTGTAGTCAGCGCATACGGCCGAATACATGCCGATCTCGGCCGACGAAGCTGTCCCATAAGTTGAAGCGCCTGCGTCGGGTCCCGTGACCGCTCCGCCTGAATAGCGCAGCGAATCGGAAGCTGACGAACTTGCATAACCCCATTCTCTCAACTCATGGCCGCTGTTCTTGTTATACTGATACCTGAGCCTTGTGCCGCTCGTTTGCGTGATCTGCGTATCGAACCCGAGCGACGCGTCGTATGCGCCGGTCGCATCGACCTTTGTCACTTCGGAAGAGACTGCAAGGATCACTAGATTGCCGTTGATCGTGTTGCCCTCGGCGATTCTTTTGACGACGATCGTGTATTCCGTCGTGGTGAGTTTTGAACCCGTTCCCCTCGCATATATATTTGCGTATTCCCCATTCTGAACGGTCTTTGCCGTTCCGTCATAATCGGCAAAAATCACGTATCCGCCGCTTCCGTACAGATCTCCGCTTGTCGTTCCGACAATGGCGGGGACAGAGATCGTTCCCTGGCGCGAAAAGCCGACCAGTTTGATGGTTTTGCTTTCGTTCCTGCCGGCGACGTATCCCCACGTCTGAACGGTTCCCGAATCTGAGTATCTTGCGAACGTCACGTCATCCGTCAGAATGTTGTACCCGGAAAGAGTCCCGTTGTTCATATCGCCTACAAGACCGCCGCCCTTGCTGTTGGTCTTGATGCTCACACCGCTTACGCTGACGTTGTCGGTCTCCAGTAAGACGTTCTGCAGTTTCCGTCCGACAAGTCCCCCGCAGTTCTGCCCGCCGCGGACGGTGTAGTTCTCGACTTTGCTGTCAATGATCTTCACGGCTGCAGTCTTATTGTAGCAGCCGATCATTCCGCCGGCGGCACTGTTTGTTGAATCGTCCACGGTGGTCCGGATGGAGCAGTCCTCGTCTGCCGTCACAAGGCAGTCTGTGATCTGAACCGGGTTTTTGCCCGAGCAGGAGCCGATCATTCCGCCCGCCTGCTTTCCCTCGACGTCAAGATTGGCCACCGTCACGTTCGTAAGCTTGATCCCGCTTTCTCTAGTCACACAGCCAATCACGCCGCCCGCGTACACGTGGTCTGAATTACCCAGCACGGAACTGTAGCCGACATAACCTTTTGCAACGCTGGACGCGTTTCTGATCGTAACGTTGCTCACGCTCACCCCGTCCGCGTTGCCCGCGTAGTTGTCGCCGAACAATCCGCCGGCACCGGTCGTACTGTAAGTGGTGCTGCCGACCCATGCGCATCTTGCCACGACCCTGATGATCCCGAATTCCCTGCCGCCGAAATCCGCTACGATCACGGACTTGCTGTTCCGGATATAACCTATCATCCCGCCGACGGAAATGCCGCCGACGACTTCCAGGTTGTCCGCACTGCAGGATTTGAACGTATATTTCTTTTCGGCATTGGAGCAGCCGAAGAACCCGCCGGCGCTCAGAACGCCCGTCACGGACAGATTGTTCAGCCGGATGTTCTCGAGCCACATGTCACCGCCGCCGCCGTCAGTGTTCGTGTCAACGCCCGGCGCGCCGATGAAACCGCCCACAGCCGGTCTGTCGTTCTTGCTCAGATTGGCTTGGGTATAGGCGATGCTGTTTCCGCTGCTCGCATCAAACAGATCATAGTGGACCATTCCGCTCAGCGTCAGGTCTCTTAGCTGATTGGAGAAAGCAGATCCTTCTTTTGACCGGAGCGCGTTGAAAAATCCGTAACCTGTCTTCATGAAGGCCTGGTTGGCGCTGGGCGTCGAGTAATTGTCGACATTATACAGGTACAGATTCATCCGTAGCGAAACGAGCCTGTCATTCCCCGCGAGGTTTTCAAAGAACATGGCGTTGAACACCCTTGTGTTGGTCGCCCAGTTGGTATTCGTCCCGTTCTGCAGCATCAGTGCGCCGAGCCCCCGGAAGCCGTCCGGCATATAGTATGTTTCCTCGGCGCCACCCTCGTCTGAAAAAGTCAGATTCAAATACAACTCGGCTGTTTTGCTTTCTGACTTGTATGCGGCCAGATTGAAAGCCGGATACGGTTTGTCCGCGCTGCCGTACGGCGTATATGTCACGATCAGGTACGGTTGCTTGGTGCTGTTGCTGCTGTTGTCCTTGTAAATATCTTTGGTCGCTGAATAGGCGTCGTTCTGTGCCAAGTCCGCCTCTGTCGCAGGGCTTGCGACCGCGGATGTCGGCTTGCTTGCGGGAAGGGATGCGTCGCCTATGTGATCATAGTTTGCAAGATGCGTCGCCATATAATCCGTGTAAGGCTTCAGGATGTTGTTGGCATTGTCGTACTTGCAGTTGGCGGATGTTCCAAGACCCGATTCCGTGATCAGCGAAATGATAAACAGGGACTGCGCGTTGGAAACGGTGATCGTCGACCCTTCCTCGCCGCTCGTCACGCCGTCTTTTTTCATCGTGAAAATCTCAGCACCGGTTTTTATGTCGGCGATCGAATAATTCTTGGTCCCGTTGCGCATCGTCACGCCGACTTTTCCTGCCTCGTTGCCGTCGGCATAGGTGCCGTGCCAGTATATTTTGCTTCCGTCCGGGTATGTCCTCGATCCGTCCTCGAACGGTTTATACGTGCTGCTTTCGGTGATCGCGTACCCGTTCAGGACTCTGCCGACGATCGGGTTGATGTACAGCCATTTCGTGTTCGAATCGGCTGTGGGATCTGTCGCGTCGAATCCGGACAGGTTCGCCGCCGTGATGCCGGCCTGGTAATCTTCGGCAAGACCCGTCATGTTCCTGAAGATCAGTCCGCCGTTGACGACGACGCCTACGTACCCGCCGATCGGCACAAGGTACGCACGGTTTCCGCCTTTTTTGATGACCGCCTTTGATGTATCGGAATAATCGACTTTGACGTTATCGATGATGTTGTCTCCGCCGAATATCTGTCCGATCACGGCGCCGTAGCAGTCGCAGCGGTCCGTGTTGAGGTTCCCGTCCGGTTTGAAGGGTTTGGAATTGCTGATATTGAGTGTTTTGGTCGTCGAAGGTTTTACGCGGATGGTCAGGTTTCTTACAACACTTCCGTTGCTCGAAACGATCAGCGGCTGCGTCGTTCTGTTCTCGATCACGGCGCCGCCTCCCTCGATCACGCCGCGGAAGGCGAACTGTGACGAGACGTTGTTGGAAAAGCCATCGAACGTGGTGAGCACGATATCGGAGACGCTGTCGATCATGTAGTACGCGCCGGCGAGATATTCGCGCAGCGTATCGTTGCTGATGGTCGTGGGAGACACGCCGCCTGTCGTCCAGCTGCTGGATGAGAGCTCCGTATACGTCGTATGGGAATTCTTGTTCGTGCACCAGATCTCAGACTTCTGGCTGTCCGTCACAGAAGAAGGAACGCAGATATCGAACGTTCCGTCTGGGAACGTGCCGTTGATCAGTTTCGCGATATTGTTGAAGTCCTCTTCGCTTGTGATGATGTAAGGATCGTTATAGGTGCCGCAGCCGCTGAAGGACGTGGCAGCGATATTGACCCTCAGTTCATGCGTCGTGCCGCCGTTGACGTACGCGGTCTTCACGTAATTGATGAAGTTGGTACCGAACGCCCCATACGCGGTGTCGTTCCCCGACGGATCCGTATCCGGTCTTACATAGTAATTAGTGACGCCCGTTTCGAGGCTGTACTTCTGCTGCTTGCTCAACAGGTTTTCTCTGTTTTCCAAAGTCGCATCGATCTCGGCGCCGTAGGTAACGTTCCTGCTGCCGCCCCAGTCCTGGGTATAAGTATAGTTGTATACGCCGAACGAACCGGAGTTGGCGGCGTATTGCAGTTTTTCCGCCAGCGTCGCGCGGCTGAAAAGACTGCCGTGGGAATGATAAACGCTGTCAAGCGCGGAGAGCGCCGTAACGCCTGCCGCGTTCCGCCCGTCCAGCTTGACCGACGAGAACGAAAGCTTCACGGCGGATGCCGTCGCGTCCCCCATCTGTCCCAGAAGGCTCCCGGCGATATAGGACGAAGCACCGGCGCCCATGGCTGTATAGCTCGTGCTGTTGTTGGACACGCCGGATATCGAGATCACGGCGTTGCTTCCGGCCTTGTTGATCAGAAGCGGCAGATCATCTGTGCTCGTCGTTACCGTTTCGTTGAGCCTGATCCCGTCAAGGACAAGTTCGCCGATCGTAACGGTCGCGGGGTTTGCGGATGCCGTGCTGCTCACCGTGCCCATCACGAGCACGCCGCAGTAATCGTCTATCTTCTTGACGTTGCCGTCGAATTTCAGTTCCGCGTTCAGAACGCCGCTGACGTTGCGGAACAGGCCGTTGTGCATCAGGTAATGCTGGGACGCCTCGTCCGGGTCGCGACTGTCTGTCGCCGCGCTCTCGGTCGTGTCGAATTCGTTATTGTAAAGGCACACTTTCCCTTTTAAGGTCAGAGTCCCTGTCAGATCGACGGGATAGTAGCTGTATCCGCGCATGTTAAGGTCCGTGCTCGAATCGGAACCGATTGTGTTATTGCTGGCGAAATACGGCCTGATGGAAGGATTCGCGTACTGCCAGACGCTCCAGACAAGGAGCTGCTCTTTTTCGTTTGCAGGACTGATTCTGTATGCGTCCAGATTGTAGTAATACCGGGTGTGGATGTTTTCCCGAAGTGACGCGTTGTTTTCCAGAAAAGACGTTTTGTGCTGATATGTAACGCCGGTGTTGGCGTCGCTCATCTTTAGGAGACTGTGATTCTCCGTCGCGATGGAAACGATGCCCTGCCCGTTCCCTTCCACGTCGCCGTTGGCGCTGTATGCGACGATCTCGTCGAATACGATGCCGGACGTCGGAATGTTGAGAGCAACGCCGCTCGTAACGGTATAAGCGCCCGGCGCCAGTTCCAGATAGATGGCGGAGGAGTTGGTGCTGCCGGTCGCGCCCCAGGCTTCGCCCTCGCTCTGGTAGTATCCTTTGTTGACGAGCAAGCCGAAAGACGTCGCGCTGTTCGCCGTGACGGATAAAGAATTAAGATTGATGCCGCCCGAAAGGACCTTCCAGTAGCCGGTCGCGGTATGCACAAGACCCGCAGTGTCCCCGGTGGACGTAAGGGCCGCGTTGCCCTGGACGGTCACGCCGGTTCCCTGTGAGAAGACAACGTCCGTCTTGTACCATTTATGTCCGAGGAATCCGCCGCTGGATCCCGTGACGTCCATCTTAAGCCCGTCGACAGTCAGGCCGTTCAGCGTCACGGTTCTGCCGCTGCTGGCCGCGGTCGACGTCGCGATCACGCCGATCGTTCCGCCCACCTCGTAGCCGGATGTTGCCGTGATCTGCCCGCTGACAGTCGAATCCGTGATCGTGATATTGAACGTATCGCTTGCCGAAACAAGACCGATAAGGCCGCCGATCTGCGAATCCGCCGCGCTGCCTGTGATCTTTCCCTGGTAGGTGCTGTTTGTGATCGACACCGTTCCTGCGCCGGAGATGCATCCGACGAAGCCGCCGAACCTGGACGCGCCTCCCGCGTTGCGGATGGCCGCCGCCTGGCTCGGGTCAGAGGTGTCGGAAAGGACTTTTACCGTATCGAGCGTCAGACCCCCGCCGGCCTGGCCGACAAGGTTCCCCACGTTCATTCTGGTGAGCGCCTTGACGTTGATGACGCTGTCTTTCGAGATGGACAGGTTCGAGATCGATGCGTTCGACGTCTTTCCGAACAGACCGATATACTCGTGCCTGTAGATGATTCCGTTCCCTTCCGGATTGCTGCCTGCAAAATAGTCTTCTCCGACGGCCAGTTTGATTTTTCCACCGTTGCCGTTGAAGGTCCCCGTGAACTCGACGCAGGAATCTCCGTTGTCCCGGGTAAGGCCCGTGATGCCCGTTCCGCTAAGGTCGATCGAGACGGAACTGCTGCTAAGGCTGAGATTCGCCTGCCGTAGCGTGCTGCTCTGGCTTCCACCGCTGCAGCGCAGAACGCCTGAGTTCTGCCCTTTGTTGTGCTGGATATTGAGGGCTGTCTTTGCAAAATAGGTAAGGTCCGACATAGCGGTCTCACCGGGCTCCAGCGTCACGTAGTGGCCTGCGTTGACCGTTAAGACGTCACCCTGAATAAGGTTTGTACTGTTGAAACGGATCACTTCTCCCCAGGAGCCGATGTCGTCGAGCTGCTGGCTGGCGGAGGATCTTGTCAGCGTCCAGCCGTTCGCGGCAAAGACGAGGCCGTAATCCCGTTTGCCCACGATCTGCCCGGATACGGAAGCAACCGTGCTCACGCCGGGCGTGCCGGAAAGATCCGTCGAGCCCTGCAGGTACAGAACGCCGTTGTCCAGATCCCCGACGATCCCCGCAAATACTTTTTCCACCTTGTTGGTCGTGATCCCGGCAAAGCTTATCGTGTTTGTCCCGGTGAGTTCCATGAACCCCTGCGCACATCTGCCCGCAAGGCCGCCGAAATTGTTTTCAGCCGTCGCGTTGGACGAGGTCACGGTCACGCCGCTGAATTTGACGTAGGAAGCACCTTCTATCTCGCCGACGAGACCACCGTACTGGGCGGCTGTGCCGCCGCTCCTCGTCGGGTGGTTGGAGCCCGTCGCGCTGATCAAAAGCGAGTCTGAAAGATCCGCAGCCAGGTATCTACCGATCATGCCGCCGTATGTTTCTGCATCCCCCGCGCTGTGGTCGGGGGAAACGGCAGCGCTTCCCTGGATCGTCATATCTCCGTCGTTGACAAGGGTGCCGTAAAGTCCGCCGCAGTCGCCGTCTCCGTTTACTTTGCACGTGCTACCAATCTGGACTTTACCCGTCTGGACGTCATACCGTAAAGCGTCCTGGGAGGACGTCTGGACAGTCGAGCAGTAACCGGCAATCCCGCCGGCTCCGTCCGTTCCCGTGATGACCTGGGACACGGTATAAGCATTCGTATTGTTAAAGACGACCGTTCCGCCGCCGATGTATCCCACGATGCCGCCGGCATAGCCGTCTGCCGCCGTGATGGTCTGGCCGCTTCCCTGGATGTTCGCAAGGTTTGCGCCAAGTATCAGCCTGGATCCGTCGCCCATCCTGCCTACGAGGCCGCCGGCGTTGCCCGTGCCGGTGGAGGAGATGCTGAAGGCCTGGGACGATCTGCCCGCAGTCTGTGAAACGGAAACGATCTCAAGGACGGCTCCGTTCTCCATCTCGCCGCACACAAGTCCCGCGTCAGCCGTGGATACGATCTTGGACACCTTGCTGCCGTTGTAGTTGTCGTAGGTGAGCGTCAGCCGGACGTTCGCGTCCTCGCCGATGGTCCCGATGAAGCCGGCGCTGTCGTATGTATAGTAACTTGAGTTTTCAGGGTTGTAATACCGGTCGTAATGGATCCGCCAGTCCGCGCTGCCCGAGGCGCGCGTATGCGCCACGTATTTGGCGAACAGCGGCTCGTTCTCCGTGACGCGGGTCTTCGTCAGGACAAGCGTCGTCGGCTGATCGGACGTGTCGACGATCGCCACGTCGTCCGTGATGCCTCCGAACATGGTCGTCGGCAGGTTCAGCGTCATGCCGGCGCCGATGATGATCTTGCCGTCGAACGGATTCTCTGCCGTTCCGATGGATTTGAATCCCGTCAGCTCTCCGGATGTGTCGCTGTCCCCGAAGGTGATCTTGATCGTATCGTTCGCGTGCGCGGAGGTAAAGGCGTTGGAGTAGTCGACCAGTTTCTGGAAGCTGTCCAGCTCATAGATTTCGCTGGTCGCGTTGTAATAGGCGTATGTTTTGATGGAGCTTGTCAGGAAAGTCAGCGTGCCGAACGCGAGTTCGGAGACGAACAGGCAGATGACGCACGCAAGCAGCGCTCCCAGTCCGATAAGGGTCCTGCGAGCTCTAGCGATCTTCTTTTGTTTTATCATCTTCTGTTGCCTGTTCATATTGCCTCTTTAAATATTAGTCCGTCTTAAATTCAACATATCCGCCCTGCACAGGCGTCACTTCCGAGAATGCCGCAGGCTGGTAGGAGTCCACCTTGAACAGCTGCAGATCATACCGGTTCACCTGCGTGGTATCGGGGTCCGCGTGGATCACGACCGTGACCCATCCTGTGTGTCCTTCCCCACTGTACGCAACGGGCGCGTCCACCTCTGCGTTCAGAAGGTAGAAAGCCGGGTTCACGGCGAACTTTTCCGCGTCGTAGCTGAATTTCAGATCCCGTTCGCCGGTTCCCGTGATGACGTAGTTGAAGGCGTCGTAGTCGCTGATGTTCCCGCTCTCCGCGAGCATGCAGGACCAGCCCTCCTGGTGAACGGCTGGGTATGATCCCACGATGACGGTGCCTTCCAGCGTTTCAAGGTCGGTCCCCGCCTGCGGGGTCGCCGTGAATTTCACGCAATAATCCGTGTCAAGACCGATATTGTTGTAGGACACGTACCAGGTATCCTGGCCTGTCGCCCCGGTCCCGGAGAGCGTATGCGTCTGGGTGTTGCTTCCAGAAAGGTGCGTCCCGTCCAGTGTGATCACGTCCGTTCCGCACGTGATGGTGATCCCGTCTGCCGGCATCGCAGCGAGCGCCGCGGCGTCGTCCGTCTCGTCGAACGGCACGCCGGTCTTTTTCACCAGCTGCGCGTGCAGCGTATAGGTGAAGGGCCGCTCGAACACCTTGCCCGGATCGCCCGAGCGGTGGTTCCGGATGACAAGATCGTACACGTAGGGCGGATCGCCCGAAAAATGAGCCGTCCTGATGTTTCCGGAACCTGCCACCAGGTAGTTGGAGGAGAACAGGCTGCCTGTCTTCGCGGCGGGCGTGACGACTCTCTTGATCTTGTTGTTGACGTCTGCGTAAACGGCGGACACCGTGACGATCGCGCCCAGAAGGATGGCCGCGACAAGCCACAGTGTTATCCAGTTCTTCGCAAGGAATCTTCTTGTCTTTCCGCCCTTCATGCCGTCGTCCTCCTTTCCGAAAACGTTGAATGCTGTTATGTCAGCCAGTCGCCTTGACCGCGATATAGACGATGTCCGTTTCTTTCGCCGAGTTGCTCAGCGTTCCCGGCTCCCACTTGATCCGCAGGATGAAGTGCCTGCTGAACGCCACCTTGTTGGGGTTGCTCTCCCCCGGGAATGCCGATACGTTCCTTGCCTGCCAGTAGACGGCCATCGCGTCGGACTGGACGTTTCCGTACGTGCCGTACGCCTTGTCTAAATAGATTCCGAGGGCGTCATCGTCCGCGGCCGTCCCGTCCGTGCTGTTGAGATACCGGCCGACGTATACGCCGCCGCTGCCGATCACCGCCTGGTTTTCCGAGATGCTTCTGTTGATCCGGTAGTATAAAACGTCCGAGGCTTCGGCGTCCGGATGGTACTTGGCCGCGGTGAGTTCCGGCATGCCGTCGACGGTCCTGCCCGTCAGGGTATAGGTCACGAAATCGACAGGGACTCCGGAGGCGATCGCGGGTCTTTCCGTCAGTTCGTCGGCCGCGTAGACCTCGAACGTGAACGCGTTGTTCGTCGTATAGGCCAGCTGGATCGTGAATTTGCCGACGGCTTCCCCCGTCACGCTGAAGACATAATCCTTGTACGATATATTCTGCTCGTCGCCGTGTGCGTCCAGGATCGGACTGCCGTATCCGTCCACGAACACTTCGTCGGCGTCGATGCCGTCGATCTCAAAGCAGACGCTGTCCTCTCGGTGCGCAGCGGACAGGAACAGCGGGTTCGGCGTGTCGATCTTCTGGATCTTGACGATCCGACGCTGGAAATTGAGCCACGCGAATGCGGGAAGCGCAAACAGAAGGGCCACGGTCACGACGGCGGCCGTGATCAGCTGTATTTTCTTTGATACCGGCAGTTTTCCAAAGCGTTGCCGGGCGTTTTCCTTACCGTCCATCCGTCTTCCCTCCTTCCGCAGTTTTTCCCACGTTACAGTCAAATCAATTTCTGGACGCCACCAGTGAGACTGTGATGTAGTTCACGTTCATACCGATCAGAAGATCGGCCGCGTTGAAGCCCGAGCTCAGCGTGTCGAACTCGGACTGGAACGACGTGCCGGCGCTCCTTTTCGTATACAGCGAATCGATCAGGGAACTGTAGTAGTCCATGCTGTCCTCGGACGTTCCGCTGTAGAATATTTTATGAGTCTTTAAGTATGTCTTCATCCGTTCCCTGTCCTGCGTCTCCCCCGTCGCGTTCAACACCGAGATGACGCTGCCGCTTCCGAGATACGAAACGTCCGCGGGGACGGAGGAATTCAACAGGACCTGTCCCACCGTGTTCGGCCAGACCCAGTAGATGACGGCGTTGTACACGCCGGCTGAGGCCTGAACGGGCGACAGCGTAAAGCCGCTGATGTCATCGATGAGGCCGCTGTACTGGTAATCGTCTTCATCGTTCCCCGTCCGCTCTCTGAAAAACATCAGATGCGTCCGCAGATAATCGGCGCCGTTCATCTCGTCGGCCGTATGCCCGGACGTCTCTGTGATCTCGGAAAGTCCCGTCACGGTCTCCACGTCGTCCTCCTCGACGACACTGGCCGTGAAGCACTGGATGTCGAAACTGAAAAGGATGGTATTCATGTCCACGTCGTTCGTAAGGATCTGGAAGCGGAGCTCGCCCTGGGATCCCGGAGCCAGCGAGTCAGAGCTGCCGTCGATCCTCCATTTGATCGTCCCGTCGTCCGGGTCGTCCCCGTCTGTCGTCAGACCGGCGAAGGAGCTGAAAAGCGATCCCAAGAACGTATAAAGGTCACTGTATCCGAGCGTTCCGTCGTCGACCCGTAGTTCAAACTTTCCGTCGTCTATCCCCGCGTTCATTCCTCTGTTAAAGACCGCCTCGACGGTCGCGATCCAGCCGAACGAGTCGTGGAGGGCCATCAGCGCAAGCGTCAGGACCAGGACAGCCGAAAGGAAGACGGCTGATACGTTCCGCAGAAGGCGGTCCGCCCGGTTGCTATTCGTTTCGTTGCCGTTCATCATCCGAAAAGGACCTCCTTTGCGCAAAGTCTCTATCAAACGCGAAAACACTCCGCAAGCCGGGACAGCCAATCAGAGTGTTATAACAAGATGCAGAATTCAATTGGCTACGTAGATCATGACGTTCAGACTGACGCGGGACGTGTCCAGCGTCGCCGTGTTGATATAGGCGATACCGGAAGAATCAGATTCAAGATCCCCGTCGAAATAGCAGCGGAACGTATAGGTCAGATACTGGCCCTCTTCCGTCCCCGCCAGCGGGATCGTACCGGCATTGCCTGCCGTATTGAACAGGAAGACCTCACCCGTATCCTTCGTCGCTACGTTCAGCGTCCCGCAATAGCTTTCCTCACCGATCTGCGTTCCCCGGTACACGTCGACGGACGTCGCCATAAGGCTTCCCGAGGTGACCTCGACGCCGTTCTTCGTCGCGGATTCGATCCTGGCTTTCAGGATCGCGCTTTCCATCAACTGGGAGTTCGACGCCACGTATACCACGTAATCGATGAAAAACGGATTCCCCGTGGCGGAACTCGGAACGGGCAAGAACGCCAGCGTCGCGGAGGAGTTCGCGTATCCCGTCAAGGGATTGACCGCGCCCGTGTTCGACACGTACATGAGACCCGCCTCGTAGGTGGCGTACGAACCGACGTGCGTCGACGGTTTATAAGTCGCGCTGCTGTTTTCCGGCTGCGTGACAGCGAACGGCGAGCCGTTGTTGATCAGACCGATCTCCTTTGCGAACTCCGATACGTCGTTGGTGATGATCAGATTCGGGGTCGTCTCGATCGCGAGCTGCATCCCGTTGGACGTCGTTTCCCTGTTCATCGCCAGCCAGGCCATGGTAACGGACACAAGCATGGCAAGCGACAGGATCAAAAATATGACAGATGTTAAGACGACCGCTCTGCGTTTCATGTCCGTTCCTCCTTTTCATTTTTTCTGTGCCGGCGGGCAGATTGATAGGGTGCCTCCCCCAAAAAAAACGAGCCAGCCGTTGAATAGTTGCAACTGGCTGACTCCGTGAGTCCCTTTAGTTTTGCGTAGCCAGATCACTCTGGTTTTGCTCTTTGAACGATAGTATTATAATCGTTTTTACGAACAAAGTCAATACTTTGACAAAAAATTATCAAATACGCACAAAAAACTAATTCTACCAGTAAATTTTTAATTCTCATAATTAATTATTTACTTATTTTTTTACGCGTGCGCATCCGCAGGAAGCCGTCACCGCCGTACGCGGCTGCGGCTTCCCGCAAAAAGAGTTCTGCTTTGCACAATAATTCATCACCGTTCGTCTATGCCAGGATCCCTTCCGGCACATAGACTTCCGGCTTCTTTCCCTCTTCCAGATCGATCCTGATCTCGCCCTGCGGCGCGGGGATGCGGACGCGGGCATAGCGAAGTCCGAGCAGCGCCGGAGAAAGCGCGATCCTCTTGAAACCCGGCTCGATGATCTCAAGACCGGCCAGCGCGGCGGGCAGCGACCAGAGCGGCGTCCCGCCCCAGGCATGGCTGTGATCGAATCTGTATTCCGGGTGCGGCGGGTAAAACCCTTCCACAAGTCCTTTCGGACATTCGGACACCGGTCCCTTCCAAAGGTCCAGGATCTTTAACGTATACCGTTCACGCAGGCCGCTCATCCGCACGGCCTCTAGAAGATAATGCAGAAAATAGGGCTGGATCCTGTCGGTGGCGAAGACGGACTGATCCCCGTCCATGACGCGGACAAGAATGCCCCGGGCCTCTTCTCCGGACAGCATGCCGGACCAGACCGCAAGGATCGCCGAATGTTTCAGGTAGTACCGCTTTTGCAGATTCTGCGGCATGTGCCGCTCCAAAAGGCTGTCCGGCGTCGGGGTGTTGAGGCCCTCGAAGAACAGTCCCTTCTCCCCGTCCCAAAGGTTCTTTATAACGGACTTTTTCAGCGAATCGGCCGTGCGGAGAGACTTTTGCCGCAGCTGCGGCCTTTCCAGGTAGCCGTATATCTCGGCTGCTGCGCGCAGTGCACCGTAGTAAAACAGATTCAGACAGGTCTGTCCCAGACACTTGGGCGGGTGGTGCATATTGACGCCGTCCGGGTAGATCCAGTCGACGAACATATAGTCCGGCGGCGTCTCGATCAGTCCGTTGCCCCCCAGATACCTTTCGAACCGCGAAAGGAGCAGCCCCAGCGCGTCCTCGCAGCGTTCGAGCAGCACCCTGTCCCCGGTGAACATGAAAACGTCCAGGAGCATCCTGACCCAGATCAAGCTGTACGAGGTGTGGAACATGCGGCCGTCGTGGTGCCGCAGCAGTTCGGCCGTCCGCAGCACGTCGAACGCGGCAAGGCGCATATCGCCGAAAGACGCGGCCGTCATCAGAGATTCGATATAGTAGTCTCCCGTACAGGCCAGCGGCTCGCAGTGCTTGGGACTGTCCAGGTGCAGCGTCTGGCGGCAGATCTTGAGCGTATGCCTGCAGACGTCCAGAACCTCGTTAAGTTCTTCGTCCGACGTTTCCGTCACGGCACAGGTGTGTACGGGATAGTGGGACTTTCGGAAAGAGACCTCGATGCTCACGTCGCTGCCGGCTTCGGAAACGATCCGGATCCCGCCGGCGCTGAACAGTTCGAACCCTTTGCAGTCCGCGCTGCTTACGGACTCGATATCCACTTTGTCTCCGATGCCGTCCGTCTCGAACAGCCACACGGATACCTTTGCTTGCCCCGTGATCTTTACGTCCAGATATCCTGCCCAGATCCTGTCCAGAAGGAATACCTCGTCCCGCTTTTGGCCTTTTCCAAGCTTCAGCGGATACTCGAACATGACCTCTTCTGTGCAGGGAGGGATAGGCGCTGTCTCCAGATGCCAGATATCACTCACTGGCACGGCTTTCACAGCTTTTACCTGTTCCTGCTCCCGGTACAGCCTGCTTCCAAGATAATCCGGAAGGAGGCGGGCGGTCCAGCTTCTGTCCGTGCGGACGGTGCGGACGTTCCCGTCCTCCGTCTCGATGTCCGCCGTGAACGTAAAGCCGCCGTGTCCCTTGGAATACTCGCAGATCTTGACGGGACACATCCGGACGTATGCCTTTATGGTGAGGGTCTTTGTCCCGCGCTCAGGCGCGAATTCCCCCTCATACGCGTAGGCGTTCGGCCGGGGCTCCTCGTTGAAAAGGAAATCCCCGCCGGCGGAAGCCGGCCCCCGGAGGATGTGTCTGCCGTTGGCCCTAAGGATGAACATCGTGTCCCCGCCGGTCCTGTAGCTGACGCGGGTGATCGGGGCGTCGAAGCGGTATGTCCGGGAAAACAGCACGACCGTATAGGTATATTCTTTCCTGACCTCCTCGGAAAGAAGGGCTGAGACGAAGCATTTCTGCCGTTCCTCGAATCCCTTTTCGGGAAGCCAGATCCATGAATCTGTTCTGTTGCGCATAAGTAAAATCCTGAATTTAGATTAGGACAGCGCGTCCTCGAAGAAGGCGCTGATCTGATCCATGAACGCCTGGTCCACTTCGGAGATCCGGGCGTCGTCCACCGTGTCGTAGAAGGCGACCTTCTCCTCATAGGTGAGCGAGCCGCCGTGCTCTGCCTTGTACTGATCGTACGCGGCGTCCGTCTCCTGGACGTACCGGTAGGCGGCCTCCGTTCTGAACACGTAATTGTGCGTTCCCTGTCCCTCTCCGGAACGGATGACGAACGTGGCGTTCGGGTTCTTGATCTTGTCCTTATATGTCAGGAGCGAATCGTTCCCCTTGACCGTTCTGTCGTTCTCGGCGATGACGATCATGACGGGTATATCCGATTTGTTGATGCCGTCCACCGCGTTGAAGGCGGCGGCTTTGCCGAATTTCAAGAACTGGTACAGGCACCCGTACGGGTATTCGATATACCCGAGGAACCCGAGCATGTCTATCGTCTGCTGGCCGATGAACTTGTACGCGCCGTATACGGGGCAGACGGCCACGACGGCTTTGATATCATGGGTACCGTAATTCAGCACGTTCGTAACGGCATATCCGCCCCAGCTGTGTCCGATCAGCATGACGTCCATGCCGCTGAAGCGTTCCTGGGCCTCTACCCAGGTGAGAATGTTGTTCAGGTCGATGACGGACTGCGGGAATCCCTTGATGCTGGGTCCTTCCGTCGAAAAGCTCCCCGTGAAGTCCGAAGCAAGAACAGTCCATCCGCGGTCCACCAAGGCGATGATCTCGTTGATGTAAAGTTCCGTTCCCCCGCCCAGGCCGTGGCAGAACACCACGAGTCCCTTGGACTCCTTGGCGGCAAAAATGTAGGTGGTCAGTTCGGATCCTGCCGACGGGATCTTGACGATGTCCCGCGGATAGTCTTCCTCACTGTAATCGGCGAAGCTGAGACCTTCCTTCGTTGCCCAGTTCGGCGAATCGGACCGGTCGAACTGCGCGTCGTAGATCGTTCCGCAAACGATCACGGAAGCGACAGAAAACAGCAGAAGGAATCCGAGCACTGAACACAGCGCGATGATAAGACCCTTTTTCTTCTTATTCATTCTTGGCTTTTCCGCTTTCTCAGACATAACAAAAAACTCCTTGCATATCAGTATTGCCGTCTGGATCCAGACAGGATCGAAACGGTTTTTTCCTCTGATCCTATTATAGTCTTGCGGGAACCGGCAGTCAATCTTTTGTTTTCCATTCGGGGAAAACACCGGAGCCCTTGAAAGCGCTTCCGGTTTGGTGTACAATGGACGTGCCGGGGGATTCCCCGGCATATCACTGACTTCTGTGGAAGGACTTATTATGGATTGCCGGGAACACCCGTGACTTCAGTCATGGGATGAAAGGCAACCGTTTTTGTGTCCATCAACTCTTTTCCGGAGAGAATCTGTTGACCCTTGCCAGTCTGTTTGGTACAATGGAATCATCAGAATAATTCTC
>JAFSSK010000112.1 GCA_017451045.1 Clostridia bacterium
CGGGCATCTTGTAGTAGCCTTTCATAACGTTGTATCCGCGTGCTACAAACTCGCCGATGACGTTGTCAGGACAGTCGAGCCCCGTTTCGGGGTCGACGATCTTACACTCCACTTCGGGGAATGCCCTGCCGACCGTATTGACCCTGACTTCGATCGGGTCGTCCGTGCTGCTCATCGTGCAGCCGGGAGAGCTTTCCGTCTGTCCGTAGACGATGGTGATCTCGCGCATGTTCATCTTGTCGATGACGTCCTGCATCACGGATACGGGACAGGGGGATCCGGCCATGATGCCGGTCCTTATGTGCGAGAAGTCGGTCTTGGCGAAATCGGGATGCTCGAGCATCGCGATGAACATGGTGGGCACCCCGTGGAAGCAGGTGATCCGCTCCTGGTTGATGCAGGCCAGCGAGGATTTCGGGGAGAAATACGGGATGGGCGACAGCGTGACGCCGTGCGTCATGGAGGCCGTCATCGCGAGCACCATGCCGAAGCAGTGGAACATCGGGACCTGGATCATCATGCGGTCCGCGGTGGACAGATCCATCCTGTCCCCGATGCACTTACCGTCGTTCACGACGTTGTAGTGCGTCAGCATGACACCTTTCGGGAAACCCGTCGTACCGGACGTGTACTGCATGTTGCACACGTCGTGTACGTCCACGTTCGCGGCCATCCGCAGGACCTCCTCCTGCGGCACCTCGGCCGAGCGGTCCAAAGCCTGCTCCCATGTCATGCATCCTTCCATGGAGAAGCCGACCGTCACGATGTTGCGCAGAAACGGCAGCCTGCGGGAATGCAGGGACGTCCCCGTTCTGGTGTTCGCAAGCTCGGGGCAGAGCTCCTGCATAATCTTTTTATAGTTGGAATCCTTGAACCCCTCCACCATGACGAGCGTATGGGTGTCGGACTGTCTGAACAGATATTCGGCCTCGTAGATCTTGTAGGCTGTGTTCACGGAAACGAGCACCGCGCCGATCTTGGTCGTCGCCCAGAAGGTGATGAACCACTGCGGAACGTTCGTGGCCCAAATGGCCACGTGGGAACCCTTCCGCACGCCCATGGCGATGAGGGCGCGCGCGAAGCGGTCCACATCGTCCCTGAACTGGGCATAGGTCCTCGTATAGTCCAGCGACGTGTATTTGAAAGCGTACTGATCCGGGAACTGCTCCGCCATCGCGTCAAGCACCTGCGAGAAGGTCTTCTCGATGATCAGCTGCTTAGGCCAGATGTATTTGCCGTATCCGTTCTGGCAGTTGCTGCTGGTGAACAGAGGCTTTTTATTTCTGGACGTGTCGAACCGGCTCATAAAGTTGACGAAATGCGTGAAGATCACGTCGATGTCGCAAAGCTCCGTATCCCAGGCCGGATCCCATTCGATGGAGATGAATCCGCCGTAGTTTACTGACCTAAGCGCGTCCATGATGCCGTCGATCGGCAGAGAGCCTTCGCCGACGAGCGCATAGGCGTTCTCGCCCTCGGAGTCCTTGATATGGACGTGCTTGACGTACGCGCCGAGATTGCGGATGGTCTCCTCGGGGCTTTCGTGGCAGACGGCGCTGGGATAGTGCAGATCCCACAGAGCGCACACGTACGCGCTGGCGAACGTGTCCAGAAAATCGCGCAGGTGCTCCGTGTTCGCGAACTCACCCACGGTCTCCACCAGAAGGACGATCCCCTGCTCTTTCGCGAGAGGAAGCGCTTTCGAGACGAACGCGCCGGCGTTCTCGAGCGCGCCGTGGCCAGGCATGCATTTGAGTCTTATATAAGGGGCGCGGAGCTTCTTGGCCCAGTCCAGGCATTCCGCCAGTTCCGTCTCTGCGGCGTCCGGCTCGCTGCCGATGTCCGCGACGAGGTCGATGCACGGCACCTGCAGACTGTGCTGCATGAACCGGTGGTAGACCGTCGACGGATTCGTGTCCGCACACTCCTGGATACTGTGGATCTCGATTCCGTCAAAGGCATAGGTGTTCGCTATGCCGATGAACTGGTCGAGACTGTATCCTTCCCATCTGTTAGTCGAAAATGATAATTTCATAGAGTTTCACCTATTCGATGATCTCGAAGCAGATCTTGTTCAGGGCGTTGATGTAGGCCCTGATGCTGGCGCCCACGATATCCGTGGAGATGCCTCTGCCGGAATACAGCTTCCCGGCGGCCCTGAGCCTGACAAGCGCTTCGCCGACGGCCTCACGGCCTTCGGTCACGGCCTGGATCTGGAAATCATCCAGTTCGTAGTGGTGTCCGATGATCTGTTCGATCGCCAGGAAGGCGGCGTCGATCGGTCCGTCCCCCGCGCTGATCCCCTGCTTCTTCTCGCCGTCTTTTTCAAGGACGACGCTGGCTGTCGCGGCGATGATGTTGCCGCAGTTGATCACGTAGCTTTCCAGCTTGTATGTCGGCGTCACCTGCAGCGCGTTGGCCGCGACGATGGCGTCCAGTTCTCTCGGGCCGATGCGCTTCTTCTCGGCCAGTTGGCGGAACCTGTCGTAGACTTTCGCCAGATCCTCTTCGGTCAGGTCGTACCCCAGAAGGGCGATGTGCCTTGCGACCGTGTTGATGTCATCGTCTGCATTCAGCGAGAAATCCTCACCCGGTTCCCTGACGCCGCTGTCGAAAGGAGACGTGGCGCTCCGGGATCCCGTCAGAAGATCGCGAAGGGACGTGAGCGCGTGTCCCAGAACGGCGCTGTTGAGTCCCGTGCCGATGCCGAGGGAATCTCCCTTGAGACGAAGAATATCCGAGACGGACAGCAGCGACGGGGCGAAATGCCCGACGGCAGCCGTTTTCATCAGCGTCGCGCCCGCGCGGATGGAGGAAAGGACGGAAGCCGTTCCCAAAGACATCCTGTCCGTGCATTCCACGGCCAGCGTCACGTCCTTCAGCTGCGGCACGGCGGCATACAGTTCACCGACGAAATGTGCGAGTTCCTCCGGAAGCATCGTCCCCTCGCTGTCGCACAGCGTCACGGTGCTGACCCCGCAGGCAACGGCCGTCGTGAGCAGACCGGTCAGGAAATCCCTGTCGCTCCGCACGGCGTCCTCGGCCGCGAATTCCACGTCCGGGCACAGCTCGCGCGCGTGGCGGAGCTGCTTTTCGAGCGCCTCGGCCAGCGCTTTCGGCTTCTTGTGGCAGATGTATTCCATTTGTACGGTGGACACCGGCACGCGCACCTGCAGTCGGGGCTTCTGCGCGCACTTCAGCGCAGCCCACGTGCTGTCAGCCTCGGACTCGTCGAGTCCTATAGGACAGGCGATGACGCTGCCCTGCGTCAGCGGCGCGATGGTATGAAGGAAAAGCGTGTCCGTCTTGACGTTGCCGATCTTTGCCGTTTCGATAACGTCCACACCCATTTTATGCAGCAGCTTGGCGGTCTCGACCTTCTCCCTGAAGCTGATCTGGGATCCGTCCTTACCGAACTCTCTGAGCGTGATGTCCGCGATGATGATGTTTTTCATACAACTGCTCCTTACTTAGAATGATAAAAGGCTCACAGCATCAGCCATGAGCCTTATATAAATGATATATCTGTTTACCTTGATAAAGCGGATATAGGATCCATATTCAAGCACGACAACCGACGCTATTCAGTTCCGACCGTATAATAATTAGCGGCAGGATAATAATAGCGTTGCCAATGATGATATGCAGTTCATCAAATGCGTGCCTCATAATGACTCCTCGTTTTTAACTGGCATTGATTATAGCACAATACCGCAAGTGTGTCAACAAAAATGCATTTTTGCCCTGCTTTTCTCCGATTGGCACAGCCGGAAACGGTCCACCCGTCCGCTTTTTTGTGCAGAAAAAACCGTTTTTGGCGTCAGTCCGTGTCCTTCGGCCCGTACAGTTTGATGCCGTAATAGTCGATGACGAATTTCTTGACCCGGGACTTGGTTGGATCGATGTAATGGTAGCCGACCGCCACGTTGCCATTTCCGTCGACCGAGAGGGTCGTGCCGCCGTTCGTCTCCTTCTCCCAGTAGCATCCGTAGCCCGTCTTCATGGTGTAGGCGAGCGTGATGCCACGGTACGGGATGGCGAAGCAGTTGATATGGTCGTGGCCGCAGAGCATCAGCTTCGTGCTGCCGAGCTCAAGGCACTTGTCAAAGAAACCGTTGTTGTCCCTGGGCGTCCCGAAGCTCTCGTGGACCTTGCAGAAATCCATGCTGCGGAAGGGCTCCTTCAACTCGCCGGTCTTTTCGTCGTGCGCGCTCTTCCAGGCATCTATGTACTCCTGGACCGGCATGTGCATGATGACGGTGCTGGGAACGACGTGTCCCTCTTCGGCCGCGATGCCGCGCACCGCCCATTCATACCAGGCGATCTGGGACGGCCAGAAATGATCGTAGTATTCCGATCCGTCCGGCGCCATCTCCTCGTGATGGGAATCCATATAGAAAAGCGTATGGACCGTTTTCCCGTCCTGCACGATGTTGATGATGAAGTTCCCGTCTCCCATGCCTTTGGGGCCGTAGTCGAACAGGCTGTTCTTGGCGTGCGCCATCTGATAGTCCGCCCAGAATTCGGACACCAGTCCCCGCTGGTCCGCGTTGCCCATGCAGGCGGCCCACGGGATGTCGTACGCGTCGAGGAACCGGATCAGGCGCAGGTAGGCCAGCGGGTCGAACGCGTTGTCGCCGCTGAGGGACAGCATGTCGGGCTTGATGCCCCGGATCAGCTTGTCCATCGTTTCCTCCGCCATCTCTCCGACCTGGCAGAACGCTTCCCCGTCGTGGCACTGGATGTCGCCGAAATTCAGGATCACGAAATCCTTGTCCGGGTCTTTCTCGATCTGGGTCGCGTAGACGTCGGACGAATAAGGCAGGGACGGATCCCATTCGTAAAACAGGCTTTCGCCGTTCGGAAGCTCTTCCGGCGCGGCCGGATGCTCCGTAAGCATTTTCAGGTATTTGGCAGCTACTGTAAAGTCCATGTTCAAGACCCCCTTATGAGAAATAGTCTACGCCTGCCGAGAACAGGTGCATGTCGTACTGTCCCTCGACGTTTTTGTAAAGTCCCTCGCCGATCCGCTCGCTGTGGCCCATTTTGCCCAGTACCCGGCCGTCCGGGGACGTGATCCCCTCCACGGCCATGCAGCTGTTGTTGGGGTTGAAATCGATATCGTATGTCGGGTTCCCTTCAAGATCCACGTACTGCGTCGCGATCTGGCCGTTTGCCGCCAGATCTTCGATCGTTCCGTCGGAGGCCAGGAACCTTCCTTCGCCGTGGGATATCGGGACCGTATAGATCTCGCCGGGCTTCGTGTACATCAGCCACGGGGACTTGTCCGATGCCACGCGGATGAGGACGAGCCTGGACTGGTGCCTTGCGATGGTATTGTATGTGAGCGTCGGGTCTTCCGGACGGATGTCGGATATCTTCCCCGTCGGGACAAGGCCCAGTTTGATCAGCGCCTGGAACCCGTTGCAGATGCCGAGCATCAGTCCGTCGCGGTCCTGAAGCAGTTCCGTCACGGCTTCGCGGATCTGTTCGTTCCGGAAGAAGGCCGTGATGAATTTGCCGGATCCGTCAGGCTCGTCGCCGCCGGAGAAACCGCCCGGGATGAAGATCATCTGGGACTGCTTTATCTTCTGTGCGAAAGCGGAAACGGAATCCGCAATGGATCTTGCGTTCAGGTTCCGGATGACGAAAGTCTCCGCCTCGGCGCCGGCGTTCGTGAAGGCCTTGGCGCTGTCGTACTCGCAGTTCGTTCCCGGGAAGACCGGGATGAGGACCCGCGGTCTCGCAATTCCGGCGCCTTTGCGGGCCGGCCGCTCTGCCGTATAGCTCAGCACGGGGACGGGATCTTTCCGCTGGTCCGCGCGGCAGGGGTATACGGGTTCGAGTTTGCCGTCATACAGCCGCCTGATGTCCGCAAGGTCCACAGTGCCGCCGTCCTCGCAGCTTACCGTGAACGAGGCATCGGTGCGGCCGATCTCCTCGCATAAGACGCCCGCGGGAGCTGACACGTCAACGTCGTCGCAGAGTTCTGCCACGAATCCGCCGTAGCTGTGGGTGAACAGCGAAGGCCATGCCACCCCCTTGTCCAGTTTCACACCGATCCCGTTGCCGAGTGACATCTTCAAAAGCGCTTCCGCCTCGCCGCCGAATCCCGGCGTCATGACGGCGACCGCCCGTCCGGAGCGGATGAGGTCTGTAACCAGCCTGTACTCGTCCAGCAGCGTTGCGGGTTCGATGAGCCTATCCTGCGTATATGAGGGCGCGATGCGAACGATCCTGTGTCCGGGCGCCTTGAATTCCGGCGTCATCACGTCGCTGTCCCTTCCCGTCGTAACGGCGAAGGAGACGAGCGTGGGCGGAACGTCCAGCTGCTCGAAGGAGCCGGACATGGAATCTTTCCCGCCGATGGACGCGATGCCAAGGTCCAGCTGCGCGCGCAATGCGCCTAGCAGCGCCGCCATGGGCTTGCCCCAGCGTTTTGGATCTTTCAGCGGTTTTTCAAAATACTCCTGGAAGGTCAGATACACGTCACGGAACGAAGCGCCCGCGGCAATCAGTTTCGAGACGGATTCAACGACCGCGTAGTATGCGCCGTGGAAAGGCGAGTGGTCGGACAGTTCGGGATTGTATCCCCAGGACATGAAGCTGACGGCGTCCGTCGTCCCCTTCTCGACGCTTATCTTGTGCACCATGGCCTGGATCGGCGTTGCCTGGTTGCGTCCGCCGAAGGGCATCAGCACGGTCCCGGCGCCGATGGTCGAATCGAACCGTTCGGAAAGTCCGCGCTTGGAGCAGACGTTGAGATCCTGGGCAAGCGTCTCGAAGGACGATTTGAACGTGTCTTTCGTTTCTGTATGGTACGGCTTTGGGGAGGCGACCTCGATGCCTATATGCTTCTCGGCTCCGTTGGAATTCAGGAACTCGCGGGAAATGTCCACGATGGTCCTGCCGTTCCAGTTCATCCTGAGTCTCTTCTCTTCCGTCACGGTCGCGATGCGCGTCGCTTCCAGGTTCTCACTGTCCGCAAGGCTGCAGAATCTTTCCGCGTCCTCGGGTGCTACCACGACGGCCATGCGCTCCTGGGATTCGGAAATGGCCAGTTCCGTTCCGTCGAGCCCTTCGTATTTTTTCGGGACGGCGTCAAGGTTGATCAGCAAGCCGTCAGCCAGTTCGCCTACGGCGACGGACACGCCGCCCGCGCCGAAATCGTTGCAGCGTTTGATCAGTTTCGCGGCCTCGCCGTTGCGGAAGAGCCGCTGGAGTTTTCTTTCTTCGGGCGCGTTTCCTTTCTGGACTTCCGCGCCGCAGCTGGCTAAAGACTGAAGATTGTGGGATTTGGAGGAGCCTGTCGCGCCGCCGCACCCGTCGCGGCCCGTACGGCCGCCAAGGAGTATGACGATGTCGCCCGGCGCCGGCACTTCCCTGCGCACGTTCGAAGCCGGGGTTGCCGCGATGACGGCGCCGATCTCCATCCTCTTGGCAGCGTAGCCCGGATGGTATACCTCGTCCACGATGCCCGTTGCAAGACCGATCTGGTTGCCGTACGAACTGTAGCCTGCCGCTGCAGTGGTAACGATCTTTTTCTGCGGCAGTTTGCCCGGAAGCGTCTTTTCGAGCGGCTGCAGAGGATCTGCGGCGCCCGTCACGCGCATGGCTGCATAAACGTAGGATCTGCCGGACAGCGGGTCGCGGATCGCGCCCCCGATACAGGTGGCGGCGCCGCCGAACGGCTCGATCTCAGTCGGGTGGTTGTGCGTCTCGTTTTTGAACAGCAGAAGCCAGTCTTCCTCCCGGCCGTCCACGCGGACTTTGATCTTGACCGTGCAGGCGTTGATCTCCTCGGACTCGTCAAGACGCGGCAGCTTGCCTTTCGCTTTCAGGTACCGCATGCCCGTCGTCGCGATGTCCATCAGGTTGACGGGCTTTGTCCGGTTCAGTTCCCGGCGGATCTCCAGATAGTCTTTATACGTTTTTTCAATGAGCGGATCCTCGAAGCGGACGCTGTCGACGGTCGTTAAGAACGTCGTGTGCCGGCAGTGATCGGACCAGTACGTGTCGATCATTCTGATCTCCGTGATGGTCGGATCGCGCCTCTCTTTCTGAAAATATGACTGACAGAACAATATATCGTCCGTGTCCATGGCGAGCCCGTACCGGCGGATGAAATCCTCGAGCTGCTCTTTTGACAGCTTGCTAAAGCCGTCGAGCGTTGCGACGGTCGTCGGCACTTCGGCCTCCATCTCCAGCGAATCGTAAGGATCCAGAGTCGTCAGCGAGCTTTCGACCGGGTTGATAACGTATCCGCAGATCCTGTTCATTTCCGCGTCGGTGATCTCCCCGTAAAGCAGATATATCCGGGCCGTCCGTACGATCGGCCGCTCGCCCTGGCTGATGATCTGTATGCACTGTGCGGCGCTGTCCGCGCGCTGATCGAACTGGCCGGGAAGGTAGGACACGGCAAATACCCTTGCTGCGCCCGCTTCGTCAAGCGAGGACGAGTAGACGTCCAGTTGCGGTTCCGAGAAGACGGCGTCGCAGGCCGTCCTGAACAGTTCTTCCGAGATCTTCTCGACGTCGTATCTGTTGACAACTCGCAGATCCGTCACGTTCCGCAGACCCAGCGTTTCCCGGATCTCGCGCAGCAGAGCGGCTGCCTCCGCGGCAAATTCCTTTTTTTTCTCCACATATACCCGATAAACCATTTATCGTTTCTCCCGTTCCAAATAATTCAAAGCCCTGGCTCCGATATCGGAGCGAGTGTACGCGTTCTGAAAGTGAACGTGCTCCGACGCCCTATAAGCCTCTTTGACGGCCTCTTTCAGTGTCGGGGCGGTCCTGACGACTCCCAGAACGCGGCCGCCGGAGGTAAGGATCTTATCGCCGTCGGCGCTGACGCCGGCGTAGCAGATGCAGTCCTCCCATCCCTTGTCCACCGTGACCTCGAACCCCTTCTGATATTTCCCGGGATAGCCGTCCGAGGCCATGATGACGCAGCAGGCGCTCTCGTTCTTCCAGCGGATATCCACGCCGGCGAGGCGCTCTTCCGTCACCGCCTGCATGATCGTCAGAAGATCGGTGTCCAGCAGCGGCAGGACGACCTGCGTTTCCGGATCTCCGAAGCGACAGTTGTATTCGATCACGCGCGGCCCCTTGGGTGTCATCATCAGGCCGAAATACAGGCACCCTTTGAACGTTCTGCCCTCTTTTTTCATTGCCTTGATGGTCGGCAGGAAGATCTTCTCCATGCAGATCTTGGCGTCGTGCTCCGTATAACACGGATTGGGCGCGACGGTACCCATCCCGCCCGTGTTGAGGCCGGTGTCGCCGTCCGCGGCGCGCTTGTGGTCCATCGACGAGACCATCGGCTTCACCGTTTCCCCGTCCGTGAACGCAAGGACCGATACCTCGGGGCCTGTTAAAAATTCTTCCACGACGATCTGGTTGCCGCTCGCGCCGAAAGCCTTGTCCACCATGATGGAAGTGACGGCCGCCCGTGCTTCGGACTCGTCCTGGGCTATGAGGACGCCTTTTCCGAGTGCAAGACCATCTGCCTTGATCACGATGGGATATTCCGATTTTTTCGTGATGTAGTAAAGCGCTTCCTGCGGGTCGCTGAAGACCCGGTAGTCAGCCGTCGGGATGCCGTATTTCTTCATCAGGTTCTTGGAAAAGACCTTGCTTCCCTCGATGATCGCCGCGCGGCTGTCCGGTCCGAAGCACGGGATCCCCGCCTCGGTGAGTCTGTCGACGGCGCCGAGCACGAGCGGATCGTCCGGCGCGACGACGGCGTAATCGACCGGGTGCGTTTTTGCGAACTCGACGATCCCGTCAAGATCTTTCGCGCCGACCGGGACGCAGACGGCGTCCCTGGCGATCCCGCCGTTTCCGGGAAGCGCCCAAACGGTCTCGACCGCCGGGTTCTCCTTCAGTTTCTTGATGATGGCGTGCTCTCTGCCGCCGCCGCCGATGACCATTATGTTCATAATTCTTTCCCTCAAATCATTCGTTCTTTGAACGGGCTCAGTAACATTTCTTTCCCAGAAGGATGGATCTGGAGACGAGTTCCACCGCCTTGGGCAGGATCACCCATTCCACCTTCTCCATCACGCGCCGCTGCAGGATCTCAGGCGTGTCGCTGTTACGGATCGCGACGGCCCGCTGCATGATGATCTCGCCGCCGTCCGGGATCTCGTTGACGAAATGGACCGTAGCGCCCGTCACCTTCACGCCGCGCTTCAGCACTTCCTCGTGAACTTTCAGGCCGTAGTATCCCTTCCCGCAGAAAGCGGGGATCAGAGACGGATGGATGTTGATGATGGCCTGCGGATACCGCCGGACGAACTCGTTGTCCAGAATGTGGAGGTATCCGGCAAGAACGATCAGATTGACGTTGTTCTCATCCAGGACCTTGAACAGTTTCTGATTGTATTCGGCCTCGCTGGCGCATTCTTTCGGATTGACCACGCAGGTCTTCACCCCGAAATACTCCGCGCGTTTGAGCGCCCCTGCGTGCTCGTTCGTGGAAACAACCAGCACGACTTTCCCGCTGCGGATCCTGCCGTGGGATTCCTCGTTCAAAATCGCCTGCAGGTTTGTTCCGCCGCCCGATACGAAGACCGCTATCCTTGTCAGCATATGGTGATTGCCTCCTCCTGTTCCGCGATCTCGCCCATGACGTATGCGTCAAGGCCGTGTGCGCGGCAGATTTCTGCGGCCCTGTCTGCGTCTTCCTTTTTCAGGATGACGGACATGCCGACTCCCATGTTGAACGTATTGAACATATCGTGCTCGCTGATCTTTCCGTATGCCTGCAGCATGCGGAAGACGGGGAGCACCCTCACACTGCTTTTGTCGATCCTTGCGCCGAGTCCGGACGGGATGCTTCTCGGGATGTTCTCGTAGAAGCCGCCGCCCGTGATATGCGAAATCCCGCGGACATCGCAGTTCTTCAGGATCTCCAGGACGGGCTTCACGTATATCTTCGTGGGCGTAAGGAGCGTCTCGCCAAGCGTTTTCCCTTCCAACTCTGCGTACGGTTTCCCGAGATCCGTGTGCTCCACGTTGAAGATCTTGCGGACCAGCGAAAACCCGTTGGAATGCACGCCGGAGGAAGGAAGCGCCAGCACGGCGTCCCCTTTGCGCATCCGGCTGACGTCCAGGATGGCCTGCTTGTCCACGATGCCGGTGCAGTAACCGGCAAGGTCGTATTCGTTCTCCGGATAGAATCCGGGCATTTCCGCCGTTTCTCCGCCAATCAGGGCGGCGCCGGACTGCACGCATCCCTCTGCCACGCCGCTGACGATGGCGGCTATCTTTTCGGGAACGTTCTTTCCGCAGGCGATGTAATC
>JAFSSK010000009.1 GCA_017451045.1 Clostridia bacterium
AACTAATACAAGAAAGAAAAACAACCGGTCGGGACACCGGGGATAGACCCCTTACCTCTGTCGGATCATCCGGCATAACAGGGTAAAATAGATCAGGCGGCTCATGCCGTCTGTGAAGCCCCCACCTCAGCGTAAGCAGGTGGCGGGTAGTTCACGTTTAGCAGAATAACTCAAGGGTTGGGGACTGGTAGGTTTGCCTGTCGGTCCCTATACCCTTTTCTGAAGAAAGAACAGGTGACTATGGGGAATAATTTAGCCATCGAACTGCAGGGCATCACGAAAGCCTTCGGGACAAAGGTGATTGCCAACAAAGACGTATGTATGAATCTGCGCGAGGGGGAGATCCTGGCGCTTCTCGGCGAAAACGGAAGCGGGAAGACTACCCTGATGAACATGATCGCCGGTATCTACACCCCGGATAGCGGCAAAATCATCGTGCGCGGAGAAGAGGTCGTCATCAAATCGCCGATCGATGCCTTCAACCATCATATCGGCATGATTCACCAGCACTTCAAGCTGGTCGATCTGTTCACCGCCGCCGATAATATTCTTCTGGGCGAGCACATGCCGGAAAACTACGGGAGCGGTCCAAAATTCTTCCAGAAGATCCGGTTCAACCACCTGTCCAGAGACAGAGTCAAGAAACTGCAGAATACAGTCGATCAGTACGGGTTCAATATCGATCTTTCAAGGAAGATCTATGACATGTCCGTCAGTGAAAAGCAGACCGTGGAGATCATCAAGGTGCTGTACCGCGGGGCTGACATTCTGATCCTGGATGAGCCTACCGCCGTTCTGACCCCGCAGGAAATCGACAAACTGTTCTCTGTTCTGCGCAAGATGCGCGACGAGGGCAAAAGCATTATCATCATCACCCATAAGCTGAACGAGGTCATGGCCATCAGCGACCGGGTGTGCGTGCTTCGGAAAGGGCAGCACATCGCAACGGTCGAAACGGCGAAGACGACCGAAAAAGAACTGACGGAGATGATGGTGGGGCAGAAGATCAGCCTCAACATCGACCGCGAACTGCCGGAGAATCCAAAGCCGAGGCTTCTGATCCGCAACATGAGCGTCATCAACAAGGACGGGCGGACCGTAGTCGACGACGTATCTTTCGATATCTGCGGCGGCGAGATCCTCGGGATCGCCGGCATATCCGGCAACGGTCAGAAAGAACTGCTGGAAGGGATCGCCGGCCTTCAGCCTAAGGCCGGAGGCGATATCATCTTCCACAATCCGAAACGCGACAAGCCCGTCACGTTCTACCACAAAGATTTGAAACAGATCAAGGCCATGGCTGCCGAAGGTTTTTTCCATTATCCGGACGGCAAACCCGTGGACCTGACGAACATAAACAACAAGGAAATCACGAAACTGGTGAACGAGGAGCAGATCCTCTTCTACGACGACGAGGTCATCGACCTGAAAGACAAAACGCCCCGCGAGATCCAGGAACTCGGCATCAAACTGTCCTTTGTCCCGGAAGACCGGCTGAACATGGGCCTTGTCGGCAGCATGAGCATCATTGACAACATGATGCTCCGTTCCTACAGAAAAGGCAACTCGATCTTCCTTAACCGGAAAAAACCGAAAAAACTTGCAGACGAGATCATACACGATCTGGAAGTCGTAACGCCTAGCGATATGATCCCCGTCCGGCGGCTGTCGGGCGGCAACGTGCAGAAAGTGTTGGTCGGACGGGAAATTTCCTCCTCTCCGAAAGTGCTGATGGCCGCCTACCCTGTCCGCGGACTCGACATCAACAGCAGCTATACGATTTACAATCTGCTGAACATGCAAAAGAAGAAAAACGTCGCCGTCGTATATGTCGGCGAGGACCTGGACGTTCTGCTGGAGCTGTGCGACCGCATTCTGGTTCTGTGCGGCGGCCGGGTATCCGGTGTCGTTGACGCACGCACGACCACGAAGGAGGAACTGGGTCTTATGATGACAAAAGTTCCGGACGACATACGGATTTACAACTACGGCGAAGCGCAGGAGGAGGGAGAGGGCAATGGTTAAAAACGCGAAACACGTCAAAGAACCTCTGGTCCACCTGACACGCCGCCTGAATTATTCGGCAAAGTACGCCTGGCTGATACGGATCGGAGCTTTCCTCCTGTCCATCATGGTATGCTGCCTTGTCAGCTGCCTGCTGTCCAGCAAGGTCTCCTTCGGTTTTTTCTTCAAATACCTGTTTGAAGGCGCGTTCGGATCGACCATGCTGGTCAAAACGCTTCTGCGCGATCTGGCCCTGTATCTGCTTCTGGCTCTGGCCGTAACCCCCTGTTTTCAGATGCGTTTCTGGAATATAGGAGGCGAAGGGCAGGCTATGATGGGGGCGTTCGGATGCTCGCTGGTGATATCCTACACCTCCTCCCTGCCGATCTGGGCAACGATCCTTCTTTCCTTTGCCGCCGCTCTGGCAATGGCTGTGATATGGGCTGTCATCCCCGCTCTGTTCAAAGCCAAATGGAACACGAACGAAACGCTGCTCACCCTGATGTTCAACTACATCGCCGTCTGTCTCGGTGCGTATCTGATCAAAACAGTTGCTCCGAAAGGCACCGGTATTCTGAACTTCGAGACCGGAACGCTTGCTTCCGTCGGCGCGAACAGTTTCTGGATCATCGTTTCGACCGTCGCGGTCCTGACCGTGATCATGTTCATCTATCAAAAGTACAGCAAACACGGATATGAGATCTCCGTCGTCGGCGAAGCGCCGAACACGGCCCGTTATATCGGCATCAACACCAAGAAGGTGATCATCCGCACGCTGTTCCTCTGCGGCCTGCTCAGCGGTGTCGCCGGATTCTTACTGGTTTCGGTCAAGGATGCCAGTTTTCTCTCGGATAGCACGGCGCAGTCCACGGTCGCGGGACGCGGGTTCACCGCCGTCCTGATCTCATGGCTGGCACACTTCGATCCGCTGGCGATGATCCTGACGTCCTTCCTGGTCGTGTTCATCAACCGAGGAGCCACGCAGGTGGGCAACATGGCGCGGCTTGGCAACAGCTACGCCGGCATGATGGTCGGTATCTTCTTCTTCTTTATCATTGCCACCGAGTTTTTCATCAACTTCAAGATCAATTTCCGTCCCCGGGCAGAGGTGAAGCCGAAAGCGGCTGAAGAGCCGGCAGAGGCCGAGCAGAAGCCGGAGGAACAGGAAAAGAAACAGGAGGAACAGGCATGATCGTCACACTTATCAAACAGGCCATCCGTTTCGGTATCGTGTTCCTCTACGGCTCGACCGGCGAGATCCTGATCGAAAAAGCCGGTCATCTGAACCTCGGCATCCCCGGCATCATGTGCCTGGGAGGCGTAGGCGGCTGCATGGGCGCCTACTGGACTTATCAGGCCGGCGCGCCGTCATTCCTTGTCATCCTTGTCGCAGTGCTGATGGCTATGCTGTTCGGCGGTCTCGGCGGTCTGCTCTACGGCCTGTTCACGATCACGATGCGCTGCAACCAGAACGTGACGGGACTTTCGCTGACGACGTTCGGCGCCGGCGTCCTTGGCTTCTGGGGCACGCAGATGGGTGACAAAGAGATCTATTTCGCCCCGACCAGCACGACTTTCACCAAGCCGCTGTTCTCCCTGCCGGAGAACTGGTTCACAACGATTTTTCTGTCTCACGGCGTTCTGGTGTACCTGGGGATCGTTTTCGCCATCATCGTGTCCGTTGTCCTCAAATATACAAGGACCGGCCTTTCTCTTCGCGCTGTGGGCGAGAACCCCGCGGCCGCTGACGCGGCAGGTATCCCGGTCATCCGGTATAAATACGTGTCGTGCGTGCTCGGCGCGGCCATCTCTGGCGTCGGCGGCGCGTTCTACCTGCTCGACTGCACGAGAGGTTCCCTTGAGTACGTGATAGACGCAATGGGCTGGCTCGCCGTGGCGCTCGTCATTTTCTCGCTGTGGCGTTCGAACCTCAGCATCTTCGGCTCTTTCATATTCGGTTTTCTGTATATCCTCCCGCGGTACATAGAAGGCGTGGGACTTGCAGAGAAAGAGATTCTGAAGGTGATCCCGTACGCCGTTACGGCGCTCATCCTGATCGTCATCAGCTTCTTCAACAAAAAAGAAACGCAGCCGCCTGCCAGTCTGGGGCTTCCGTATTTCCGGGAAGACCGGTAGCGCCTGTAATATTCGCTTCTATATAATCGGGTAGGAGGGGGCGACTAACCCCCGTCCTCCCACACCACCGTGCGTACCGTTCGGTACACGGCGGTTCGGTCAGTTCCAACCATTGATGTTTCCGTTCTCTTGTGCTAATCCCTTTTTGGCATCTACTCTCGGCTT
>JAFSSK010000113.1 GCA_017451045.1 Clostridia bacterium
ACGTAAGCTGCATTTGATGACACCAGTCGAGTATCATCAACAATACTATTTGGCGGCATAAGAATACCGCCAGCTGTAATGCACAACTGGCGGTACGGAACTTTTTAATTATTCACTGTCCTCTTGACGGGTAGCACACCATTCTGCTCGGGGTCCTTCTTCATCGACCTGCCCGGATTATCGGAGCTCAGTCTGTTCCTTCTATTTCACCATCTGTCTTCCGGCGGGACGTCTTCTTTGTCCTTTCGTCCGGCAAACGTCCTGACCAGAATGACGACAATGACGATGACGAGCACAAGGACAACGGGAGACAGCGGGTTCTTTAGAAGGGACGAACCGCTATCCGCAGGCGCCTGGCGGTCCGGACCGCTTTCCGAAGGCAGTTCACTGCTTTCTGTTACGGACGCACTTTGTAAAGGAGCGGCGGAAGGATCTTCGGCGCCGGACTCCTGCGCTCCCGGCGCATTCGGCACCGGGTCGCCTTCCTGCCACATCGGGCCGAAGAAACGTCCGCTCACGAAGTAAGGCGTTTTATCGATCGCGAGTTCCCAGTGGTTATTCTCTGACTCCTCGTCAAGCACTTTGAACACGCCTTCCACGTCCACGAGATCGTTTGAGACGAGACGGCTCGTATTTGCCCAGGATACGAGCGGATTCGGCATGGAGCCGGCCATCCGGTTCGATGTCGCGACAAATTCGGAGACGCCGACACGTATCTTGCGTTCTGCCCATCCGGGCGCCCATTGCCCGTCAAGATAAACGGCTTTTCCGTCTCGAACGAGCGCCTGTACAGTTCCGCCCACGAAATAGCATTCAATGCCCGTCATGCACGAAAGCAGGCTTCCGCCGCTCTCTGTGAGAGCATACGTCATTAATTCAAGCAGCTCCTGGTATGTCAGTTCATAGCAGTAAAGCAGGTTGTTGAACGGGAACATCGTATAGATGTCGGATACCGTGATCGTGCGCTGCCATCGGTTGTCCGCATTCATCGTCATATCCGTGCGGATGCCGCCGCCGTTGACGAAGCCTACTTCGGCACCGACAGCCCTGGCAATGATAGAGGCCATCCAGTTGCCCATCGTGCTGGAGCGTCTGTCGCTGCCCGGCAGATAATCGCTTTTTTTGGCAGGCGTCGTGATGGAGCCGACGCGTGCCTCGAGAAGCTCCGAGATCTCTTCGATCACGCGGTCTGTCAGAGAGACGACCGCCGGATCGAGATCCGAAGCGTTTTCAGGAGTCGGATAAAGCCGTGAAGGGGCATCTGTCACGCCGACGGTACGGGCATTCGAGACTTGTGAAAGCACGGGCTTCCCGTCCTGAATCCTGAATTCAAACTCAGCCGCGGCAAAGGCGGTCGAATAGGCTGCGGGCTGCATGTATGTCAGTCCCCAGCCGGTTCGTCCGACTACAGAGGCGTGCGTATGGCCGCCGAGAACAAGATCGAAAGCAGTACCCTGACCGAGATTGAAAGCGGCATCCTCAGCCGCCGCATGCGTCAGGAGCACGGTGGCATCGCATTGTCCGGAACTCTCGAGTTCCGCCGCGATGCGATTTGCGTTCGAGTAATCGACGATCGTCACGAAACCGGCACCGGTGAACCTGGTATTCATGATGCTTCCCGCGTGGTCTTCCGTGAAACCGACGACGCCGATCCGTACCGGAACGGTATTTCCGTTTCCATCCGTCGCCGTTTTCTCGACGATGATGTATTCCCGGGCAAAGGGGACCTTCTCCCTCTTGTAATAAAGATTGCTCGTCAGGACAGGAATGTCGTTGACCATCGGCGTCTCGTCAAGATACGAGTCCAGCATCGTACCGTCGCTGTCGACGACCGTGAAGACGTCCCAGTCGAACTCGTGGTTGCCGAGTGCAACGGCGTCGTAATCCATGAGCATGAAGGCTGCAGAAAGGGAAGAGCCTTTCAAAAGATTTGACAGCGTGTTGCCCTGAAAGATGTCGCCGCCGTCCAGCAGGAGCGCGTTGTCCTTCCGATAGACGTCGTCCTTCGTGCGCGCATCTCGGACCTTGTCGGAAATGTATGCGAGCCGGTATTCGTAGCTGCTCGAAGAAGTGTCTGCCAGATACCCGTGGATATCCGAAGTCTCGAACACCGGAAGAGTATAGACCGTCTCCGGATCATCGGGCACTTCGGCTGCGAAGACGGGGAAAGCGGGCAGCAGGAGGCAGATAATGAGAAGAAGCGAGGCTGTCCTCATGCAGAACTTTGCCATAACTTTTTTCTGATGAGTTCTTAAGTTAAACACGGACGTATTCCTTTCAGACTGTGATGCATGCGGTCTTCCCAAAATAAACATAAACTCTTTCGTATTTTATATTGTGTAGGAAAACAGGCGGTTTGTCAACCGGAAACAAAAGGGGGTCGGTGTCAACTTCTTGTAGGGGGTTTTGGATTGCTTTAGCAGCTCAGGTCCTTGATCGTTCTGTATAGACTGGTCAAGCGGCCGTTGTTGATTACTTCTGTTCTGTATCGGCTTTCCGGCGCCACGATGGCCGGCTTGCTCCGGTAGTTTGACACCGCCT
>JAFSSK010000114.1 GCA_017451045.1 Clostridia bacterium
AAGCGCGGACAAGATCTTCTACCTGACGGCCAAGACGTCGGGGAAGAAAGAGGCGTTCGGCGCCTGCGCAAGGCTGTATGCGTCCGGCACGAGGCTGAGGAGCATCATGATCACGGCCAAGGAGCAGATCTGTCCCTGGCAGGAACGGTTCAGGCTGCCGACGCGGACGGGGCCTGTCTGCGTACGGGGGGAGTGCCCCTTGCTGGAAGCGGGGGCGGAGAAGTGGCGCGGTGCGCTGCACGAACTGCTGGCCGGCTACCACGGATTCGACAAAAAGACTATCCGCCAGACGGCCGCAAAGTGGGGCGTCTGCCCGTATGAGCTGAGTTTGGATCTGTCCGAATTCTGCGACGCCGTGATCTGCGACTACAATTACGTATTTGATAAAAATGTTCGATTCGAACGGTATTTTGATAAAAAAACGTCAGAAAAGTACGTTTTCCTGATCGACGAGGCACACAACCTGCCGGACAGGATCAGGCAGACGTACTCCGGACAGATCAGCCTGGAAGGCCTTATGGCTTTCCGGGAAGAGGCGCAGGAACTGCCTGCGGAACTGGAAAACGGCATGTCCGAACTGCTGGGCGTTTTCACCGCTGCGATGGATCTGTGTGCGGATTCCGTCCACGAGACGGGCGAGGGCGGCAGGACGGGTTTCTGGATGAGCCGGGAAATGCCGGTGTTCCTCTCGGACGGCGTTTGCAACGGGTACAAGATCTTTTCGGAATGGCTACGGAAGAACCGGGGAGCTGCCTGCGCGCCGGCGGTATGGCGCCTTGTGGAGGCATACAGGCGTTTTGCGGATCTTATACAGCTCTATCATACGGGGTTCATGACCTATGTCGAGATATTGGGCGATAACGTCATCATAAGGCTCTACTGCCTTGATCCGACGTCCATCGCGCGCGAGAGCCTTTCGATGGCGCATGCGTCCGTCCTGTTTTCCGCGACGCTCACCCCGGCGGATTATTTCAAGGATATCTTAGGCGGCGGCGAGGGCGCCGTGTCCGTATCGCTCCCGTCTCCGTTCCCGCAGGACAATCTGTGCGTGGCAGCCGTCACGACGATCAGCACGCGGTATGAGGACAGGACAAAATCGGCGGACAGGATCGTCTCCTGCATCGCAGCGACCGTTTCCGGGAAGAGGGGCAATTACATCGTGTATCTGCCGTCCTACGCCTATCTGGAGCTCGTCAGCGGCAGATTCGCGAAAAAATACCCGAAGGTGACCGTAACGGTCCAGAAACAGGATATGAACGCGGCGCAGCGGGACGAATTCCTGGGGCTTTTCGTCGAGAACGAGCAGCAGCTACACATCGGATTCTGCGTCCTGGGCGGACTTTTTGCGGAAGGCATCGACCTGCCGGGCTCACGGCTCATCGGGAGCATCATCGTCGGGACGGGTCTTCCGGGGCTTTCCAACGAAGGAAACATCCTGCGCGACTACTACCAGATGAAGAACGAGGACGGCTTCAACTACGCCTATACCTACCCGGGGATGAACCGCGTCCTGCAGGCCGCCGGCCGCGTCATCAGGACGGAAAAAGACAAAGGGATCGTAGTCCTTCTGGACGACAGGTACGCGACGCCTCTGTACAGAGACATGATGCCGCCGCACTGGTCCCACATCAAGTTCGCGGACAGCGCGGCATCGCTGGCGGACATCGTAAGGCGCTTCTGGGCGTCAAAAGAGGAGGCGCAAAAATGAGTACGGGCGCGACGCAGCAGCAGACCAATCCGTTCGTCCATTCGGACAGCAACAAGCGGTATTACACCTATGACTACTACCTGCGTAAGACGTTCGGGGAAAAGTGCGCGAAGATCCCGCTGGACGCCGGTTTTACCTGCCCGAACATCGACGGCAGGTGCGGCTTCGGCGGCTGCATCTACTGTTCCGCCCGCGGGAGCGGGGATTTCGCGATGCCCGTGTCCGTTCCGCTCGAAGAGCAGTATGAGCAGAAGAGGCGGGAACTGTCCAAAAAATGGCAGGTTAGGCGCTGCATCCCGTACCTGCAGGCGCACACGAACACCTATGGTCCAACAGAAGAACTGGCGGCCCTTTACAGGCGCGTCATCCATTTCCCGGACGCCGTCGGGCTGAACATCGCAACGCGCGCGGACTGCCTGGAGGACGGACTTTTTCCGGTCCTGCAGGATCTTTGCGGCGAGGGGACCGTGACCGTTGAACTGGGTCTTCAGACCTCGGACGACGAAACGGCAGGACTTATCAACCGAGGACACACGTTCGCGCAGTTCAAAAACGGTTACGAGAGGCTGAGGAGGCAGGCGCCGGACGTGAAGATAGCCGTGCACCTGATCTTCGGACTTCCCGGGGAGGGCTGGGAGCAGATGCGGCAGACCGTTCTGGATACGGCCGCGCTCCGTCCGGATTTCGTCAAGATCCACCTGCTTCACGTGCTGAAGGGGACAAAACTTGCAAATATGTATCTTTCCGGGGCGTACGAGCCTATGACGAAGGACGCGTACGTGCGGTGCGTATGCGGCGCGCTGGAGCTGCTGCCGCCG
>JAFSSK010000115.1 GCA_017451045.1 Clostridia bacterium
GGTTTTGAACTAATGCCGATCAACCAGCCATCATTCCGCATCTGCTCGCTTTTCTCCGGATCGGGCGGCAACTGTACCTATGTGCACACGCCTGACGTCTCGTTCCTGATCGACGCCGGAAAAAGCGCGAAAGCCATCAGGTGCGGCCTTGAAGCCATCGGCGTCGGCACGCAGGACATCGCCTGCGTGTTCCTGACGCATGAACATATCGATCATATTTCCGCGTTGCCCGTATTCCTGAAGACGGTTCAAGTGCCCGTTTATCTGCCCCGCGCCTGTCTTTCAGAAGTCTGTATGAAGCTTCGCGCCGGAGAGGAGATGCATCTTGTTCCGCGCCCCCCGCTCTTTCAGGTCCGGTTCGGCGGGACGACCGTGAGTTCCTTCATCACCTCCCACGACTCGCTGGCGAGCGTGGGATACCGGATCGATTACGCCGACGCCAGCGGCGCAAAGCGCTCGTTCGGCTACGCGACAGACCTTGGCGTCGTGAACGAGTACATACTGGGCGCACTGTCCGGCTGCGAGGGCGTCGTCCTGGAATCCAACCATGACAGCATGATGCTGTGGACCGGCACCTATTCGCCGGATACAAAGTCTAGGATCGCCGCGGATACGGGACACCTGTCCAACGCCGACGCGGCCGAGCTGGCGGCAGACCTGGAGAAAACCGGGACGAAGTCTTTCCTGCTCGCGCACCTGAGCCGCGAGAACAACGATCCGCAGATTGCAATCGAGTGCGTGAGGGCAGCGCTGAAGGACAAGTCAATCCCGGTCCTGGCAGCCAGCCCCGCCTCCTGCACGGATCTTGATTTGGGAGTCTGTTCATGAACATACACATCATCACCGTCGGGACGCTCAAGGAATCCTACTGGCGCGACGGGTGCGAAGAATACATAAAACGCCTGTCCGCTTTCGGCAGGACAGACGTCATCAGTCTGAAGGAATATAAGCTGCCCGCAAAACCCGGGCAGAAGGAGATCCGGGCCGCACTGGAAGCGGAGGGCGAACAGATCCTGAAAGCGATCCCTCCCAAAAGCGTCAGGATCGCGCTTTGCGTGGAAGGAAAGCAGTACTCCTCCGAAGAACTTGCGTCCTCCCTTGAGAAGTACTGCTCTCAGTCTTCCGACATATGCTTTATCATCGGTTCCTCGTTCGGTCTTTCCGAGACCGTCAAGGACGCCGCGGACCTCAAGCTGTCCCTGTCTTCCCTGACGTTTCCCCATCAGATGACGAGGCTGATCCTGCTTGAGTGTATCTACCGGTCGTTCTGCATCATCAACGGAACGCCGTATCACAAGTAAGTCGGATCACTGCCTCAGTTCGATCTGAAGCTTCGTGTACTCCGCTTTCGCGCCGTGGAATTCAACGATGTAGACGATCTCCAGCCTGCCCGGAACGGACAGAAGGCCGTTGTCCACTTTCGTCGTATAGACGCAGACTTCCAGCGGTATATAAAGCGTATCGTACGAGCAGATATGCCTTTTCCCCTTTTCGAACGTCAGCAAGGTATAAATGCTTCCCGAGCGGTACAGCGAGACAAGTCCTGGCGTATCCTTGAAAAAAGACAGTTCCGTCTTCGCTCCCTCCATGCCTGTCAGCTCGCTTTCCCGGTAGGAGATGACCACCCGGCCGTCTTCCGTCTCCGTTCTTGTCGCCTCCGTGAAAACATCGACGATCTCGGGCTTTTCCTCTCGCTCCAGTTCCCCTTCCGGCGCGTCCCAGTCCTCGGGATAATCCAGGAAGGAATCCGGATCGAACAGATCGTCGTCGCACGTGATCTGCTCCACGTGTATCTTCAGTTTAACCTTTTTCTTTTTTCCTTTTTCCATATCATCTAACATCTTTCGCCCAGCAAATCTTATAATCATTATAGCGGCTTTACCGGAAAAGTCAACCGTCCGCGAACGCCCCGGCTGCCTTCCGGAAGCCTGTACAGGAGAAATATATGGATCTTTCAGCCATCTTGAAAAAACTGGAAAACTGCCCCTGCGGCAAAAAACACACGTTCGATCTCAAGCGCCTTGAGATCGGTTCCGGCATAAAGGCGAAAGCCGGCGGGATCCTGCGAGAGGAAGGCTTTCCGGACAGGATGCTTTTCGTCGCGGACAAGAACACCCTGAAGGCGGCAGACGGCCTGGAAACCGTTCTGCGCGATGCCGGTTTCATCCTCCGCGAGCAGATCTTCGAGAATATGAACTGCGCCACGTCGGAAGCGGTCGACCTGATCACGGAACTGGCCCGGGACGAGGCATGCATTCTCTCCTGCGGAACCGGTTCCCTCAACGACATCTGCCGCGTGGTCGCGTTCCAAATGGACAAGCCTTTCTGCATCTTTGCGACGGCTCCGTCCATGGACGGATTTGCGTCCGATACCGCGCCCATCATCAAAAACAGCTTCAAGTCTTCCTGGCAGGCAAGACAGCCCGACGTGATCCTGGCGGATACAGCGATCCTTGCAGCGGCACCCGGCGAACTGAAAGCCGCGGGGTTCGGCGATATGGTCGCCAAATACGTAGGTCTTGCGGACTGGCGCATCGCCCATCTGCTGATCGACGAGTACTACTGCCCGAACGTCGCGCAGATCACGGAATCAGCCCTTGAAAAGATCACTGCCCTTTCAAACCGCGTCCAGTGCAAAGACGAAGAGACGGCAGGTGCTGTCATGGAGGCCCTTGTGATGACCGGACTTGCCATGAAGCTGGCAGGCTGCTCCCGCCCAGCTTCCGGAGCGGAGCATATCGTCTCCCACTATCTCGAATGCTGGAAGGTGATAAGAGGCATCTGGCCCGAATACCACGGCAAGAAAGTGGGCGTGGCGACCGTGCTGATCAACGGTGCGTACCGGAAGATCGCGACAGAAGTGACGGAAGTCAACCCCGTAAAGGATCCGACGGATTGGGATCTCGTCTACAGCAAATACGATCCGGAACTCCTTGCCGACGTCAAGCGCCTGAACAGCCCGACGATCGCAGACAAGGTCGACCCCGAGAAACTGAAGCGCGTCTGGCCGCAGATAAGAGAGATCATCCTGACGACTCTTCCGGAAAACGAAAAACTGATCCGCATGATGAAGGAAGCGGGAGCCGCCACGACCCCCGAAGAAGTCCACGTAACGCCTGAGCTTCTGCGCGACGCGCTGAGATATCATCCTTACATGCGCTACAGACTGTTCCTGACAAGGCTTTTGCCGATGCTGGGACTGGACATCATGGACTGGGTAGAAATGTGGCCTTAGGTTGTCATCCCTGAAGTGGTAAACTAAAGTTGGACACAGAGGGGGTTGAAATAGTACATTCCTATCGACAAGAAGAATACCAAGTAATTATGGAACTCTCCGGGGAATTTCCAGTCAATCTGCTTTGTGAGAAAAACGGTATTCCAAGGAGCAGTTTCTACAACCGGAAGAAAGGCATCGACGAACCTTCGGAGCAGAAGAAACGCTTAATCCGGAATGTTATACTTTTTCGAGAATATCACAACAGATTTCCATCCCACGGCTATCGCTGGCTGAATGCCAAAATCAAGCTGGATCTCGGGATTGAACTGTCCGACCCCTATGCACACAAGTGCTGTAAGATTGCCGGGATCAAGAGCGTTTCCAAGCACTATAAATATAAGAAGCCGGGAGATCCGTTAAAGACGTTTCCGAATCTATTGCTAGCCGGTATCAACATCAACGGGCCGATGGAGTGTGTGGTAAGTGATATGACAGCCTTCTATGTGAAGGGTATCTAGTGCCGGAAGAGGAGAAAAACTAATGAGAAAAAGAGTAAACCGGTTAGTATTATTGGTGATCATTGTGGTCGGCTTGGTATCCATAGGATGTGAAGCAAATTCGGGACCGATCAATTGGAATCAGGTTGAAAAGGCTGCAATTCGGTATACAATTGCAGAATATCATGAATTGGATTCGGCTATGGCTTCCTCCGATATTCATCCGGAAATAGATGAATGGATGAACCAAACAACGCCTCCGAACGGATTATTCAAAACGCTGAAAAAAATCCCGAATGATCTTTTAGAACTTGAACCTACTCTGGAGACGCATGTAGCAATAATTAACAAAGCTACATTTGGTAGTAAAGAGACGGTTTACATAGTAATTCATTGTAATGATATGACTTTTCGATTGTATGTTTTAAACACCGGAAAAATCTATATTGTAAAAAACTTGTGGGATCCGATTGAACAGACTGCAACCTGTGAATTGATACTTGAATCAAAAGATGGAGCGGTAGACTTTCAGGCCTATCTTGATCTAGTTCAAGTAAGGCTTTCCCGATAGAACCCCAAAAGGGATCCTCCCGGCAAACTGTACGCCGGGAGGATCCCTTTCTATCCGGATAGATCAATGATGGAATAGCCTCATACCCGTGAAAGCCATAACCATATTGTATTTGTCTGCCGTTGCGATGACGTTATCGTCGCGGATGGATCCGCCCGGTTCAGCGACATAGCTGACGCCGCTCTTGAATGCCCGTTCGATATTGTCTCCGAACGGGAAGAAAGCGTCAGAGCCGAGGGAAACACCGGTGATCGTAGCTAGATATGCGGCCTGTTCCTGCTTGGTGAAGGGCTCCGGCTGTTTTGTAAAGTACTTCTGCCAGTTCCCGTCCGCGCAGACGTCCTCCTCGTTCTGGTTGATGTAGCCGTCGATGACATTGTCCCGGTCAGGCCTTCCGATCGTCTCAATGAAAGGAAGCCCGAGGACTTTCTCGTGCTGCCTTAAGAACCACGTATCTGCCTTAGAACCGGCAAGTCTTGTACAGTGGATCCTGGACTGCTGCCCTGCGCCAACACCGATCGCCTGACCGTCATAGGCGAAGCAGACGGAGTTGGACTGCGTGTATTTCAGCGTGATGAGAGAAATGATCAGATCCTGCGCGGCAGACTCAGGCAGTTCGCGGTTCTTCGTAACGATGTTTTCAAGAAGGGATCCGTCGATCTTGAAATTGTTGCGTCCCTGTTCGAACGTGATGCCGAATACCTGTTTGCGCTCAACGGGATCCGGAACGTAATCGGGGCTGATCGCGACGATATTGTATTTGCCTGCCCGTTTGCTCTTCAAAATCTCCAGCGCTTCGGGCTCGTATCCGGGTGCTATGATGCCGTCCGAGACTTCCCTTTTGATCAGTTTCGCAGTCGTTACGTCGCAGACGTCGGAAAGGGCAACCCAGTCGCCGAAGGAACACATGCGGTCCGTTCCGCGGGCACGCGCGTAAGCGCAGGCGAGCAGCGACTGGTCAAGTTCCGGAATGTCATCCACAAAACAAGATTTTTTCAATTTTTCTGGCAGTATTTTTCCGATAGCGGCAGATGTAGGACTTACATGTTTAAAAGACGCGACAGCCGGAAGGTCAAGCGCCTCTTTGATCTCCTTGACGAGCTGCCAGGAGTTGAACGCATCCAGGAAATTGATATAGCCCGGACGGCCGTTCAGGATCTCGATGGGCAGTTCGCTGCCGTCCGCCATAAAGATCTTTGCGGGTTTCTGGTTGGGGTTGCAGCCGTATTTCAGTTCGAATTCCTTCATTTCACTCTCCTCCGGCTTCTCAGGCCTTGTTGTATTTGTTGATGATGATCTCTTCGCTCTTTTTGGTACGGATATCTGTGTATCTGACGTACAGCGAGATCTTGTTGTCTTCGTTCAGCGCAGCCCAGACGTCGTTTGCGAATTCTTTCGCGCTGTTCGGGATCTTCAGTCTTTCGGGCTCTCCCTGGAACGTGGGGATCGGACTGCCGTCCGTCACGTACGTATGGATGAAGTGTCCGAGTCCCGGAAGCGGTTTGTAATCGAACGTGTAGCGGTTGCATTCGCTTCCTTCGGCATCCGCGCTCTTCAGGATGCTGAGTTCGTAATCGAATCCCTCCCCGTCGAAGTTCACAACGCCGGAGATCCTAGGCGTAAAGTTCGGGGCGTCCGGCTCGAACTTTCTTTTCTTCAGCGAGCATCTCATGCATTTTCCGGCTTTCAGTCCTTCATAGATCGTATCCGTCTGGTCGCCGTTGGTAACGATGAGATGATTCTCGTATTCGCGCACGGCCGCGTAGATGATCAGCGAAGGATCCTGTACTTTGGACTCGTCAAAAGGCTTCGTATAGACGACGCCGTCCTTTTTTTCGAAAATGCGGTTGCGGCTGTTGCTGCTCCGTCCCATGATGAAGTAGGCGGCGCAGGCTGATTTCTTGTCTTCGCTCATGCCCAGAATGATCCCGCGTCCCACATACGGGTTATCCCCGATCAACTGTTCGATGTCATGAATTTTGTAAATGTCCATACCCTTCTCCTCCGTTTTTTCATAAAAAACCGGGCACAGTTATCCGAATCCGAAATAACTGTGCCCAGGCAGTCGGCTGTTTTGATTCACGCCGCTCCACCGTGGTGTCCCCACGTTTTTCTGCCAGTTGCGGCGCTACTGTATTGATTATACCCGAAAAACGGCTGCTTGTCAATCGTTATATCACCTAGAATCAGATTAATGTTAAGTGTAAATCTAACTTCCACTCTAACCGGGTGCGAGTGGAAATTTGTTGTCAAGAAAATTCCAGTTGCATTTAGTTGTCAAGTTTCGTATAATGATTTCCCTCGGTTGGCATGAGAGAGGAGGACAATATGTCCACGACAAACAAGAGCAAACATCTCACTTTGGAAGAACGGATTATCATCGAAACCGGCATCAAAAACGGTTCAACAAAAGCTGCAATTGCAAC